>NZ_PTRH01000008.1:0-229763 GCF_002965045.1 Escherichia sp. MOD1-EC6300 | reverse complement strand
GCTCAGTTGGTAGAGCACGACCTTGCCAAGGTCGGGGTCGCGAGTTCGAGTCTCGTTTCCCGCTCCAAAATTTGAAAGTGCTGCAAAGCACAGACCACCCAAGCGGGAATAGCTCAGTTGGTAGAGCACGACCTTGCCAAGGTCGGGGTCGCGAGTTCGAGTCTCGTTTCCCGCTCCAAATTCTTCTCTCAATAAAATATCCACAGCGACGCGATGCGTTATTGCTGGTTTTTGTTGTCTCTGACAAACTCTTGTAAACAGAGTTATCCACAGCCTCATGTCGTAATCTTAATTTCAAAGAAACTTCGCACGGTGAATAGTATTTTTTTAACTTATTGATATATAGGTTGAAAATTAAGATCTCGTTTTGTCGAGTCGATCACTTGACGATTTTATTCGCCTTGAATTGCAATGCGTTTTTATTTTTATTCACAAGCTGTGGATGAATCAGGCGTCACGCGGTAACCCTTTTTCAATCACCCGAACCAGACGCTGTTTTTTCGGTAGTTGTACCTCTACGACGCACGCATTTCGCCTCTCGATTTGCTGCGCAATCGCCCACGCTATGTGCTCATCAAGAAGTGGGTGCTCACCTTTACGACTTTCCAGCGCTGTCAAAATCGTTTTATCCCAGGGGGCATTGCCTAATGCCACGGCGATATTACGCAGCCAACGCAGGTGACCTATACGGCGAATCGCCGAACCTTCCGTGACTTTTAAAAACTTCTCTTCACTCCAGGCGAATAACTCAATGAGTTCCGGTGCGTGTAGTGGTTTGCGCGGGCTGAAATCGTCTTCTTTAGTGAGTTGCGAATAGCGATTCCACGGGCAGATAAGCTGGCAGTCATCGCAACCGTAAATACGGTTTCCCATCAATGGACGCAGCTCTTCCGGGATCGCCCCTTCCAGTTCAATTGTGAGATAAGAGATACAGCGGCGAGCATCGACGGTATATGGCTCGACGATGGCGCCGGTCGGGCAAATCGTCATACAAGCCACGCATTTACCGCATCCTTCCTCGACCGGTTGATCCACGGGCAGCGGAATATCGACCAGTAATTCACCTAAAAAGAAGAACGAACCGGCCTCGCGATTGAGGATAAGTGAGTGCTTACCTGTCCAGCCAAGACCTGCTTTTTCAGCTAACGGGCGCTCGAGAATAGGCGCAGAATCGACAAACGGTCTAAAATTCAGCGAAACACAATGTTGCTGAATCATCTCGCCCAGCTTTTTGAGTCGGTTGCGCAGAAGTTTGTGATAGTCACGGCCCAACGCATAACGACTTACATAGCCGAGTTTGGGGTTTTTCAGCGTGCTGGCAAATGCAGCGTTAGCAGGAAGGTAATTCATCCGCACGCTGATGACGCGCAGCGTACCGGGCAATAACTCATGGGGGCGGGCGCGCAGCATACCGTGACGCGCCATCCAGTCCATTTCGCCGTGGTATTGTTTGTCCAGCCATGCTTGCAGTTTGGGCTCGGACGCGCTGAGATCGGTATCGGTAATACCTACCTGCTGAAAGCCCAGTTCCAGCCCCCACTGTTTAATTTTTTGCGCTAACTGATTGAGATCGAGGGGCTCTGACATGACGGACCATACAATGAAGAAAAACCCCGTAAGTATACCACACACCGTCTGGCACGCCGACGATATCCGCCGCGGCGAACGCGAGGCGGCAGATTCGTTGGGGCTCACACTCTATGAGCTGATGCTTCGCGCTGGTGAAGCCGTATTTCAGGTGTGTCGTTCGGCTTATCCTGATGCCTGCCACTGGCTGGTGCTGTGCGGTCATGGCAATAACGGCGGCGATGGTTATGTGATTGCGCGGCTGGCAAAAGCGGTCGGCATTGAGGTCACGCTGCTGGCCCAGGAAAGTGACAAACCGTTACCGGAAGAGGCCGCGCAGGCACGCGATGCATGGTTAAACGCGGGAGGCGAGATCCATGCTTCGAATATTGTCTGGCCTGAGTCGGTAGATCTGATTGTTGATGCGCTGCTCGGTACCGGATTGCAGCACGCGCCCCGCGTATCCATTAGCCAGTTAATCGACCACGCTAATACTCACCCTGCGCCGATTGTGGCGGTTGATATCCCTTCCGGCCTGCTGGCTGAAACTGGCGCTACGCCAGGCGCGGTAATCAACGCCGATCACACCATCACTTTTATTGCGCTGAAACCTGGCTTGCTCACCGGGAAAGCCCGGGATGTTACCGGAAAACTGCATTTTGACTCGCTGGGGCTGGACAGTTGGTTGGCAGGTCAGGAGACGAAAATTCAGCGGTTTTCGGCAGAACAACTTTCTCACTGGCTGAAACCGCGTCGCCCGACTTCGCATAAAGGCGATCACGGGCGGCTGGTGATTGTTGGTGGCGATCACGGCACGGCGGGGGCTATTCGTATGACGGGGGAAGCGGCACTGCGTGCTGGTGCTGGTTTAGTCCGAGTACTGACCCGCAGTGAGAACATTGCGCCGCTGCTGACTGCACGACCAGAATTGATGGTGCATGAACTGACTATGGACTCTCTTACCGAAAGCCTGGAATGGGCCGATGTGGTGGTGATTGGTCCCGGTCTGGGCCAGCAAGAGTGGGGGAAAAAAGCCCTACAAAAAGTTGAGAATTTTCGCAAACCGATGTTATGGGATGCCGATGCATTGAACCTGCTGGCAATCAATCCTGATAAGCGTCACAATCGCGTGATCACGCCGCATCCTGGCGAGGCCGCACGGTTGTTAGGCTGTTCCGTCGCTGAAATTGAAAGTGACCGCTTACATTACGCCCAACGTCTGGTACAACGTTATGGCGGCGTAGCGGTGCTGAAAGGTGCCGGAACCGTAGTTGCCGCGCATCCTGACGCTTTAGGCATTATTGATGCCGGAAATGCAGGCATGGCGAGCGGCGGCATGGGCGATGTGCTCTCTGGTATTATTGGCGCATTGCTTGGGCAAAAACTGTCGCCGTATGATGCAGCGTGCGCGGGCTGTGTCGCCCACGGTACGGCAGCTGACGTACTGGCGGCGCGTTTTGGAACGCGCGGAATGCTGGCGACCGATCTCTTTTCCACGCTACAGCGTATTGTTAACCCGGAAGTGACTGATAAAAACCATGATGAATCGAGTAATTCCGCTCCCTGATGAGCAGGCAACATTAGACCTGGGCGAGCGGGTAGCGAAAGCCTGCGATGGTGCAACCGTAATCTATCTGTATGGCGATTTAGGCGCAGGTAAAACCACCTTTAGCCGGGGCTTTTTACAGGCTCTGGGTCATCAGGGTAATGTCAAAAGCCCCACTTATACGCTGGTCGAACCCTATACGCTCGACAACTTAATGGTGTATCACTTTGATTTATACCGCCTTGCCGATCCCGAGGAGCTGGAGTTTATGGGGATCCGCGATTATTTTGCCAACGATGCCATCTGCCTGGTGGAGTGGCCACAACAAGGTACAGGTGTTCTTCCTGACCCGGATGTCGAAATACACATTGATTATCAGGCACAAGGCCGTGAGGCGCGCGTGAGTGCGGTTTCCTCTGCGGGTGAATTGTTGCTGGCGCGTTTAGCCGGTTAACCTTTGAAAGGTGGCGGGATGATGTATCGCATCAGAAATTGGTTGGTAGCGACGTTGCTGCTGCTGTGCGCGCAGGCTGGCGCCGCTACGCTCTCTGATATTCAGGTTTCTAACGGTAATCAACAGGCGCGAATAACATTGAGTTTTACTGGCGATCCTGATTACGCGTTTAGCCATCAAAACAAACGCACCGTGGCGCTCGATATCAAACAAACGGGTGTGATTCAGGGGCTACCGTTGTTGTTCAGCGGTAATAATCTGGTGAAGGCGATTCGCTCTGGAACGCCTAAAGATGCACAAACGCTACGGCTGGTGGTCGATCTCACCGAAAACGGTAAAACCGAAGCGGTGAAGCGGCAGAATGGTAACAATTACACTGTCGTCTTTACGATTAACGCTGATGCGCCGCCACCGCCGCCACCGCCTCCACCGCCGCCAGTGGTTGCGAAGCGCGTTGAAACGCCTGCGGTTGTCGCACCGCGCGTCAGCGAACCGGCGCGTAATCCGTTTAAAACCGAAAGTAACCGCACTACGGGTGTTATCAGCAGTAATACGGTAACGCGTCCGGCAGTGCGCGCGACGGCTAACACAGGCGATAAAATTATCATCGCTATTGATGCCGGACACGGCGGTCAGGATCCTGGCGCTATCGGCCCTGGTGGTACGCGGGAGAAAAATGTCACCATCGCCATCGCGCGTAAATTGCGTACTTTACTCAATGATGATCCGATGTTTAAGGGCGTTTTAACCCGTGACGGGGATTACTTTATCTCGGTAATGGGGCGCAGCGATGTGGCACGTAAGCAAAACGCCAATTTCCTCGTGTCGATTCACGCTGATGCCGCACCGAACCGCAGTGCGACTGGCGCTTCCGTATGGGTGCTCTCTAACCGTCGCGCCAACAGCGAAATGGCCAGCTGGCTGGAGCAGCACGAGAAACAGTCGGAGCTGCTGGGCGGAGCGGGCGATGTGCTGGCGAACAGTCAGTCTGACCCGTATTTAAGCCAGGCGGTGCTGGATTTACAGTTCGGTCATTCCCAGCGGGTAGGGTATGATGTAGCGACCAGTATGATCAGCCAGTTGCAACGCATTGGCGAAATTCATAAACGTCGACCAGAACACGCCAGCCTTGGCGTTCTGCGTTCGCCGGATATCCCATCAGTACTGGTCGAAACCGGTTTTATCAGCAACAACAGCGAAGAACGTTTGCTGGCGAGCGACGATTACCAACAACAGCTGGCAGAAGCCATTTACAAAGGCCTGCGCAATTATTTCCTTGCGCACCCGATGCAATCTGCGCCGCAGGGGGCAACGGCACAAACGGCCAGCACGGTGACGACGCCAGATCGCACGCTGCCAAACTAAGGACGATTGATGCCAATTCAGGTCTTACCGCCACAACTGGCGAACCAGATTGCCGCAGGTGAGGTGGTCGAGCGACCTGCGTCGGTAGTCAAAGAACTGGTGGAAAACAGCCTCGATGCAGGTGCGACGCGTATCGATATTGATATCGAACGCGGTGGGGCGAAACTTATCCGCATTCGTGATAACGGCTGCGGTATCAAAAAAGATGAACTGGCGCTGGCGCTGGCGCGTCATGCTACCAGTAAAATCGCCTCTCTGGACGATCTCGAAGCTATTATCAGCCTGGGGTTCCGCGGTGAGGCGCTGGCGAGTATCAGTTCAGTTTCCCGTCTGACGCTCACTTCGCGCACCGTAGATCAGCAGGAAGCCTGGCAGGCATATGCCGAAGGGCGCGATATGGACGTGACTGTTAAACCTGCGGCGCATCCGGTGGGAACGACGCTGGAAGTGCTGGATCTGTTCTACAACACCCCGGCGCGGCGGAAATTCCTGCGTACCGAGAAAACCGAATTTAACCATATTGATGAAATCATCCGCCGCATTGCGCTGGCGCGTTTCGACGTCACTATCAATCTGTCGCATAACGGCAAAATAGTTCGCCAGTATCGCGCAGTGCCGGAAGGCGGGCAAAAAGAACGGCGTTTAGGCGCGATTTGCGGCACCGCTTTTCTCGAACATGCGCTGGCGATTGAATGGCAGCACGGCGATCTCACGCTGCGCGGTTGGGTGGCAGATCCAAACCACACCACGCCCACACTGGCAGAAATTCAGTATTGCTACGTGAATGGTCGCATGATGCGCGATCGCCTGATCAATCATGCGATCCGTCAGGCCTGCGAAAACAAACTGGGGGCCGATCAGCAACCGGCATTTGTGTTGTATCTGGAGATCGACCCACATCAAGTGGACGTCAACGTGCACCCCGCCAAACACGAAGTGCGTTTCCATCAGTCGCGTCTGGTGCACGACTTTATCTATCAGGGCGTGCTGAGTGTGCTACAACAACAGCTGGAAACGCCGCTGCCACTGGACGATGAACCTCAACCTGCACCGCGAACCATTCCGGAGAACCGCGTGGCCGCCGGGCGTAATCATTTTGCTGAACCGGCAGTTCGCGAACCGGTAGCCCCCCGCTACTCTCCTGCGCCCGCCTCTGGTGGTCGTCCAGCAGCTTCCTGGCCGAATGCGCAGCCAGGCTACCAGAAACAGCAAGGTGAAGTGTATCGCCAGCTTTTGCAAACGCCTGCGCCGATGCAAAAACCAAAAGCACCTGAACCGCAGGAGCCAGCGCTTGCGGCGAACAGTCAGAGTTTTGGTCGGGTACTGACTATCGTCCATTCCGACTGTGCGTTGCTGGAGCGCGACGGCAACATTTCACTTTTAGCCCTGCCAGTGGCAGAACGTTGGCTGCGTCAGGCGCAGTTGACGCCGGGTGAAACGCCAGTTTGCGCTCAGCCGTTGCTTATTCCGTTGCGGCTAAAAGTTTCTGGCGAAGAAAAATCGGCATTAGAAAAAGCGCAGTCTGCCCTGGCGGAATTGGGTATTGATTTCCAGTCCGATGCACAGTATGTGACCATCAGGGCCGTGCCTTTACCCTTACGCCAACAAAATTTACAAATCTTGATTCCTGAACTGATAGGCTACCTGGCGAAGCAGTCCGTATTCGAACCTGGCAATATTGCGCAGTGGATTGCACGAAATCTGATGAGCGAACATGCGCAGTGGTCAATGGCACAGGCCATCACCCTGCTGGCGGACGTGGAACGGTTATGTCCGCAACTTGTGAAAACGCCGCCGGGTGGTCTGTTACAATCTGTTGATTTACATCCGGCGATAAAAGCCCTGAAAGATGAGTGATATCAGTAAGGCGAGCCTGCCTAAGGCGATTTTTTTGATGGGGCCGACGGCCTCCGGTAAAACGGCGTTAGCCATTGAGCTGCGTAAAATTTTACCAGTAGAGTTGATAAGCGTTGATTCTGCCCTTATTTACAAAGGGATGGATATCGGGACGGCGAAGCCAAACGCTGAAGAGTTACTCGCCGCGCCGCACCGATTGCTGGATATTCGCGATCCGTCGCAGGCTTATTCGGCCGCTGATTTTCGCCGCGATGCGCTGGCGGAAATGGCCGATATCACCGCGGCGGGGCGGATCCCACTATTAGTGGGCGGTACGATGTTGTATTTCAAGGCATTGCTGGAAGGGTTGTCGCCACTACCGTCGGCAGACCCCGAAGTGCGGGCCAGAATTGAGCAACAGGCGGCAGAGCAAGGTTGGGAGTCATTGCATCGTCAACTTCAGGAGATCGATCCGGTTGCGGCAGCAAGGATTCATCCAAATGATCCACAAAGGCTTTCCCGGGCACTGGAAGTTTTTTTCATTTCGGGTAAAACTTTAACGGAACTGACGCAAACGTCAGGAGACGCTCTACCGTATCAGGTGCATCAGTTCGCCATCGCCCCGGCGAGCCGTGAACTGCTCCATCAACGAATTGAGCAGCGTTTTCATCAGATGTTGGCTTCAGGTTTTGAAGCAGAAGTCCGGGCGCTTTTTGCCCGAGGAGATTTGCATACGGACTTGCCTTCCATTCGTTGCGTGGGTTATCGCCAGATGTGGTCTTACCTTGAAGGCGAAATCTCATACGATGAAATGGTTTATCGAGGTGTTTGCGCCACGAGACAGTTGGCGAAGCGGCAGATAACCTGGCTGCGTGGTTGGGAAGGGGTTCACTGGCTTGACAGTGAAAAACCAGAACAGGCGCGTGACGAAGTATTACAGGTTGTTGGTGCTATCGCAGGCTGAATGTGTACAATTGAGACGTATCGTGCGCAATTTTTTCAGAATCGAAAGGTTCAAAGTACAAATAAGCATATAAGGAAAAGAGAGAATGGCTAAGGGGCAATCTTTACAAGATCCGTTCCTGAACGCACTGCGTCGGGAACGTGTTCCAGTTTCTATTTATTTGGTGAATGGTATTAAGCTGCAAGGACAAATCGAGTCTTTTGATCAGTTCGTGATCCTGTTGAAAAACACGGTCAGCCAGATGGTTTACAAGCACGCGATTTCTACTGTTGTCCCGTCTCGCCCGGTTTCTCATCACAGTAACAACGCCGGTGGCGGTACCAGCAGTAACTATCATCATGGTAGCAGCGCGCAGAATACTTCCGCGCAACAGGACAGCGAAGAAACCGAATAAGGTTTCATGCTGTTTTTTTTACACGGGGAGCCAGCGATCCTGCGTTCCCCGCTGATCTATTTAGAGGGTTATACGCTTGTTTGACCGTTATGATGCTGGTGAGCAGGCGGTACTGGTACACATCTATTTTACGCAAGACAAAGATATGGAAGACCTCCAGGAGTTTGAATCTCTGGTTTCTTCCGCCGGTGTCGAAGCATTGCAGGTGATTACCGGTAGCCGTAAAGCGCCGCACCCAAAGTATTTTGTAGGTGAAGGTAAAGCAGTTGAAATTGCGGAAGCTGTCAAAGCGACGGGTGCTTCGGTCGTTCTTTTTGACCATGCCCTGAGCCCGGCGCAAGAGCGTAACCTGGAGCGTTTGTGCGAGTGTCGTGTTATCGACCGCACCGGCCTTATTTTAGATATTTTCGCCCAGCGTGCGCGTACCCATGAGGGTAAGTTGCAGGTTGAGCTGGCGCAGTTGCGCCATCTGGCTACGCGCCTGGTGCGTGGCTGGACCCACCTTGAAAGACAGAAAGGCGGGATCGGTTTGCGTGGTCCGGGTGAAACCCAGCTCGAAACCGACCGTCGTTTGTTGCGTAATCGCATCGTGCAGATACAGTCGCGCCTGGAAAGAGTTGAAAAACAGCGTGAGCAGGGGCGGCAATCGCGTATCAAAGCCGACGTTCCTACTGTTTCGCTGGTGGGATATACCAACGCCGGTAAATCTACCCTTTTCAATCGCATCACCGAAGCGCGGGTCTATGCGGCAGACCAGTTGTTTGCCACCCTCGACCCGACGTTGCGGCGTATTGACGTCGCGGATGTCGGTGAAACCGTGCTGGCAGATACCGTAGGGTTTATTCGCCACCTGCCGCACGATCTGGTGGCGGCATTTAAAGCCACGTTACAAGAGACGCGGCAAGCCACATTGCTGCTGCACGTCATTGACGCGGCAGATGTGCGAGTACAAGAAAACATCGAAGCGGTGAATACGGTTCTTGAAGAGATCGATGCTCACGAGATCCCAACCCTGCTGGTGATGAACAAGATCGATATGCTGGAAGATTTTGAACCGCGTATTGATCGGGACGAAGAGAACAAACCGATCCGTGTCTGGCTTTCTGCGCAGACCGGAGCGGGGATACCACAGCTTTTTCAGGCTTTGACGGAGCGTCTTTCCGGCGAGGTGGCGCAGCATACATTGCGTCTGCCGCCGCAGGAAGGGCGTCTGAGAAGTCGTTTTTATCAGCTTCAGGCAATAGAAAAAGAGTGGATGGAGGAGGACGGCAGTGTAAGTCTGCAAGTTCGTATGCCGATCGTTGACTGGCGTCGCCTCTGCAAACAAGAACCGGCGTTGATCGATTACTTGATCTAACGGCGTAGCGTCTGAAGCGTGGAGTCATATCCTCTGGCGTCGAAAGACAACAGGGATCACCGCATAACAAATATGGAGCACAAACATGGCGTGGAATCAGCCCGGTAATAACGGACAAGACCGCGACCCGTGGGGAAGCAGCAAACCTGGCGGCAACTCTGAGGGAAATGGAAACAAAGGCGGTCGCGATCAAGGGCCACCTGATTTAGATGATATCTTCCGCAAACTGAGCAAAAAGCTCGGTGGTCTGGGCGGCGGTAAAGGCACCGGATCTGGCGGTGGTAATTCATCGCAAGGCCCGCGCCCGCAGCTTGGCGGTCGTGTCGTTACCATCGCAGCGGCAGCGATTGTCATTATTTGGGCGGCCAGTGGTTTCTACACCATTAAAGAAGCCGAACGCGGCGTGGTAACACGCTTTGGTAAATTCAGCCATCTGGTTGAGCCGGGTCTGAACTGGAAACCGACGTTTATCGACGAAGTCAAACCGGTGAACGTGGAAGCCGTGCGTGAACTGGCTGCTTCCGGTGTGATGCTGACGTCGGACGAAAACGTGGTGCGCGTTGAGATGAACGTACAGTACCGCGTCACCAATCCGGAAAAATATCTGTATAGCGTGACCAGTCCGGATGACAGCCTGCGTCAGGCTACCGACAGCGCCCTGCGTGGGGTTATCGGTAAATACACCATGGACCGCATTCTGACGGAAGGTCGTACCGTGATTCGTAGCGATACTCAGCGCGAACTGGAAGAGACGATTCGTCCGTATGACATGGGTATCACTCTGCTGGACGTCAACTTCCAGGCAGCTCGTCCGCCGGAAGAAGTAAAAGCGGCGTTTGACGATGCGATTGCCGCGCGTGAAAACGAACAGCAATACATTCGTGAAGCAGAAGCGTATACCAACGAAGTTCAGCCGCGTGCGAACGGTCAGGCGCAACGTATCCTCGAAGAGGCGCGTGCGTACAAGGCTCAGACTATCCTGGAAGCCCAGGGTGAAGTGGCACGCTTTGCTAAACTTCTGCCGGAATATAAAGCTGCGCCGGAAATTACCCGCGAGCGTCTGTATATCGAGACGATGGAAAAAGTGTTGGGCAACACCCGCAAAGTGCTGGTTAACGATAAAGGTGGCAACCTGATGGTTCTGCCGTTAGACCAGATGCTGAAAGGTGGTAACGCCCCTGCGGCGAAGAGCGATAACGGTGCCAGCAATCTGCTGCGTCTGCCGCCAGCCTCTTCCTCCACAACCAGTGGAGCAAGCAACACGTCGTCCACCAGTCAGGGCGATATTATGGACCAACGCCGCGCTAACGCGCAGCGTAACGACTACCAGCGTCAGGGGGAATAACGATGCGTAAGTCAGTTATCGCGATTATCATCATCGTGCTGGTAGTGCTTTACATGTCTGTCTTTGTCGTCAAAGAAGGTGAGCGCGGTATTACGCTGCGTTTTGGTAAGGTACTGCGTGACGATGACAACAAACCTCTGGTTTATGAGCCGGGTCTGCATTTCAAGATACCGTTCATTGAAACGGTGAAAATGCTTGATGCACGTATTCAGACCATGGACAACCAGGCCGACCGCTTTGTGACTAAAGAGAAGAAAGACCTGATCGTCGACTCTTACATCAAATGGCGCATCAGTGATTTCAGCCGTTACTACCTGGCAACGGGCGGTGGCGACATTTCGCAAGCGGAAGTGCTGTTGAAACGTAAGTTCTCTGACCGTCTGCGTTCTGAAATTGGTCGCCTGGACGTGAAAGACATCGTCACCGATTCCCGTGGTCGTCTGACCCTCGAAGTACGTGACGCGCTGAACTCCGGTTCTGCGGGTACAGAAGATGAAGTTACTACCCCGGCGGCAGATAACGCCATTGCCGAAGCGGCAGAGCGCGTAACGGCTGAGACGAAGGGTAAAGTACCGGTCATCAACCCGAACAGTATGGCGGCGCTGGGTATTGAAGTTGTCGATGTGCGTATCAAGCAGATCAACCTGCCGACCGAAGTGTCTGAAGCGATCTACAACCGTATGCGCGCCGAGCGTGAAGCGGTAGCACGTCGTCACCGTTCACAAGGTCAGGAAGAAGCGGAAAAACTGCGCGCGACTGCCGACTATGAAGTGACCAGAACGCTGGCAGAAGCTGAGCGTCAGGGCCGCATCATGCGTGGTGAAGGCGATGCAGAAGCAGCCAAACTGTTTGCTGATGCATTCAGTAAAGATCCGGACTTCTACGCATTCATCCGTAGCCTGCGTGCTTATGAGAACAGCTTCTCTGGCAATCAGGACGTGATGGTCATGAGCCCGGACAGCGATTTCTTCCGCTACATGAAGACGCCGACTTCCGCAACGCGTTAATATAACGACTGCGGTACAGGTCAATAAAGCCACCGCATCCTCAGGGATGTCGGTGGTTTTCTTTTTCTATAAGGATAATGAATGAATTCGACAATCTGGCTGGCGCTTGCCCTGGTTTTGGTGCTGGAAGGTTTAGGGCCGATGCTTTACCCGAAGGCATGGAAGAAGATGATCGCTGCGATGACCAATTTGCCCGATAATATTTTACGTCGTTTTGGCGGTGGACTTGTGGTTGCGGGCGTTGTGGTCTACTACATGTTGAGGAAAACGATTGGCTGAACAAAAAACAGACTGATCGAGGTCATTTTTGAGTGCAAAAAGTGCTGTAACTCTGAAAAAGCGATGGTAGAATCCATTTTTAAGCAAACGGTGATTTTGAAAAATGGGTAACAACGTCGTCGTACTGGGCACCCAATGGGGTGACGAAGGTAAAGGTAAGATCGTCGATCTTCTGACTGAACGGGCTAAATATGTTGTACGCTACCAGGGCGGTCACAACGCAGGCCATACTCTCGTAATCAACGGTGAAAAAACCGTTCTCCATCTTATTCCATCAGGTATTCTCCGCGAGAATGTAACCAGCATCATCGGTAACGGTGTTGTGCTGTCTCCGGCCGCGCTGATGAAAGAGATGAAAGAACTGGAAGACCGTGGCATCCCCGTTCGTGAGCGTCTGCTGCTGTCTGAAGCATGTCCGCTGATCCTTGATTATCACGTTGCGCTGGATAACGCACGTGAGAAAGCGCGCGGCGCGAAAGCGATCGGCACCACGGGTCGTGGTATCGGGCCTGCTTATGAAGATAAAGTGGCACGTCGTGGTCTGCGTGTTGGAGACCTTTTCGACAAAGAAACCTTCGCTGAAAAACTGAAAGAAGTGATGGAATATCACAACTTCCAGTTGGTTAACTACTACAAAGCTGAAGCGGTTGATTACCAGAAAGTTCTGGATGATACGATGGCTGTTGCCGACATCCTGACTTCTATGGTGGTTGACGTTTCTGACCTGCTCGACCAGGCGCGTCAGCGTGGCGATTTCGTCATGTTCGAAGGTGCGCAGGGTACGCTGCTGGATATCGACCACGGTACTTATCCGTACGTAACTTCTTCCAACACCACTGCAGGTGGCGTGGCGACCGGTTCCGGCCTGGGCCCGCGTTATGTTGATTACGTTCTGGGTATCCTCAAAGCTTACTCCACTCGTGTAGGTGCAGGTCCGTTCCCGACCGAACTGTTTGATGAAACTGGTGAGTTCCTCTGCAAGCAGGGTAACGAATTCGGCGCAACTACGGGTCGTCGTCGTCGTACCGGCTGGCTGGACACCGTTGCCGTTCGTCGTGCGGTACAGCTGAACTCCCTGTCTGGCTTCTGCCTGACCAAACTGGACGTTCTGGATGGCCTGAAAGAGGTGAAACTCTGCGTGGCTTACCGTATGCCGGATGGTCGCGAAGTGACTACCACACCGCTGGCAGCAGACGATTGGAAAGGTGTAGAGCCGATTTACGAAACCATGCCGGGCTGGTCTGAATCCACCTTCGGCGTGAAAGATCGTAGCGGTCTGCCGCAGGCGGCACTGAACTACATCAAGCGTATTGAAGAACTGACCGGTGTGCCGATCGATATCATCTCTACCGGCCCGGATCGTACTGAAACCATGATTCTGCGCGACCCGTTCGACGCGTAATTCTGGTACGCCTGGCAGATATTTTGCCTGCCGGGCTAACAGTGTGATACATTGCTGTGTCGGGTAAGCCATTACGCTATCCGACACAGTGTTAAATCCTCGCTTTTTTCCTTCCCCGAACTGAAATAAATTAGCGACACAGCTTGTGGCTGGTTTATCATCAATATAAATGTATTTTTTCCCGCTTTCCCTTTTGAGGTTGATGTGCAGTTAACGAGTTTCACTGATTACGGATTACGTGCGCTGATCTACATGGCGTCATTGCCAGAAGGGCGGATGACCAGTATTTCTGAAGTGACTGACGTCTACGGCGTCTCCCGTAATCATATGGTCAAAATAATCAATCAACTTAGTCGTGCCGGCTACGTGACTGCTGTTCGTGGAAAAAATGGCGGCATTCGCCTGGGGAAACCGGCGAGTGCGATACGTATTGGTGATGTGGTGCGCGAGCTGGAGCCCTTATCGCTGGTGAATTGCAGCAGTGAGTTTTGCCACATTACACCTGCCTGTCGGTTGAAACAGGCACTTTCTAAGGCCGTGCAAAGTTTTCTTATGGAACTGGATAACTACACGCTTGCCGATTTGGTTGAAGAGAATCAACCGCTTTATAAATTATTGCTGGTGGAGTGACGAAAATCTTCATCAGAGATGACAACGGAGGAACCGAGATGTCACAAGATCCTTTCCAGGAACGCGAAGCTGAAAAATACGCGAATCCCATCCCTAGTCGGGAATTTATCCTCGAACATTTAACCAAACGTGAAAAACCGGCCAGCCGTGATGAGTTGGCGGTAGAACTGCACATTGAAGGCGAAGAGCAGCTTGAAGGCCTGCGTCGCCGCCTGCGCGCGATGGAGCGCGATGGTCAACTGGTCTTCACTCGCCGTCAGTGCTATGCGCTGCCGGAACGCCTCGACCTGGTGAAAGGTACCGTTATTGGCCATCGTGATGGCTACGGCTTTCTGCGGGTTGAAGGACGTAAAGATGATTTGTATCTCTCCAGCGAGCAGATGAAAACATGCATTCATGGCGATCAGGTGCTGGCACAGCCGCTGGGCGCTGACCGTAAAGGCCGCCGTGAAGCGCGTATTGTCCGCGTACTGGTACCAAAAACCAGCCAGATTGTTGGTCGCTACTTTACCGAAGCGGGTGTTGGCTTTGTGGTTCCTGACGATAGTCGTTTGAGCTTCGATATCTTAATCCCGCCCGATCAGATCATGGGCGCGCGGATGGGCTTTGTGGTGGTGGTTGAACTGACCCAACGCCCGACTCGCCGTACCAAAGCGGTGGGTAAAATCGTCGAAGTGCTGGGCGATAATATGGGCACCGGCATGGCGGTTGATATCGCCCTGCGTACCCATGAAATTCCGTACATCTGGCCGCAGGCTGTTGAGCAACAGGTTGCCGGGCTGAAAGAAGAAGTACCGGAAGAGGCGAAAGCTGGCCGTGTCGATCTGCGCGATTTACCGCTGGTCACCATTGATGGCGAAGACGCCCGTGACTTTGACGATGCAGTTTACTGCGAGAAAAAACGCGGCGGCGGCTGGCGTTTGTGGGTCGCAATTGCCGATGTCAGCTACTATGTGCGTCCGCCAACACCGCTGGACAGAGAAGCGCGTAACCGTGGTACGTCGGTGTACTTCCCTTCGCAGGTTATCCCGATGCTGCCGGAAGTGCTCTCTAACGGCCTGTGCTCGCTCAACCCGCAGGTAGACCGCTTGTGTATGGTTTGCGAGATGACCATTTCGTCGAAAGGCCGCCTGACGGGCTACAAATTCTACGAAGCGGTGATGAGCTCTCACGCGCGTCTGACCTACACCAAAGTCTGGCATATTCTGCAGGGCGATCAGGATCTGCGCGAGCAGTACTCCCCGCTGGTTAAGCATCTCGAAGAGCTGCATAACCTCTATAAAGTGCTGGATAAAGCCCGTGAAGAACGCGGCGGGATCTCGTTTGAGAGCGAAGAAGCGAAGTTCATTTTCAACGCTGAACGCCGTATTGAGCGTATCGAACAGACCCAGCGTAACGACGCACACAAGTTAATTGAAGAGTGCATGATTCTGGCGAATATCTCGGCGGCGCGTTTCGTTGAGAAGGCCAAAGAACCGGCACTGTTCCGTATTCACGACAAGCCGAGCACTGAAGCAATAACCTCTTTCCGTTCAGTGCTGGCGGAGCTGGGGCTGGAATTGCCGGGTGGTAACAAGCCGGAACCGCGTGACTACGCGGAGCTGCTGGAATCGGTTGCTGACCGTCCTGACGCAGAAATGCTGCAAACCATGCTGTTGCGCTCGATGAAACAAGCGATTTACGATCCGGAAAACCGTGGTCACTTCGGTCTGGCATTGCAGTCCTATGCGCACTTTACTTCGCCGATTCGTCGTTATCCTGACCTGACGCTCCACCGCGCCATTAAGTATCTGCTGGCGAAAGAGCAGGGGCATCAGGGGAATACCACTGAAACCGGCGGCTACCATTATTCGATGGAAGAGATGCTGCAACTGGGTCAGCACTGTTCGATGGCGGAACGTCGTGCCGACGAAGCAACGCGCGATGTGGCTGACTGGCTGAAGTGTGACTTCATGCTCGACCAGGTAGGTAACGTCTTTAAAGGCGTGATTTCCAGTGTCACTGGCTTTGGCTTCTTTGTTCGCCTGGATGACTTGTTCATCGATGGTCTGGTCCACGTCTCTTCGCTGGACAATGACTACTATCGCTTTGACCAGGTGGGACAACGCCTGATGGGTGAATCCAGCGGCCAGACTTATCGCTTGGGCGATCGCGTGGAAGTTCGCGTCGAAGCGGTTAATATGGACGAGCGCAAAATCGACTTTAGCCTGATCTCCAGCGAACGCGCACCGCGCAACGTCGGTAAAACCGCGCGCGAGAAAGCGAAAAAAGGCGATGCAGGCAAAAAAGGCGGCAAGCGTCGCCAGGTCGGTAAAAAGGTAAACTTTGAGCCAGACAGCGCCTTCCGCGGCGAGAAAAAAACGAAGCCGAAAGCGGCGAAGAAAGACGCGAGAAAATCGAAAAAGCCATCGGCGAAAACGCAGAAAATAGCCGCAGCGACCAAAGCGAAGCGTGCGGCGAAGAAAAAAGTGGCAGAGTGATCATTACCCTCTTCAAACAGAAGAGGGTCAGATTGCTGACAAAATGCGCTTTGTTCATGCCGGATGCGGCGTGAACGCCTTATCCGGCCTACATAATCACGCAAATTCAATACATTGCAGGGATCATGTAGGCCTGATAAGCGTAGCGCATCAGGCAAAACGTAAACAACGAGTACATTAATGAGCGAAATGATTTACGGCATCCACGCAGTGCAGGCCCTGCTGGAGCGCGCCCCTGAACGTTTTCAGGAAGTCTTTATTTTAAAAGGCCGTGAAGATAAACGTCTGTTGCCGCTGATTCACGCCCTTGAGTCCCAGGGCGTGGTTATCCAGCTGGCAAACCGCCAATATCTCGACGAGAAAAGCGACGGTGCCGTGCATCAGGGCATTATCGCCCGTGTGAAGCCAGGACGTCAGTATCAGGAAAACGATCTGCCGGATCTGCTCGCTTCGCTCGATCAACCGTTCCTGCTGATCCTCGACGGTGTGACCGATCCGCACAACCTCGGCGCGTGCCTGCGCAGCGCGGACGCCGCTGGCGTTCATGCGGTGATTGTGCCGAAAGATCGCTCCGCACAGCTCAACGCCACGGCGAAAAAAGTAGCCTGCGGCGCGGCAGAAAGCGTTCCGCTGATTCGGGTGACTAACCTTGCGCGCACCATGCGTATGTTGCAGGAAGAGAATATTTGGATCGTCGGTACGGCAGGAGAGGCGGATCATACGCTCTATCAGAGCAAAATGACCGGACGGCTGGCACTGGTTATGGGCGCAGAAGGTGAAGGCATGCGTCGCCTGACTCGTGAACATTGCGATGAGTTGATCAGCATCCCCATGGCAGGAAGCGTTTCTTCCCTGAACGTTTCGGTAGCGACCGGCATTTGCTTATTTGAAGCGGTGCGTCAGCGCAGCTAATTTCTCGGAATTATGAAAAGCCATCCAGATTTGGATGGTTTTTTTTTGTCTGGAGCTGGTAAGATAATTACGTGCTACAAATATTCATTTTATTAATATTTAAACTTAATTTATATGGAATAATATATGACATGGAATCCGTTGGCGCTGGCGACGGCGCTGCAAACTGTATCTGAACAAAATATTGATGTAACAAATGGCGAGAACGCATTAATTATTAAAATGAATGATTATGGCGATTTGCAAATCAATATTCTATTTACTTCCCGCCAAATGATTATCGAAACCTTTATTTGTCCGGTAAGTAGTATCAGCAATCCAGATGAATTTAATACCTTCTTATTAAGAAATCAGAAGATGATGCCGTTGTCATCGGTAGGGATCTCCAGCGTGCAACAGGAAGAGTATTACATTGTTTTCGGGGCGTTATCGCTTAAATCTTCTCTTGAAGATATCCTGCTGGAAATAACCACGCTGGTAGATAACGCTTTGGATCTTGCTGAAATTACAGAAGAATATTCACACTAATTACAAGGACAGGTATTTATGGGAATTTTAAAAACTTTATTTACGCTGGGTAAATCGGTGATCTCGCAAGCGGAAGAATCCATTGAAGAAGCACAGGGCGTTAGAATGCTTGAACAGCATATACGCGATGCCAAAGCAGAACTGGATAAGGCCGGTAAATCACGTGTCGATCTACTGGCAAGAGTGAAATTGAGCAACGATAAACTGAAAGATTTACGTGAGCGTAAAGCCAGTCTGGAAGCTCGCGCGCTGGAAGCGTTAAGCAAGAATGTTAATCCGTCGTTGATTAACGAAGTTGCTGAAGAAATCGCCCGTCTTGAGAATCTCATTTCCGCTGAAGAGCAAGTGTTGTCGAATCTGGAAGTCTCTCGCGATGGTGTGGAAAAAGCGGTTACAGCGACAGCACAGCGTATCGCTCAATTTGAGCAACAAATGGAAGTCGTTAAAGCTACTGAAGCCATGCAGCGTGCACAACAGGCCGTAACGATCTCTACTGTTGGCGCATCTTCCAGCGTTTCGACAGCGGCAGAATCCTTAAAGCGTCTGCAAACGCGTCAGGCCGAACGTCAAGCTCGCCTGGATGCTGCCGCACAGCTGGAAAAAGTGGCAGATGGTCGCGATCTTGATGAAAAACTGGCGGAAGCCGGAATTGGCGGTAGCAACAAAAGTAGCGCCCAGGATGTATTAGCAAGACTGCAACGCCAACAGGGCGAGTAATGTTCTTCTCCTGGATCATTAAAACCTGCCGACGTCACCTTTCCAGGCTTACCTGGCCGGCATTGACTGGATTATTTACAGGACAGTATCTGTTTTGTTATCTGGTGTTAACTGCGTTGCATGAAGAGGCGTTGGTAGGTCAACTGAGTAATTTTATTTATTACTGCTCGGTTGTGGGATCAACGCTGGGGTTTGGTGATATCACACCCCAAACGGTGGGGGGACGTCTGTTCACAGCGCTCTGGCAGATTCCTGTGAGTGTTGGTTTATTTGGCGCTTTAATGGGAAAAGTCATTGCATTAGTGCAAGACATATTGGCGAAAGGAATGACGGGAATGGGCGACTACAGCAATTTGCGCAACCATATGCTGGTCATTGGATGGCGCGGGCATCAGACTGAAAAGATGATTTCATTATTGTTGTTTGATTCCCGAAGAGCATTTGGCCGGGTACTTTTGTGTGAGCGGGATGATATTCAACATCCGATGCCTGGAAATAATTGGGTCGATTTCATTCGTATTAGTAATTTTAATGATCCGCATGAACATACCCGCATGGGACTGGCAAATTGCCAAAGTGTCATCATCTTTTCGCAAACAGATGAGCAGACGTTCACGACCGCACTATCCCTGGCGGATTTTATTCCTGAAAGATGCCATATCGTCGCTTATCTGGAAGATGAACGCTACGCTCGTTTATTAGAGGTTCATTGTCAACGTATTGAAATAGTGCGAAATATTTCAGCAGAACAACTTTCCCGTTCAATACAAGATCCCGGTTCATCTCAATCAGTGGCATCGATTATGAATCCAATGCTGGGGGATACGGGGTTTGTTTTACCGATTCCTGAACGGGTTACCTCAATGCGTTATGGCGCATTGATGCATTATATGAAACTTCATCATGATGCCACCGTCCTGGGAATAAGCAGTTGTAAAAATGGTAGGGGAATGGAACTGAATCCAGTCATTGCAACGGAAGTTAAAGGCGGTATGTGGCTGCATCTTATTGGCAATAACCGTATTTTGGCTGAAGAAGTGGCATGGCAGGACATTGAGGGAAGCATATGACAAGTTTTTTCAAGCGTCTGTTTGGTAAGGATGATAAACCTGCAATCGCACGTGGCCCACTGGGACTTCATCTCAATAGCGGCTTTACGCTCGACACGTTAGCGTTTCGTTTGCTGGAAGATGAATTGCTGATTGCGCTGCCTGGTGAAGAATTTACGGTAGCCGCTGTCAGCCACATCGATCTGGGCGGCGGTAGTCAGATTTTCCGCTACTACACTTCGGGCGATGAATTTCTGCAAATCAATACCACCAGCGGCGAAGATATTGATGACATTGATGATATCAAGCTCTTTGTCTATGAAGAGAGCTACGGTATCAGCAAAGAGAGCCACTGGCGCGAAGCGATCAACGCCAAAGCGATGGGGGCAATGACTTTAAACTGGCAGGAAAAACGCTGGCAGCGATTTTTTAACAGCGAAGAACCGGGGAATATCGAACCCGTCTATATGCTGGAAAAAGTTGAAAATCAAAACCACGCCAAATGGGAAGTGCATAATTTTACCATGGGCTATGAACGGCAGGTGACCGAAGATACCTGTGAATATTTGCTGTTAAATGGTGAGGAATCTTTTAACGATCTCGGCGAGCCGGAGTGGTTATTTTCGCGCGCACTGGGTGTTGATATCCCACTGACATCACTTCATATTATTGGTTAATTACAAGGACGTTTACGATGCATATACTGGATTCACTTCTTGCCTTTAGCGCCTATTTTTTTATTGGCGTGGCTATGGTGATTATTTTTCTGTTTATCTACTCCAAAATTACACCACACAACGAATGGCAGTTAATTAAAAACAATAATACCGCGGCGGCACTAGCGTTCAGTGGTACATTGTTGGGTTACGTGATCCCATTATCTAGTGCTGCAATCAATGCGGTGAGTATTCCGGATTATTTTGCCTGGGGTGGGATCGCACTGGTGATTCAGTTACTCGTTTTTGCTGGCGTCAGACTTTATATGCCAGCATTAAGCGAAAAAATTATTAATCACAATACCGCAGCAGGAATGTTTATGGGAACCGCCGCGCTGGCTGGCGGTATTTTTAACGCAGCTTGTATGACATGGTAATGGACGATCATGGCCAGAAAACGCAAATCAAGAAATAACAGTAAAATTGGTCACGGAGCGATCAGTCGCATTGGAAGACCTAATAATCCTTTTGAGCCGCGACGCAATCGCTACGCACAAAAATACTTAACGTTGGCGCTAATGGGCGGTGCAGCTTTTTTTGTATTGAAAGGTTGTGGCGATAGTGGTGATGTCGATAACGACGGTGACGGAACGTTTTACTCGACAGTGCAGGATTGTATTGATGACGGTAATAATTCAGATATCTGTGCTCATGGCTGGAACAATGCCAAAGCGGCATTTTATGCCGATGTTCCGAAGAATATGACTCAGCAGAATTGTCAGTCTAAGTACGAAAATTGCTACTACGACAATGTTGAACAGAGTTGGATCCCGGTCATTTCTGGATTTTTATTAAGCCGGGTTATTCGTAAAGATCGCGATGAGCCGTTCGTTTATAACAGCGGTGGATCCTCATTTGCTTCCCGCCCCGTCTGGCGCAATACTTCCGGTGATTACTCCTGGCGCTCCGGTTCTGGCAAAAAAGAGTCTTACTCCTCGGGCGGCTTTACCACCAGAAAAGCGTCAACTGTTTCTCGCGGCGGCTATGGTCGTTCTTCCAGCGCCCGTGGGCATTGGGGAGGCTAATCATGCTGAGACACAACGTTCCTGTACGACGGGATCTGGACCAGATCGCCGCCGACAACGGTTTCGACTTTCATATCATCGATAATGAAATTTATTGGGATGAGAGTCGGGCTTACCGCTTTACTCTGCGGCAGATAGAAGAGCAGATCGAAAAACCAACTGCGGAACTGCATCAGATGTGCCTTGAGGTGGTGGATCGTGCGGTTCAAGACGAAGAGATCCTGACGCAACTGGCGATCCCCCCGCTGTACTGGGATGTGATCGCTGAAAGCTGGCGCGCACGCGATCCTTCGCTGTATGGTCGGATGGATTTTGCCTGGTGTGGTAATGCGCCGGTGAAGCTGCTGGAGTACAACGCCGATACGCCGACCTCATTGTATGAGTCGGCTTATTTCCAGTGGCTGTGGCTGGAAGATGCGCGGCGTAGCGGCAGTATTCCGCGTGATGCCGATCAGTACAATGCCATTCAGGAACGCCTGATTTCGCGTTTTAGCGAGCTTTACAGTCGGGAACCGTTTTATTTCTGCTGTTGTCAGGATACCGACGAAGACAGGAGTACTGTGCTGTACTTGCAGGACTGCGCTCAGCAGGCTGGGCAGGAGTCACGGTTTATCTACATTGAAGATCTCGGTTTAGGCGTCGGCGGTGTACTGACCGATCTTGATGATAATGTCATCCAGCGTGCATTTAAGCTGTATCCGCTGGAATGGATGATGCGTGACGATAACGGTCCGCTGCTGCGCAAGCGCCGCGAGCAATGGGTGGAGCCGTTATGGAAAAGTATCTTGAGCAACAAAGGGTTAATGCCGCTGCTTTGGCGCTTCTTTCCTGGTCATCCTAACCTACTTGCATCCTGGTTTGATGGCGAAAAACCGCAGATTGCCGCTGGCGAAAGCTATGTGCGTAAACCGATCTACTCACGCGAGGGCGGTAACGTCACCATTTTCGATGGTCAGAATAACGTCGTTGACCACGCTGAGGGTGATTATGCCGATGAACCGATGATCTACCAGGCATTTCAACCTCTGCCACGATTTGGCGATAGCTACACACTCATTGGTAGCTGGATTGTTGATGATGAAGCGTGCGGAATGGGGATCCGTGAAGATAACACGCTGATCACCAAAGACACCTCACGTTTCGTTCCGCATTATATTGCTGGCTAAGAATGTTTTAGCAATCTCTTTCTGTCAGGAATCCGTGGCAGTGACCATACTAATGGTAACTGCCATTGATGGAGGGAGACACAGTGCACTGGCAAACTCACACTGTTTTTAATCAACCTATACCCTTAAATAACAGCAATTTATACTTGTCTGATGGCGCGCTCTGCGAAGCGGTAACGCGCGAAGGCGCTGGCTGGGATAGCGATTTTCTCGCCAGTATTGGTCAGCAACTCGGAACGGCTGAATCCCTTGAACTGGGGCGACTGGCAAATGTAAACCCACCTGAACTATTGCGCTACGATGCCCAGGGGCGGCGTCTGGACGATGTCCGTTTCCATCCTGCATGGCACCTGCTGATGCAGGCGTTATGTACCAATCGGGTACATAATCTGGCCTGGGAAGAAGATGCGCGTTCTGGCGCATTTGTGGCGCGGGCGGCGCGGTTTATGTTGCACGCACAGGTTGAGGCTGGGTCGTTATGCCCGATAACGATGACCTTTGCCGCCACGCCATTGTTATTACAGATGTTACCCGCACCGTTTCAGGACTGGACCACGCCGCTGTTGAGCGATCGCTACGATTCCCACTTATTGCCAGGTGGGCAAAAACGTGGTTTGTTGATTGGCATGGGCATGACGGAAAAGCAGGGCGGTTCCGATGTGATGAGCAACACTACCCGCGCAGAGCGTCTGGACGATGGCTCTTATCGGCTGGTGGGGCATAAATGGTTTTTCTCGGTGCCGCAAAGCGATGCGCATCTGGTACTGGCGCAGACCACTGGCGGTTTGTCCTGCTTTTTTGTGCCGCGCTTTTTGCCTGACGGGCAACGCAACGCGATTCGCTTGGAGCGGCTGAAAGATAAGCTGGGCAATCGCTCTAACGCCAGCGGCGAGGTGGAGTTTCAGGATGCCATAGGCTGGTTATTGGGGCAGGAAGGAGAAGGAATTCACCTGATCCTGAAAATGGGTGGGATGACACGTTTTGATTGTGCTCTGGGCAGCCATGCCATGATGCGCCGTGCATTCTCACTGGCGATTTATCATGCACATCAACGCCATGTTTTTGGTAATCCATTGATCCAACAGCCTCTGATGCGTCATGTCTTAAGCCGCATGGCTCTCCAGCTTGAAGGGCAAACGGCGTTGCTGTTTCGTCTTGCGCGAGCGTGGGATCGGCGTGCCGATGCCAAAGAAGCCTTGTGGGCGCGTTTATTTACGCCTGCGGCGAAATTTGTTATCTGCAAACGTGGTATGCCGTTTGTGGCCGAAGCGATGGAGGTGCTGGGCGGTATTGGTTATTGCGAGGAGAGCGAGCTGCCGCGGCTTTACAGGGAAATGCCGGTGAACAGCATCTGGGAAGGTTCTGGCAATATTATGTGCCTGGATGTATTGCGCGTTCTTAATAAGCAGGCGGGTGTATACGACTTACTGTCGGAAGCGTTTATGGAAGTGAAAGGGCAGGATCGCTATTTTGATCGCGCGGTTCGTCGTTTGCAGCAGCAACTGCGTAAGCCAGCTGAAGAAATGGGGCGAGAGATTACTCGTCAGCTATTCCTGCTGGGTTGCGGCGCGCAAATGTTGAAATATGCCTCTCCGCCAATGGCGCAGGCGTGGTGTCAGATGATGTTTGATACGCGCGGCGGCGTGCGGTTGTCAGAGCAGATCCAGAATGATTTATTGCTGCGGGCGACGGGGGGAGTATGTTTATAAACGAGTCAGCCAGATGTGATGCTAGCGCGTCTTATAATGGCAACAGCAGCATTACGTGTTATCAACTAACACAATGAAATTTCAGGAACTGTTGGCCGGATAAGGCACAGGTGCCGCATCCGGCATTGTTCATTTGCTGTAGATGACACTCACGCATACAGGATCGCCTGTACGCGCCAGTTATCAGGCTGCTGGTCTTCGTACATGGTAATAATGCGGTACCATGATGCACCTTGTTCATCGGCCTTTAACGCCACGATACGTTCCACGTCCTGCGGATCCCCTGAAATATTGCTAACCGAGATCTGACCTATTTCATTCAGGCCCGTCACGCAGTCAGCACTGGCGAATTCTGCAGACTGTGCCGTGGTGCTCGCAGGATAAGTCACTAATTGCAGCGAGGGTGAGGCAAGTAATTGTTTCATCGTCAGCTCCATTTTTCGTTTCCCCACATGTTGCAGGGCATTCCATCGCGGTAATAAACGCCCGAGCTTCCAGCTGGTAATTTATTGTGCACAGGTAAACGCATAGGGACGCAAAGCAATGTAAAGCTGGCTGTATAAGTTGTCTGATTTATTTACGGTACAAAATGGCTTGTGAATACCACTGTCCTGTCACGATGGTTTCGTCCACCATGACGACAACGTAATAATCAGCTTTTGCAGCGACAGCTTTCGCTCTGATTTCTGCTAATGCGTCATCCGGAGAACCCCGAACCATCGTGCTTACGCTACCTATTCGCTGTAACCCTTGCGTCTGGTCGCGGCGAATCTCTTGCGGATGGTCCGTTACTGGCGGTGCTGGCTGTGGCGTACCTTGCAGTGCGCTACAGGCACTTAACATCAACACCAATAATAAACTGGCAAACCGGTAAATAACGCTATTACGTTTCCTGCTAACCATAGTGTAGTGCCTTATTAATTTAACTTTGGGGGAATGTTCCCGAATTGTTACCTGGTACGCGATTTTCGAATGAAAACGTGATGAAAGCGTAACCCACATCTCAACATTATGAACTAATACCGCCAGCAGAAACTTGTGCTAAGGATTTCTTCATGTCATACCAGACAAAAAGGAGAGACAGATGATTGAAATAGACTCGCGCGTGCTGGCAGATATTCCCGTTCTTCATGCTTATCCTGTCGGGCAAAAAGATACCCCGTTACCGTGCGTGATTTTTTATCACGGCTTTACTTCGTCCAGTCTGGTGTATAGCTATTTTGCCGTTGCGCTGGCGCAGGCTGGTTTGCGGGTGATCATGCCGGATGCGCCCGATCACGGTAGCCGTTTTAGGGGCGACGCAGCGCGGCGGTTATATCAATTTTGGCAAATTTTGCTACAAAGTATGCAGGAATTCACTACCTTACGTGCGGCAATAGCCGAAGAAAACTGGCTGCTTGCTGACCGTCTGGCAGTCGGTGGCGCGTCGATGGGCGCGATGACGGCACTGGGAATTACCGCTCGCCACCCCACGGTGAAATGTACCGCCAGCATGATGGGATCGGGCTATTTTACATCGCTCGCCCGTTCACTGTTTCCACCGCTGATACCTGAAACGGCAGCACAGCAGAATGAATTCAATAACATTGTCGCGCCGCTGGCAGAGTGGGAAGCGACAAACCACCTGGAACAACTTGGTGACAGACCTCTACTGCTGTGGCATGGCCTTGACGATGACGTCGTGCCTGCCGACGAATCACTACGTTTGCAGCAGGCCTTAAGCGAGACGGGACGGGATAAACTGCTAACCTGTTCATGGCAGCCAGGCGTGCGTCACCGCATTACGCCTGAGGCATTAGATGCTGCCGTGACATTTTTCCAGCAGCATCTTTAAACACGCAGAATGCTGACCCCTTGCGCTTCCAGTTGTTGCAGGATTTCCGGGTTAGCATTTTTGCCGGTGATCAGCATATCGATTTGATCTGCACGACTAAAGAGCATCCCCGCACGTTCGCCGATCTTACTGCTATCAACCAGTACCACCAGTTTCCCTACCACGCTCAACATCTTCTGCTCTGCCATTGCCGTCAGCATATCGGTTTTATACAACCCTTCTGCGGTCAGTCCTTTGCCACTGGTAAACATCCAGTGCCCGGCATAGAGACTGTTTTCGCTGCCCTGTGGACTTAAGGTGATGGACTGGCTTTTGTTGTATTGGCCGCCCATGATAATCACGCTGTCATGCTCCTGATCGATCAGGTAATTCGCCAGCGGTAGATAATTAGTAATGATTTGCACTGGCTTGCCACACATTTCCCGCCCAAGCAGAAACGCGGTGGAACCGCAGTTGATGACGACGCTTTCGCCGGGATTCACCAGCTGCGAGGCTGCTTTAGCGATACGTACTTTTTCATCATGGTTCTGCGCCTGATGCAGATTCATCGGCGTCCAGCGTGGGCGCTGCTGGGTGATGGCTTCTGCGCCATTGCGCACTTTTTTCAGTTTGCCGCTTTCGTCAAGTTTATTGATATCGCGTCGAGCGGTAGCAGGCGAAATTCCCAGACGCTCAACGACTTTCTCAACGGTCACAAAGCCCAATTGTGCGAGCATTTCCAGGAGAATTTGATGTCTTTGTGCTTCAGTCATGAGCTATTCCGATAAAATTTGATTTTTTTAGATGATATTTGAAATAGCCAGGAAATACTACGCCGGATAGCGCGAACTTCTCCACGCCATCCGGTATAAACGACAGATTACAGGAACGACTTGAACGGCAGATCCGGTTCAATGGTGAAGCAATCGTCAAAACCACGTGGATAGTGGTACTCGAAGTTGTCTTTATCCAGCGGCCAGGTAAATTTGCCACCGACCTGCCAGATAAACGGCTTGAAGCCATACTTCAGGCGATCTTTTTTCATCTCCCACAGTACGCGGATCTCTTGCGGATCGGCCTGGAAGTTTGACCAGATATCATGGTGGAACGGGATAACCACTTTTGTATTCAGCGCTTCTGCCATACGCAAGATATCAGCACTGGTCATTTTGTCGGTGATACCACGAGGGTTTTCACCGTATGAACCTAATGCCACGTCGATCTGATGCTCGTTACCGTGCTTCGCATAGTAGTTAGAGTAGTGGGAATCGCCACTGTGATACAGGGTACCGCCCGGCGTTTTGAACAGGTAGTTTACCGCGCGATCGTCCATGCCGTCTGGCAGTACGCCAGCCGCTTTTTGATCGGCAGGCAAAGTGATCAGTGCAGTACGGTCAAACGCGTCAAGGGCATGAATTTCAATGTCTTTCACTTTAACGACATCGCCCGGTTTGACCACGATGCAACGTTCTTTCGGCACACCCCAGCCAATCCACAAATCCACGCAGGTTTTCGGCCCGATAAATGGCACGTCATCAGCGCAGTTCTGCATCACGGCAGCAGCGACGTTGACGTCGATATGATCGTTGTGATCGTGAGTTGCCAGTACCGCGTCGATCTGGCGAATCGCAAACGGATCAAGAACAAATGGGGTGGTACGCAGGTTCGGTTGCAGTTTTTTCACGCCAGCCATGCGCTGCATCTGGTGACCCTGTTTCATTAGTGGGTTACCGTGACTTTGTTTGCCAGTACCACACCAGAAATCGACGCAAACGTTGGTGCCTCCTTCAGATTTCAGCCAGATCCCGGTGCAGCCTAGCCACCACATCGCGAATGTGCCAGGAGCTACCTGTTCTTGTTCAATTTCTTCATTCAACCAGCTACCCCACTCCGGGAAAGTGCTCAGGATCCAGGATTCACGGGTGATACTTTTCACTTTACTCATCGCCATTTACCTTCATGATAGTTCAATTTGAATCAATATTTGATTGGTTTTGATTAATCCTGACACTATTTTTTCAGGAAGGCAATGACCATTTTTTGACTTTTTGCCTGATGAGTAGTTGTTGATTTTAAGGCATTAAAGATGAAAAGGATTGTGATATTTAATTAACTACATGAATTTTAATTAATAAGTTTTGCATTGTGTGAATTCCACGCTTTCTATGTGGAATTATTTGCGTGTCGCGTCACATTTAATCATAAATAATCTTGTTGTGATTACTTTTGAAAATTAGAGTGAGTGCACAACATTCCGGGTGTGCGGAATACCCGGTTACCTCTTCTTCAGGAGATCGTTATGGAGATCCTCTACAACATCTTTACCGTGTTTTTTAACCAGGTCATGACTAATGCCCCGTTACTGCTGGGTATTGTGACCTGTCTGGGCTACATCCTGCTGCGCAAAAGTGTCAGCGTGATTATCAAAGGTACGATTAAAACCATTATTGGTTTCATGTTGTTGCAGGCCGGGTCCGGCATCCTGACCAGCACCTTCAAACCGGTGGTGGCGAAAATGTCGGAGGTTTATGGCATCAATGGTGCGATTTCCGATACTTACGCTTCCATGATGGCTACCATCGAACGTATGGGCGATGCCTATAGCTGGGTGGGCTACGCGGTGTTGCTGGCACTGGCGCTGAACATCTGTTACGTGCTGCTACGTCGCATTACCGGTATTCGCACCATCATGCTGACGGGTCACATCATGTTTCAGCAGGCCGGGTTGATTGCCGTTACGCTGTTTATCTTCGGTTACTCCATGTGGACGACCATTATCTGCACCGCGATTCTGGTTTCGCTCTACTGGGGTATTACCTCCAACATGATGTATAAGCCGACTCAGGAAGTGACGGACGGCTGTGGTTTCTCCATCGGTCACCAGCAGCAGTTTGCATCATGGATTGCTTATAAAGTTGCGCCGTTCCTCGGCAAAAAAGAGGAAAGCGTTGAAGACCTCAAACTGCCAGGCTGGCTGAACATTTTCCACGACAACATCGTCTCCACGGCGATTGTCATGACCATCTTCTTTGGTGCCATTCTGCTCTCCTTCGGTATCGACACCGTGCAGGCGATGGCAGGTAAAGTGAACTGGACGGTGTACATCCTGCAAACCGGTTTCTCCTTTGCGGTGGCGATCTTCATCATCACTCAGGGCGTGCGCATGTTTGTGGCGGAACTCTCTGAAGCGTTTAACGGTATCTCCCAGCGCCTGATCCCCGGTGCGGTTCTGGCGATTGACTGTGCGGCCATCTATAGCTTCGCGCCGAACGCTGTGGTCTGGGGCTTTATGTGGGGCACCATCGGTCAACTGATTGCAGTTGGCATCCTGGTCGCCAGCGGCTCTTCCATTCTGATTATCCCTGGCTTTATCCCGATGTTCTTCTCTAATGCCACCATCGGCGTGTTTGCTAACCACTTCGGTGGCTGGCGCGCGGCGCTGAAGATTTGTCTGGTGATGGGGATGATTGAAATCTTTGGTTGCGTCTGGGCGGTGAAACTCACCGGTATGAGCGCCTGGATGGGCATGGCGGACTGGTCGATTCTGGCACCGCCGATGATGCAGGGCTTCTTCTCCATCGGCATCGCCTTTATGGTCGTCATCATTGTCATTGCACTGGCTTATATGTTCTTCGCTGGCCGCGCGCTGCGCGCAGAAGAAGATGCAGAAAAACAACTGGCAGAACAGTCTGCTTAATAAGGAGTTTTGATTATGACCGTACGTATTCTGGCTGTGTGTGGTAACGGACAAGGCAGTTCCATGATCATGAAAATGAAAGTGGACCAGTTTTTAACCCAGTCGAACATCGACCACACGGTAAACAGCTGCGCGGTTGGTGAATACAAAAGCGAGTTGAGCGGCGCGGATATCATCATCGCTTCTACGCACATCGCGGGCGAAATCACCGTGACCGGCAACAAATATGTCGTTGGCGTGCGCAACATGCTCTCTCCTGCTGACTTTGGCCCGAAACTGCTGGAAGTGATCAAAGAACATTTCCCGCAGGACGTGAAGTAAGGGCGCGCTATGAAATTACGTGATTCGCTGGCGGAGAATAAATCTATCCGTCTGCAGGCTGAAGCTGAGACATGGCAGGACGCAGTGAAAATCGGCGTTGACCTGCTGGTGGCGGCAGATGTGGTAGAGCCGCGTTACTACCAGGCGATTCTGGATGCGGTTGAACAACACGGCCCGTACTTTGTGCTCGCACCGGGCCTGGCAATGCCGCATGGTCGCCCGGAAGAGGGCGTTAAGAAAACCGGTTTTGCACTGGTGACGCTGAAAAAGCCGCTGGAGTTCAACCACGAAGATAACGACCCGGTGGATATCCTCATCACGATGGCGGCGGTCGATGCCAACACGCATCAGGAAGTGGGCATCATGCAGATCGTCAACCTGTTTGAAGATGAAGAGAATTTCGACCGTTTACGCGCCTGCCGTACCGAGCAGGAAGTCCTGGATCTCATTGACCGCACCAACGCGGCTGCTTAAGAAGGAATTGAAAATGTCATTACCGATGTTGCAAGTCGCGCTGGACAACCAGACTATGGCTAGCGCCTACGAAACCACTCGCCTGATTGCCGAAGAAGTCGACATTATCGAAGTGGGCACCATTCTGTGCGTGGGCGAAGGTGTGCGTGCGGTTCGCGATCTGAAAGCGCTTTATCCGCACAAAATCGTGCTGGCAGACGCCAAAATCGCCGATGCGGGCAAAATCCTTTCTCGTATGTGCTTCGAAGCCAACGCTGACTGGGTGACCGTGATTTGTTGTGCAGATATCAACACCGCCAAAGGCGCGCTGGACGTGGCAAAAGAGTTTAATGGCGACGTGCAGATCGAACTGACCGGTTACTGGACCTGGGAACAGGCGCAGCAGTGGCGCGACGCAGGTATCCAGCAGGTGGTTTATCACCGCAGCCGTGACGCGCAGGCCGCAGGCGTGGCGTGGGGCGAAGCGGATATCACCGCGATCAAACGTCTTTCCGATATGGGCTTCAAAGTCACCGTCACCGGTGGCCTGGCGCTGGAAGACCTGCCGCTGTTCAAAGGCATTCCGATTCATGTGTTTATCGCTGGGCGTAGTATCCGTGATGCCGCCTCTCCGGTTGAAGCCGCGCGTCAGTTCAAACGTTCCATCGCCGAACTGTGGGGCTAAGGAGCGGATATGTTGTCCAAACAAATCCCGCTTGGCATCTACGAAAAAGCGCTCCCCGCCGGGGAGTGCTGGCTGGAACGGCTGCAACTGGCAAAAACGTTAGGCTTCGATTTTGTCGAGATGTCGGTAGATGAAACGGACGATCGCCTCTCGCGCCTTGACTGGAGCCGCGAGCAGCGTCTGGCGCTGGTGAACGCGATTGTTGAAATCGGCGTGCGCGTACCATCCATGTGCCTTTCTGCTCATCGTCGTTTCCCGCTGGGCAGCGAAGATGACGCAGTGCGGGCGCAGGGGCTGGAGATTATGCGCAAAGCTATCCAGTTTGCCCAGGATGTCGGTATTCGCGTGATCCAACTGGCGGGCTACGACGTTTACTATCAGGAAGCCAATAACGAAACGCGTCGTCGTTTCCGTGACGGCCTGAAAGAGAGCGTTGAGATGGCGAGCCGCGCGCAGGTGACGCTGGCAATGGAGATCATGGATTACCCGTTGATGAACTCCATCAGCAAGGCGCTGGGTTACGCGCACTATCTTAACAACCCGTGGTTCCAGCTCTACCCGGATATCGGCAACTTGTCGGCGTGGGACAACGACGTGCAGATGGAGTTGCAGGCCGGAATCGGGCATATCGTCGCGGTGCATGTGAAAGACACCAAACCAGGCATCTTCAAAAACGTCCCGTTTGGCGAAGGCGTAGTGGATTTCGAACGTTGCTTTGAAACGCTCAAACAGAGTGGTTATTGCGGGCCGTACCTGATTGAGATGTGGAGCGAAACGGCGGAAGACCCGGCGGCAGAAGTGGCGAAAGCGCGTGATTGGGTGAAAGCGCGCATGGCTAAAGCAGGCATGGTGGAGGCGGCATAATGCAAAAGCTGAAACAGCAGGTATTTGAAGCCAACATGGATCTGCCGCGTTACGGGCTGGTGACCTTTACCTGGGGTAACGTCAGCGCCATTGACCGCGAACGCGGGCTGGTGGTGATCAAGCCCAGCGGTGTCGCCTACGAAACCATGAAAGCAGACGATATGGTGGTGGTTGATATGAGCGGCAAGGTGGTGGAAGGGGAGTATCGTCCGTCTTCCGACACTGCGACGCATCTTGAACTCTACCGTCGTTATCCGTCGCTTGGCGGCATTGTCCATACCCATTCCACGCATGCCACCGCATGGGCGCAGGCGGGGCTGGCGATCCCGGCATTAGGCACCACGCACGCTGACTACTTCTTTGGCGATATCCCGTGTACGCGCGGGTTAAGCGAAGAAGAAGTGCAGGGGGAATACGAGCTAAACACTGGCAAAGTGATTATCGAAACGCTGGGTGACGCCGAGCCGCTGCATACGCCGGGAATTGTGGTGTATCAGCACGGGCCATTCGCCTGGGGGAAAGATGCTCACGATGCGGTGCATAACGCGGTGGTGATGGAAGAAGTGGCGAAAATGGCGTGGATTGCCCGCGGCATTAACCCACAACTGAATCACATCGACAGCTATCTCATGAATAAACACTTCATGCGTAAGCACGGTCCTAACGCCTATTACGGGCAGAAGTAAAACACGCGCTGCGGAAATTTCCTTCTTCGGGAGATAACTGGTCTAAGTCCGCAGCCGTTTTTCAAAAAAAGCCCCCTGAGAAGGGGGCAAAGCAAACTATGGCAATGTTTCGTTGGTTATACCTGGTGCTAGCGATAAATATCCGCGCTGGCGTGCATGTTGCCGTTACTCCCCGGTTCCCGCATCAGAATCACGTGGTAGTACGTTGCGCCCTGCGCATCTGTCTCTTCATTTAATGCCTGACGCGCTTCGCTTTCAGTGGCGAAATTATGATTGATATAAATCACGCCTAAGCTTTGCACATCGTCCATATTTCTGGCCTGGTGGTTATTAATTTCAATGGCTGCCCATGTATTTGCACTTAGCAAAAGCACAGCCAGAAGGGCTAAAACACGGCTGAACATAGATACCTCCTCGACGGCTGACTTTGTGTGCTCTCCTCTTGTGGTGATCTTCTGATTTAATTTTAATCAATGATAAAGAAGTTGATGGTGACCATTTCTGATGCAGTTGTTCAAAAAAACACCATGATGAAGTGTGATGAACTTCAAATCAGCGTGTTAGTACGATTTGGTGAAAGATGAGATTTATTTGTCGGCTGGCCTTGAGTTTAGCGGGGTATGTCAGTACTATAACGCGTCATTTTTCAGCCGACCTTTAACACGTTCCTTGCCTCCCCGGGATTCGGCTGACCCAGACAGGAGGCTGAATAATCCGTAAGGAGCAATTCGATGCGTCATTACGAAATCGTTTTTATGGTCCATCCTGACCAGAGCGAACAGGTTCCGGGCATGATCGAGCGCTACACTGCTGCCATCACTGGTGCAGAAGGCAAGATCCACCGTCTGGAAGACTGGGGCCGCCGTCAGCTGGCTTACCCGATCAACAAACTGCACAAAGCACACTACGTTCTGATGAACGTTGAAGCTCCGCAGGAAGTGATCGATGAGCTGGAAACTACCTTCCGCTTCAACGATGCCGTTATCCGCAGCATGGTTATGCGTACCAAGCACGCTGTTACCGAAGCATCTCCGATGGTTAAAGCGAAAGACGAGCGCCGTGAGCGTCGCGATGATTTCGCAAACGAAACCGCTGATGATGCTGAAGCTGGGGATTCTGAAGAGTAATTTCTGATGACCAACCGTCTGGTGTTGTCCGGCACCGTGTGCAGGACTCCCCTTCGAAAGGTCAGTCCATCAGGAATTCCTCACTGCCAGTTCGTGCTTGAGCATCGTTCTGTGCAGGAGGAAGCCGGCTTTCACCGGCAGGCGTGGTGTCAAATGCCCGTTATTGTTAGCGGACACGAAAACCAGGCCATTACTCACAGTATAACGGTCGGCAGTCGCATAACCGTTCAGGGGTTCATTTCATGCCACAAGGCAAAGAACGGTCTGAGCAAAATGGTTTTGCATGCCGAGCAGATTGAATTGATAGATTCTGGAGACTAGCCATATGGCACGTTATTTCCGTCGTCGCAAGTTCTGCCGTTTCACCGCGGAAGGCGTTCAAGAGATCGACTATAAAGATATCGCTACGCTGAAAAACTACATCACCGAAAGCGGTAAGATTGTCCCAAGCCGTATCACCGGTACCCGTGCAAAATACCAGCGTCAGCTGGCTCGCGCTATCAAACGCGCTCGCTACCTGTCCCTGCTGCCGTACACTGATCGTCATCAGTAATCGGTCACGGTCCATTAATACGACTTTGAGAGGATAAGGTAATGCAAGTTATTCTGCTTGATAAAGTAGCAAACCTGGGTAGCCTAGGTGATCAGGTAAACGTTAAAGCGGGCTATGCTCGTAACTTCCTGGTACCGCAGGGTAAAGCTGTTCCAGCTACCAAGAAAAACATTGAATTCTTCGAAGCACGTCGCGCTGAACTGGAAGCTAAACTGGCTGAAGTTCTGGCAGCTGCTAATGCTCGCGCTGAGAAAATCAATGCACTGGAAACTGTTACCATCGCGTCTAAAGCAGGCGACGAAGGTAAACTGTTCGGTTCCATCGGTACTCGCGACATCGCTGACGCTGTAACTGCAGCTGGCGTTGAAGTGGCTAAGAGCGAAGTTCGTCTGCCGAACGGCGTTCTGCGTACCACTGGCGAACACGAAGTGAGCTTCCAGGTTCACAGCGAAGTATTCGCGAAAGTGATCGTAAACGTAGTAGCTGAATAATTCGTTATTCAACGAGACGTAAAAACGCCGACCATTGGTCGGCGTTTTGCTTTCTATTTTTCGTCAGGCCTTAATTTCGCAAGTAGATCCATTCACCATTCTCTTGTGTCCATAAGTCAGGATGGTTTGCTGGCGTTAGATGCATACGATCACTCCTTATGTCTCGGTCCTGCGGCACTCGCTCGAAACCTAAACCCGAGTAGATTGCGGCTGAATTTGATAAGGAACGTAGACCAATTTTCAAATCATGGGGTAAATCAGAATACGCGTTTAGCAATGCAGCAATGATGAATCCGAGGGCATTAGAAACGCCTGTAACAGTGCGAAGTTGGTCGATATAAAGATCGATTGTTGGTAGTTCAGATGACCAGCAATTAGGCATTTGGGCAGGAAGGGTTACAACGTATCCTATCGTTTGGCCGGTATAGTCTGGAGTACCATAACCAGGTCCCAAAACCACTTCGTGTATTGTGTATTTACTGTTGGGTTCGAAGGATTCGACATCTTGCAATAAATATTTCAGTTCTGCGGTTAACCGCGCACCCGCGTAAGCTTTATTGTATTTCTGGGCGTGAATATTATCTAATGTAGCTTCATGGTTCCATCCAAAAGAATTATCACCATTCATTGTTATTCCATCGTAAGTATTACACCTCGTCGCTAGCTTATTGAATGCTTGCCAGTCTGAGAGATCTAGTTTGTGGATCTCAACAGTACGTCTGCCATCGCAATTATGATCTCTTCCACGATTTGACAGTAATGTAGCGCGTGCGTATTGATGAAATTTTAGTTTTGCTGGTTTGTCGGTGGACGAAAAACGAGGTAAATATGCGGGGAATGAATAAATAGTTGTTGGTAATGTCATTTTATTGTTGCCTGTTTAATATTTTTACAAATATCGCAGTTGAATGTTCAAAGAAAAAGAATTGATATTAATAAAAATAAGTTTGTTTTCTGAAGTGGAGAAAATAGCGGATGGTGAAAGATATTAATATCAAAAATCGCTCATCACGGATATAACGATGCACCAGGGAGGGGGGAGATGACTGACAACGCGTTGGTAAGCGAGGTTCGATAACTCAAGCTTCTTTAAAAACGCCATAACCTCAATTATAGCGTTTTTATTTAAAATAATTAGTGGGTAGCTAACTGTACTTGTGGTTCTTCATCTTTAACTTTGATAAGCGTCCACAACGCAATAGCACCAATAATGTCAAAGAAAGCCAGGGCAATAAAGAACGGCGCGAAGCCGATAATGTGAACGAATGCCCCGATGAACAGGTTGAAAATCAACTGACCGCTCCACGCACAGGCTCCTGCCATACCCACTGCGGTAGCTACTTCGTCTTTTTTGAATAGGTCACCGCCCAGAGTTGCTGCAACAGTAGAAAGACATTGATGCGAGAATGCGCCAATGCTAATCAGTAATACGGCGATGTAGGGATTTTCGACAATACTCACCAGGCCAATCGTCATCATAATGACGGCTGCAATAGTGAAGGTAATTCTTCGTGAGTTAATTAAACTCACGCCGCGATCGTGGAAGAACTTCGCGACAAAACCACTGGCTAAACAGCCGAGATCGCCCAGCAGGAAAGGCAGCCAGACGAACATGGCAATTTCTTTCAGGCTAAAATGCAGCGTTTCGACGAAGAAAATCGGTACCCAGAAGTTAATGGTTCCCCATGCCGGGTCAGCGAGAAAACGCGCGATGCCAATCCCCCAGAAATTACGTTGGCTGAGGATATGCTTGATTGACGTTTTTTCTTTCTTATCTGTTTTAAGATGCTGTTCTTGCCCAGACTCAATATAGTGGCGCTCTTCATCAGAAAGGCGTTTAGCATCTTTTGGATCTTTATAACAAAAGAACCAAAATAAAGCCGCGAGTAAAGCAAGGCTACCTGAGACAATAAACGCAAATTGCCAGCTATGAAACATAATGCACCAGGCAATCAACGGTGGAGCAAGCATCGCGCCGAGTGAGGTGCCCATATTGAAAACACCTGTCGCCACGCCACGCTCTTTTGCCGGGAACCATGTTGATGCGGTTTTTACACCCGCAGGAATTGCCGATGCTTCGCTGAAACCCATCAGGGCGCGCATAAATGCCAGACCTGACCATGTTCCTGTCAAGGCATGCCCCATTGTCGCCAGGCCCCAGATTGCGGCACATATCGCAAAACTTAACTTCAGACCCACGGTATCAATAAAGAAGCCCATTACCGGTTGCCCCAATGTATAGGCCAACTGGAATGCACTGACAATCCATGAATATTGTTCTTTGGTTATTCCGGTTGTCTCCATAATCGTTGGAGCCGCAATACCTAACGCCGTTCTGTCCAGATAATTGATTACAGTGATAAAGCATACGAGGGCAATCATATGCCATCGATAATTCTTTATTTTATTCATTTTTAAACCTTTTAATTATATTAATAAACCCTGGTTGTTGGTATTTCCATGTAATAGGCAATAAAAATCAGGTACAGAGTAAATATTGAAAATTACTGTGTGTAAATGTCTCCCTTTAAAAAGTCTGGCCAGTTTTTTTCAAAGTAAATACCGTTAATACACGGTTGCATACGTAAAGACTTTACTTCGGTAATAAAAGAACCTTGCGAATATTGAATTGTTAATTTGTGATTTTTGTCTTCAGCGAGTTCAGAGCGAAAACGCCATTCTTCTTTTGCGCCGCGACGAGTTTGTGGTAGGCATTTGCCTTGTGGATCAATAACCATACGCGCCCCACGGCTACCACCACCAGCATCAATATAATGCGTCAATTGCGTTAATACGGCGGTAGACGTCAGTGCCATATGCCGCCACATAAACAGCTCGGCAACTTCGCCCACATGTTTGATTGCCAATCCATGCTGTTGGACAAATTCACTCAATAGCAGGGCATCACGAGTGGCACGTCGAACTTTATCGGCATGGCAAATAAATCCCGCATAGTCAGACATTCGTGCCTGAATTTTTTCTCTCACAATCGACAACGGCATCCCGGTCCCGTTATCGTGCGCCTGAGTAATGATCTCTCTTATAGAAGCCAGTGCCGGAGCTACCAGCTGTGCTATATCTCCATCAATATTACGTTTTTGCGTGCAACCAATAAAACGTGCCAGACGAACAGCAAAAACCTGCCCGGCATTCAATGCCGCACCACCAGGGCGAGTGACGCCGTGTGTGCCAGCAACTTCCCCCACGGCGAAACAGCCGGGCAGGGAGGTTTGCCCCCAGATATCCACTTCAATGCCGCCATTCATATGCTGATTATTCATGGCAAACTGCAATGGCTGCGTGGTGAGATCGTAACCGTGCATCTTATACAGCGAGATAGACAGCGGATTCATTCGTTGCAGTCGTTCGATGGGCGATGGTGCCAGAGCGTCGTTATTTTCCAGATACGCGCGAACGTCGTCGTCCAGTCGATCTAATGAGAACGGCAGGTCACCCGGCACAGATTCAGGATTGCGATTGAAATCCATAAATACCTGACGCCCTGATTGCTGCTCTTGCGCCACCGCCATATCTAACAAACTGGAGCCAAAATCCATTACCCGCGTGGCGTGGAATGGCCACTGATAGCCTTTACGGAAGATGTTTGAAGCCAGTTCCTGGGTCGTTCGATAGTAATCCGCGAGGAAGTTATACTCGTTGCCCCCGGCATCTACGGAATAGATATATGGGATCACCTGTACATAGGTGCCGGACAAATTCCACGGAAAGGTGCTGCGCGGCGTGCCTATACCAAACTGGCTTTCGGTCAGATTGGTTAGCGTCAAACCTTCTTCCAGTGCCAGTCCCAGCGAGCCGAAGCATTTATGTGGATAAACACTGTCGCGATAAAGCTCGCCCGGTCCGCCCGTTGCCAGTACCACATTGGGCGCCGTCACAATTGCCAGCCCCCAAGGGTTATGGGCGCGATGACCGGTCGCGAGGATTGCTCCCGCCACGCGGTCTTCGCCGTTTTCGCCACGCTGATGCAGCAGTTTAATCACTGTTGCACTGGTCAACACTGGAATGGCGAGGCGCTGTACTTCTTCCAGCAGCACTTTCACCATTAACCTTGAGGTACGCGGCCCACACGAGGTTGCTCGCCCGGATTCGTCATGGTCGGTTTGATAACGAAGAATTGCGCCATAGCGATCTTCCGGTAATTCCAGACCAAGATATTGCAACCCGCCAAGAGTGTGCAGAGAACCTACCGCTTCGACATAAGCGGTGTCGTGATCCATCGCCCCACCGCTCGCCAGTGCTTCCGCCAGTTTGGCGAAGTTATCGCCGTTGCCCGCGGTAGCGGCGGTAAACAGCGTCTGTTTATCGGAACCAGAACATGCCGATGTCCCCATATATAACCCGGCGGTGGCGATCAGCACATTTTGCTGGCGGCGCTTAAGTTCAACCGCTGCGCGCAGCCCTGCCGCGCCGCTACCAACGACTAGCGCATCAACTTGCCAGATCGGGTAATCGACATCTTCAACCGTGACAATTGACGCTGGCTCTGCTGACACAAAACCCTTCGGGAAAGTGACGTGCGTCAGCGCATCAAGGAGGGTGTCATCAAGCTGACTCATGCATCCTCCATCGGCGTAAACAGGCTACTTTCCATCAGGCGTGGCTGATTGATAATTGGACGGAAAGCCATATATGGCAGAATGTCGCGCTCAATCTCCACACCTGGTGCGATTTCAATTAATTCAACGCCTTCTGCTGTTAACTGGAATACTGCACGTTCAGTGATATACAACACTTCCTGACCGCTTTGCTGTGCGTAGGCGGCGCTAAAAGTGATTTTTTCCACCTGGGTAACCAGTTTAGGGATTTGACCTGACTGGGCGATATGCAAGCCATCTGGTGTTACATCAATCGTGCTACCTTTGGCGTCGAACGTGCCACAGAACACCACTTTACGGGCGTTTTGCGCAATTTCGAGAAATCCGCCGGGGCCAATGAGATTGCCATTGAGATGGGAGACGTTGACGTTACCGTACTCATCCATCTCACCCATACCGAGGAAAGTAATGTCGATGCCGCCGCCGCTGTAGAACTCGAACTGATCGAGTGACGGAATAATGGCATCGGCGTTACGGGCGCAGCCGAATAGAGCATCATCCAGCATCATGCCGTTATGTACGCCTTGCTCGACGCTCATCCATAAACTTTGATAAGGCACGCCTTCGCGCAGTGCAACCCCAGGAATGCCGCCGGGAATGCCAAAGCCAAAGTTGGTTGAAGCGCCAGCCACCAGTTCGCGTGCTGCCCGACGGGCAATCAGGCGGCGCACCGGATGACTAACCAGTTCAATAGCGTCGTTAGAACTCAAACGGCGATGCTGACCGCTGATGGTCAGGTCGTAACCGCCAAGATAGGTTTGCGGTTGTTCGCGGTGTTCAACGATGCCATCAACCAGAATGCCCGGTAATTTGACCCGGCGTGGTTCAATGGCACCAGCTTCCAGCACATCGCGCACCTGTACGAACACTTTGCCGCCGCTGTTGTGTGCTGCCAGCGCCATGGAATAGCTATCCATATCAATCGCCTCTTCTTCGAGGCTGACGTTGCCACGCGGATCGGCATAAGTGCCACGCAAAATCGCGTAGTCCACTTTGAAGGGGCGATAACGAAGTTTGGTTTCACCGTCGATTTCAATCAGTTCTACCAGATCCTCAGTGCTGCTAGCGTTCGACTTACCGCCGCCGTTGCGCGGATCAACAAACGATCCCAGTCCAACGTGGGTAAAAAGCCCTGGACGTCCGGCACCGATCTCCCGCAGCAGTGCCTGAATTACGCCACCAGGGAAGCAGTAGGCTTCAATAGCATTGTTTTTTACCAGATCCTGCATCTTGGGCGACCAGGTAAAATGTCCGGCAATAATGCGTTTGAGCATCTCTGCATGAGCAAAGCGGTTAGTGCCTTTGCAGTCGCGATCGCCAATGCCCAGCGAGTGGATTAATGTCAGATCGCGCGGGTGTCCGGTTTGCAGGAAACGCGCTTCAATAGCAGCCAGAATATGGTCCGCTTCCACCATGCCGCCGCCATTACCGCTAATGGCAATGGTTGCGCCGTCCTGAATTTGCGCCGCCAGTGTCTCGGCGGTTGTTATCTTACGCATACAATTTCCTTATTGATTTTGGAAGCTCACGCTGGCTTTTTCGGCAAATGCGCGCGTCGCCTGCTGGCAATCCTGAGTGGCGGACATTAATCCAGCCAGTAACTGGTGCGGGTAATCAGCATGTTTATTTTCTAGAGCCAGAATCAGTTGCTTGATATGTGCGAGCGCCACCGGACCGCATTTTTTCAGCTGCGCTAACTGATTCGCCATCCAGCTTTCCACCTGTTCTTTTTCTACCACTTCATCAATTAAATTCGCCGCCTGAGCTTCCTGCGCCGTCAGGCGTTTACCCAGCATCAGCATCTGGCGACCGACCACCGGACCGACCTGATTAAGCACGCGTTCAATGCCCATCCAGCCAGGCACCATGCCGAGCATTACTTCCGGATTAGAGAATTTCGCGCTGGGGCGAGCAATACGAATATCGCAGCACAAGGCAAGTTCAATACCACCGCCGATGGTATGACCGTTGAGATTCGCAACCGTTAATTGAGGTAAATTGCGCAGGCGATTAAAAACGTCATTGCCGCGTTTAATCCATTTTCTGCCCATATCTAATGGCGAATAGGCTGACCACGATTTAATATCGCCGCCTGCACAAAAGAATTTATCGCCGGTTGCCGTTAATTCGACTAATCGTAATGTGGTGTCGTTTTCAATTTCATTTAAATAATGGTCGAGAGATTCGATCATTTCTTCATTAATAGCATGACATTTATCTTCACGGTTCAATGTCAGGCGGCAGGAAGCCGCCGCTCTGCTGAACAGAACGGGTTGGTCACTCATGATCATTCCTTAGCAATAATGCGCGATGCGATCGACGCTAATATCCAGCGTGCTGTTAATATCTTTTTGCCACCAGTACGGCGAGAATATTTCCAGTTCCACAGCACCGTTAAATCCGGCATTTTCTACCTGGCGACGAATAGACGGAATATTGATTACGCCATCTCCCGGCATTCCCCGGTCATTGACTAAATCGGTGGTTGGCACCAGCCAGTCGGAAACATGAAACGCGAGGATGCGCTTTCCGGCACGCAGGATCTGACTGGCGAGATCCGGGTCCCACCAAACGTGGTAGACATCTACCGCCACGCCGAGGCCAAATTCACCATCGGGATCGAGTTCATCACACCAGTCCAGCGCCTGACGTAACGTGCACAGGCAAGAGCGATCGGCGGCGGTCATCGGGTGCAGCGGCTCCAGCGCAATTGGTACGCCGACATCTTTCGAATGTGGCAGCAACTGGCGAATCCCTTGTTTCACTTGTTCCCGCGCTTCGTACAGATCTTTTGTTCCCATTGGCAGACCGCCAACCACCTGCATATAACAGGCGGCGTTCAGTACAGCGGCGTCGTCCAGCGCCCGGCGGTTATCATCAATCGCCAGTTTGCGTTCCGTCAGCGTCGGCGCGGTGTAATAGGTGCTACGGCACAAACCGGAAACGCTCATGTTACTGGCAGCAAGCTGGCGGGCGATTTGTTGGAGATCTTCACCCTGTAACTCCCTGCGCCAGGGGGCAATCGCGCCAATACCGCGTGCGGCGCAGGCATCAATAATGGCAGGTAGCGGTGTTTTATAGCCCAGTGTCGCAGTATTGATACTGAATAAATCCGGGCGTTGTAACAGATCTCTCATGATTCAGCCTCAGAAGCGCGGCATACTTAAGCCGCCGTCGATGGCGACCGCCTGACCGCAGGTGTAAATCAGTTTGCCTTCCGCCATCGCGCGGACAGTGGAAGCAATATCAGCCGGATAACCCCAACGTCCCCACGGCACTAACCCCTTAGCAATCAGTTCGTCGTAATAAGCCGTTGCCGGAATGGTCATATCGGTTTTGATGAGACCAGGGCGCACTTCATAAACGCCAATTTGTTCATTGCAAAGGCGAGCGGCAAACAGGCGAGCTGCGGCGGAGACGGCAGTTTTGGCAATGGTATATTCGCCGCGATTCATCGCCAGCATGATGGCGTTTATGGAACTGACAAAAATAATCGAGCGGTGCGGCAGTTCTGCTTCCGGTTTCGGCTGTGCCAGTAATCGCTTACTGAATGCCTGAGCAAGGAAGAACGGCGCACGGGTGTTAATGGCAATGTTTTGGTCGAAGCTGTCTGGTTCGAGGTCGAGGAGGTCACCGCGTTTTTTCACTGAAATGCCTGCGTTGTTGAGTAGACAGTCCAGACGTCCCCACTGGTTTTGCGCCGCGTCGAGCATCTCTTCATGAAGGGAGAGATCGCCAACATCAGCAGGGAAGCAAATCACTTCCACGCCTTCCGCCAGACATTCTTGTTGTGTGGCATGTAATTTTTCTACGCTGTCGGCATCCGGACGATCATTAATCAGCAGATTAAATCCGCCACGCGCAAGTTCCAGTGCACAGCCCTTTCCAATACCACGTGCGGCTCCAGTGATGACAGCAACAGGACGTGTTGACTTCATACGATAACCCTCTTTTTGAATATTATTTCCTTAAGTGACGATTAGCTTGCAATGTGTGGCAAGAAAGATCAACCATCTAGTTGGTTGATATGCGATAATGATCACAGAGCATTTGATAACCCGATGAAATTGCGAGTTTTTAGCCATTTTAGTGGAGCTTCTAACAAATCGGGTTAAGATAGTCATCACGAAGAAGACGTGGGGAAGCGGAATGTATCTTGATACCAGCAACGTACAAAGCCTGAAGGAAAAGCTGTTGTTATGTGCGGTTAATGAATTTGCCGAATATGGTTACGAAGGGGCCAGAGTCGATAATATCGTCAAGGCCGCGGAGTGTAGTAAACAGACGGTTTATCATCACTTTGGTAATAAAGAAAATTTATTTATCGAAGTGCTGGAATACACCTGGAATGATATTCGGCAAAAAGAAAAATCCCTTGATTTCTCAGGTCTTCCGCCACAAAAAGCCATTGAGAAAATTATCGATTTCACCTGGGATTATTACATTGCTAACCCCTGGTTTTTAAAAATTGTGCATAGTGAAAACCAGAGTAAAGGGGTGCATTATGCAAAATCACAGCGCCTTTTAGAAATTAACCACGCACACTTACAGTTAATGGAGTCATTATTAGCTGAAGGCAAACGGCGCAATATTTTTAAGCCAGATATCGACCCGTTGCAGGTGAATATTAATATTGCTGCTCTTGGAGGATATTATTTGATCAACCAACATACGCTTGGCCTGGTTTATCACATCAGTATGGTTTCACCGCAGGCACTGGAAGCCAGGCGTAAGGTCATCAAAGAGACGATCCTTAGCTGGCTTCTGGTTGACCCTTCATCTACCGCGCGCGAATAAAACTGCCATCCGGCTGGCGGGTAAACAGGACCTGTTGATTATTTCCCGTATCAATGGTTAAGCCCGTCACCACGCCGCTGGCGTTCTGGCGGATTTTCACCATCTGCCCATTTTGCAAATTACTCAGTGGCTTATCCGCGCCTTCTACCTGCGCCATTGCATAGACATCGGTAGCGGGCAGTCCGTGGTCGCGGAACAGCTGCGCCATTGTTTTACCGGGTTCGACACGATAAGAGCTCCATTGATTGTCAATTCCGCTATCTGGCTGGAAAGGTTGCACTTGCGAGGTTTGCGGCTGCTCTTCCGGTTGGCCTTCCTGTATCGGTTCTGGAGCGACCGGAGCCACCTGATCAGGATCATTTTGTGGTGTGACTAATTGCGCCCGCAGCTGTTCTTCTGTCGGCGGTTGTGATTGCGACTGAATATCTAACTGTGCTTCACGCGTCACCACCGGCGCGTTTGGCGTATCATCCGACGGGAGTAGAAATCCGACCACCAATACAATAGCGGCAATAATGATCCCCCGACGATGCATCGGCGGTAGCGGGTCCATGAAGCGAAAATTGTCCGGCGCGTGCCAGACTTTCTCCAGGGTTGGTTTTAGTTCAAAGCGCCCGGGCATGGTTTCCTCCTGCTCCGCGTCTTGTTCCTCAATCATAGCCTATGAATAAGCTAACGCTATGATGTCCGTGGTAAACCCGCCTTTATTATATTCATACGGGATATTGCTATTGTTTCTTTTTCCCCGGGATTTGTCATCATTCCCGCGACAAAGTTTTACCCAAAGAAGTGTGGCTGATATGCTGCCCGCTACTTTATACCCTAAGAAAGGAAATACGATGACCACCCCAACTTTTGACACCATCGAAGCGCAAGCAAGCTACGGCATTGGTTTGCAGGTAGGGCAACAACTGAGTGAATCAGGCCTGGAAGGGCTGCTGCCAGAAGCCCTGGTTGCAGGCATTGCCGATGCGCTGGAAGGCAAACATCCGGCTGTTCCGGTTGATGTGGTGCACCGCGCGCTGCGTGAAATCCACGAACGCGCCGATGCCGTTCGTCGTCAGCGTTTCCAGGCGATGGCTGCTGAAGGTGTGAAATACCTGGAAGAAAACGCCAAAAAAGAAGGTGTGAATAGCACCGAATCTGGCCTGCAATTCCGCGTGATCAATCAGGGGGAAGGCGCAATTCCGGCACGCACTGACCGCGTTCGTGTTCATTACACCGGTAAACTGATCGACGGCACTGTGTTTGACAGCTCTGTTGCCCGTGGCGAGCCAGCTGAATTCCCGGTTAACGGCGTGATCCCTGGCTGGATTGAAGCACTGACTCTGATGCCGGTAGGTTCTAAATGGGAACTGACTATCCCGCAGGAACTGGCCTATGGCGAGCGTGGCGCAGGCGCGTCCATCCCTCCGTTCAGCACCCTGGTGTTTGAAGTCGAACTGCTGGAAATCCTCTAAGCAGCGCATTCTGTTCCCCTCGAGCCAGAGGGGAGCAGGCATTCAGCAATAAACCCTTCAGTTTGCCAAATGGCGCTATTTTGTGTTGCAAAGACCACGTAAGCGTGTATTTTTGTGAGCTGTTTCGCGTTATCACCGTGATATGACACTCACTTTAAACATAAAATTAACATTAGATCTAAATCTTAGTATTCATCCCGCGTATTGTTACCTAATATCGATGAGTCCCGATACAGATTCGTCGTATCATAGACTGACTAAAGGCCGCAGAGCCTGAACAACACAGACAGGTACAGGAAGAAAAAAACATGGTAGATCAGGTAAAAGTCGTTGCCGATGATCAGGCTCCGGCTGAACAGTCGCTACGGCGCAATCTCACAAACCGACATATTCAGCTTATTGCCATTGGTGGGGCCATTGGTACGGGGTTGTTTATGGGGTCCGGTAAAACAATCAGCCTTGCCGGACCGTCGATCATCTTCGTTTATATGATCATCGGTTTTATGCTCTTTTTCGTGATGCGGGCAATGGGGGAATTGCTGCTTTCGAATCTGGAATACAAATCTTTTAGTGACTTCGCTTCCGATTTACTGGGGCCATGGGCGGGATATTTCACTGGCTGGACCTACTGGTTCTGCTGGGTGGTTACCGGTATGGCGGACGTGGTGGCCATCACTGCCTATGCTCAGTTCTGGTTCCCCGATCTCTCCGACTGGGTCGCCTCGCTGGCGGTGATAGTGCTGCTGCTGACGCTTAACCTCGCCACCGTGAAAATGTTCGGTGAGATGGAGTTCTGGTTTGCGATGATCAAAATTGTCGCCATCGTGTCACTGATTGTCGTCGGCCTGGTCATGGTGGCGATGCACTTTCAGTCACCGACCGGTGTGGAAGCGTCATTCGCGCATTTGTGGAATGACGGCGGCTGGTTCCCGAAAGGTTTAAGTGGCTTCTTTGCCGGATTCCAGATAGCGGTTTTCGCTTTCGTGGGGATTGAGCTGGTCGGTACAACCGCTGCGGAAACGAAAGATCCGGAGAAATCACTGCCACGTGCGATTAACTCCATTCCGATCCGTATCATTATGTTCTACGTCTTCGCGCTGATTGTGATTATGTCCGTGACGCCGTGGAGTTCAGTAGTCCCGGAGAAAAGCCCGTTCGTTGAACTTTTTGTATTGGTGGGTTTGCCTGCGGCTGCCAGCGTAATCAACTTTGTGGTGCTGACCTCTGCGGCGTCTTCCGCTAACAGCGGCGTCTTCTCTACCAGCCGTATGCTGTTTGGTCTGGCCCAGGAAGGTGTGGCACCGAAAGCGTTCGCTAAACTTTCTAAGCGCGCCGTGCCCGCGAAAGGGCTGACCTTCTCTTGTATCTGTCTGCTCGGCGGCGTGGTGATGTTGTATGTGAATCCAAGTGTAATTGGCGCGTTCACGATGATCACGACTGTTTCCGCGATTCTGTTTATGTTCGTCTGGACGATTATCCTTTGCTCATACCTGGTGTATCGCAAACAGCGTCCGCACCTGCATGAGAAGTCTATCTACAAGATGCCGCTCGGCAAGCTGATGTGCTGGGTATGTATGGCGTTCTTTGTGTTCGTGGTCGTGTTGCTGACACTGGAAGATGACACTCGCCAGGCGCTGCTGGTTACCCCGCTGTGGTTTATCGCGCTGGGGTTGGGCTGGTTGTTTATTGGTAAGAAGCGGACTGCTGAACTGCGGAAGTAACGGCTTTATCATGCTGGATGGCGCAATGCCATCCAGCTTTTAGATCACTCACCCGCCAGCGCGCGTGGGAACAGTACATTGTTTTCCAGACTGATGTGCTCCATCAGGTCATCAATCAGTTCATTAATACCGTTATACATCGCTTTCCAGGTGGTGCAGGCTTCCGGCGGCGGTGTGACGTTATTGGTAGTGTGTTTGATTACTTCCAGCAGTTCACCCGCTTCATCGTGCTCGCTTTCCATTACGCTAATTGGCCCCATCGCCTGGCTACCCATGCCTTGTTTGATCATCGGGAAGAGGATCTGCTCTTCTTTCATCATGTGGCTGGAAAGCTCTTCATGCAGCATAGTCAGGTATTTTGTCAGCCCTTTTGGCACGCTCGGTTTGTCGGCGTGAACGCGCTCGACTTTGGTAGCTTGCAGGATCAGCTCCGGCAACTGCTCGCGGTGACGATCGTGGTAACGCACGATGATATGGTCGATGATTTCCGCCAGTGGGACGCTACGCCAGTCTTTCTCAATCGGTTGTTCAGCAAGCTTTGCCAGTTCGGCTTCAATGACGTCAACATCCAGTTCTTTACGTGCCGCCGCACGCGCCAGCGTTTGCTTACCGCCGCAGCAGTAATCCATATCATATTTACGAAACAGAGCCGAAGCGCGAGGAATAGAGAGCGCCAGTTCACCTAAAGGTTGGTCGCGATAAGCCATAGCTGATACCTCATTCTTAATAATATAAGATGTATTTTAAATGCATCTTTAAGACAAATGCTATAACCCTTACGTAGCAGAGGCTTATTTAACTCACTGCCATCGTGTCAACTTTCTGAGACAGATTCAGTTAAGGGTTTTTCCGGTTTGGCTCTGACCGCAATGACCACGCCAATCACTAACAGCGCGATACCGCTCAGCGTCATTAGCGGCGGCATTTGCTGGCGGAGTAAAAAGGTGTACAGCAAACCTGCCAGCGTTTCGAAAACAATCAACGGTCCGAGGATAACCGTCGGTAATCGCTGGCTGGCGACGTTCCAGCAGAGTGCGCCAACCCATGAGCAAAGCACGGCTATCGCAATCATCAGACTAATAAACACCAGCGGACGGGGGCCAAAAGGTAGGGAGAAGTCCGGCGTTTGCGTATTCAGCCAGTAACAGGCGACAAGATAACCGATGAGCGAAACCGGCAGCGTGACCAGCGCCTGCGCCGTTGCCCACATCATCGGATGTTTGTCTGGGTTTTCCCGCAGCCAACGGGCGTTGCGCAAGGCATACCACGCCCAGCAGACCACGGAAACTAACGCCAACACGATGCCAGAGGTATAACGTGCCCAGTCAAAATCGGGGAGTCCGTGGTCTAACTCAGCAATATTTACACATGCCAGGCCGATGCCAATACAAACCAGCGCCGGGGCGAGTTTCCCCCACGCGAGTTTACCGTCACGCTGGCTATAAAGCAGATTGGCGAAGACAGGAATCACCACCGGCAGGGTGCCGATAATCATCGTGGAGACAGGCGCGCCAGTACGTTGAATGGCACTGGCAAGGCAGAAGTAATAGATGAGGTTGCCCATCATGGTGAGCATCAAGGCGGTAAGCCAGTCGCGACGCGCCAACTGACGCAGACGCACGCGTCCCAGCCAGGCAATGGGCAGCGCAATTAACCCTAACGCCAGATAACGCCCCATCGACTGCAACATCGCCGGGTATTCCGGCACGATCAACGGCCCGACAAATATAAGCCCCCACATCAACCCTGCTAACAGGGCGTACAGCACGCCGCTAATCATTACTGGCATCCATTGATCTGTCAGAAGAAATATTCAGGGAACAACCGTAGTCGTTCCCCGCATCCCGTCATTATCAGAGAGGATACGGGAGGATGCCACTTTAATTAACTAGTTATTAACATTAAAAAGATGGCTTACGCTCTCGGCTAATGTTGTCGTTGGGCGGCCAATCAATTTGCTAAGCGTTTTGCTGTCATCAAACAGGCCGCCTTTCGATGCGCCAACGTCAGAATCTGCCAGCATATCCGCCAGCCCGTCAGGCAGACCGACGCTTTTCAGCGCCGCGGCGAAATCAGCTTCGCTTAGGTTTTGATAGGTAACCTGTTTGCCGCTCTGTTTGGTGAGCTCCGCCGCTAATTGTGTCAGTGTCCAGGCGCTATCACCTGCCAGTTCATAAACCTTGCCTTCGTGACCTGCTTCGCTAATTACGCGCGCCGCAGCTACCGCATAATCAGCTCGCGTAGCTGAGGCAATTTTGCCATCGCCCGCGGCACCGATAAATACGCCGTGCTCCAGTGCTGCCGGGGCGCTGGCGAGATAGTTTTCGGTGTACCAGCCGTTGCGCAGCAAGGTGTAAGCGATGCCAGAAACAGCCAGCATTTTCTCCGTCTCGATGTGCTCATCGGCGAGGCCGAGCGGGGAGGTATCAGCATGTAGCAGGCTGGTATAAGCGATAAATTTCACGCCCGCCGCCTTAGCGGCATTAATAACATTTCGATGCTGCGGGGCACGTTGCCCCACTTCGCTGGAAGAGATCAGCAGCAGTTTTTCCACTCCCTGAAGCGCAGATGTCAGTGCGGCTTCATCGCCGTAGTCAGCCTGACGTACAGTAATGCCTTGCGCGCTCAATGCCTGCGCTTTTGCCGGGTTACGTGCGATAGCCACTATTTGGCTGGCAGGAACGGTTTTCAGTAAGGAGTTAATAACATGGTGACCAAGTTGGCCGGTTGCGCCGGTAATTGCGATCATGGGAAGCCTCCATCGGTTTGTCTTGTGTTTAAATACGCTACCACCTAAACTTACTTTTAGTAAGTACGTACAAAAAGGTAAGTATGAATGAGCCAGGCTAGCCTGTCGCAACAACTGAAAGAGGGTAACCTCTTCGCCGAACAGTGCCCGTCGCGCGAGGTGTTGAAACACGTCACCAGCCGTTGGGGGGTATTGATTCTGGTCGCGCTTCGCGAAGGTACGCACCGTTTTAGCGACCTGCGCCGCAAGATGGGTGGGGTGAGTGAAAAGATGCTTGCGCAGTCGTTACAGGCGTTAGAGCAGGATGGGTTTCTTAACCGTATCTCTTATCCGGTGGTGCCGCCGCATGTGGAATACAGCCTCACGCCGCTGGGCGAGCAGGTGAGCGAAAAGGTTGCTGCACTGGCGGACTGGATTGAGTTGAATTTGCCCGAGGTGTTGGCAGTGCGGGATGAACGTGCGGCATAACAGCCGGATGCGCTGCGCTTATTCGGCCTACGGTTCATGACCTGTAGGGCGGATAAGATGCAGCAGCACCGCATCCGCCAATAAATGCCGGATGCGGTTCATATTTATAGACGGGAAAAGTGTTTTACTTACTCAAATCCACCTGATAAATCGCAAAGCCGATATCATCGGTCGCGACTTTATTCATCGGATACTGCCCTTTCTCTTTAATAAACTCTGCGGCTTTATCTGACGGAGAGGTTTCGAAACGGATATCCAGTTTCTTATCGCCGGGAATCGGTGCTAAACGCCAGTTGTTATCTGCCGCCGGGTGAATTTCTCCCGCACGCTTCGACTCATCTGCAATCCACGCTGCCAGCACCGAGCGGTTCTCATCCGGTGAAGCAAAAGCGATATGGCTATCGCCCGTACCTGCAAATTTGCCGCCGTAAGCGCGATAGTTATTGGTGGCAACGAGGAACATCGCGTTCGGATCAATCGGCTTGCCGTTAAAGGTCAGGTTCTTAATTCTTTCCGCATTGGCATTAACCACCTGGCACTCGCCGTCATAGCGGGCGGGCTGAGTAACATCAATCTGATAATTCACACCATCAATGACGTCAAAGTTATAGGTGCGGAAACTATCCCAGTTGATGAGTGACTGCGGTTTCGTGCTGTTAGGATCAATCTGGTTAAACTGTCCGGCGGAGCACTCCAGCCACTCTTTCACCTCTTTACCGCTGGCTTTCACCACAATCAGCGTATTGGGATAGAGATAAAGATCGGCAGCATTACGGAAAGTCAGCTGACCTTTTTCCACCTCCACATAGCTTGCCGGATCATTTTTGCGACCACCGACTTTAAACGGTGCGGCAGCTGAAAGCACCGGCAGTTTTGCCAGATCCGGATCGCCCTGAATGTAATGTTCGACATACGCTTTTTGTGCATTATTCACCACCTGCACGGTCGGATCGTCCTGCACCAGCGCCAAATAGCTATACATATTGTCGGCAGATTTACCGATTGGTTTGCTGACAAACTGGCGTGTGGCGTTGTGATCGGCTTTAAGTGTTTCTACCAGCTTGCTGTCTTCCGCCGCGAGGGATTTTTTATTGGCGATATCGTAAATTGGCCGTGCTTCCGCTTTCGCCTGCGTCACCTGCCATTTTCCGCTGTCATTATTGAGTTGCAGATCGACCACGCCGAGATGATCGCCCCACATGCCCGGCATTACCGCCGGAACGCCGTTCAGCGTGCCTTTGGCGATATCAGCCCCTTTGATATTCGCAAAATCTTTACTCGGGAAGACGGCGTGAGCATGGCCAAACATAATGGCGTCAACGCCCGGAATTTCACTGAGATAATAAACTGAGTTTTCTGCCATCACTTTATACGGATCGGCAGAGAGACCAGAATGCGCCAAAACGACAACGAGATCGGCACCTTTCTCGCGCATTTCAGGTACGTACTTGCGCACAGTTTCCGTTATATCGTTAACGGTGACTTTGCCAGATAAATTAGCTTTATCCCATCCCATAATCTGCGGCGGTACGACGCCAATATAGCCAATCTTCAGCGTCTGTTTTTTTCCGTCTTTATCGATCACTTCGGTGTCTTTAATCAAATACGGTGTAAACATGGGCTGTTTGGTTTTAGCGTCAATGACGTTGGCGTTTACATAAGGGAATTTCGCTCCTGCCAGTGCATTTTTCAGGTAATCCAGACCGTAGTTAAACTCGTGGTTACCGAGTGTGCCGACGGTATAGTCCAGCGTATTCAATGCCTTATAGACAGGGTGAATATCTCCGGCTTTTAATCCTTTCGCCGACATGTAATCGGCCAGCGGACTCCCCTGAATCAAATCGCCATTATCGACCAGTACGCTGTTTTTCACTTCATTGCGGGCATCGTTAATCAGGCTTGCCGTACGTACCAGTCCGAATTTTTCCGTGGCAGTGTCTTTGTAATAATCGAAATCCATCATGTTGCTATGCAAATCAGTGGTTTCCATGATACGCAGATCGACCGTCGCTGCATTCACACTGGCGGCAATCAGCGTGGCCAGGAGCGTTGCGCTAAACTTAATCATCAGGGACATCCTTTTATCATCGGGAATTCGAAAGAAAAGGGAGAATAAACCTCTTACTTTTAGAACAGTGAAGAATGCCACAATTTAACGCTTTGAAAATGATGACACTATCACAGTTGGCGCATTCTTTAACGATAGGGTATAAGTAAAACAACAAGTTAACACCGCTCACAGAGACGAGGTGGAGAAATGTTAGATCAAGTATGCCAGCTTGCACGGAATGCAGGCGATGCCATTATGCAGGTCTACGACGGGACGAAACCGATGGACGTCGTCAGCAAAGCGGACAATTCTCCGGTAACGGCAGCGGATATTGCCGCACACACCGTTATCATGGACGGTTTACGTACGCTGACACCGGATATTCCGGTCCTTTCTGAAGAAGATCCTCCCGGTTGGGAAGTCCGTCAACACTGGCAGCGTTACTGGCTGGTAGACCCGCTGGATGGTACTAAAGAGTTTATTAAACGTAATGGTGAATTCACCGTTAATATTGCGCTCATCGACCACGGCAAACCGATTTTAGGTGTGGTGTATGCGCCGGTAATGAACGTAATGTACAGCGCGGCAGACGGCAAAGCCTGGAAAGAAGAGTGCGGTGTACGCAAGCAAATTCAGGTCCGCGATGCGCGCCCGCCGCTGGTGGTGATCAGCCGTTCTCATGCGGATGCGGAGCTGAAAGAGTATCTGCAACAGCTTGGCGAACATCAAACCACGTCTATCGGCTCTTCGCTGAAATTCTGCCTGGTGGCGGAAGGGCAGGCGCAGCTTTACCCGCGTTTCGGGCCAACCAATATTTGGGACACCGCCGCCGGTCATGCCGTGGCTGCCGCTGCCGGAGCACATGTTCACGACTGGCAGGGTAAACCGCTGGATTACACCCCGCGCGAATCGTTCCTGAATCCTGGGTTCAGAGTGTCTATTTATTAAATACAGATGGCAGAAACAGTGTATTTCCTGATTCTGCCATCCTGATTTGCTCCCAACCTAAAAAATTATAGATATAAAGGGATTATATTTAAAGTGTAAATATTCTAACGCTAATAAGTTATGTTTTAATAATGAGCGTTTTTTGATAGTTTATTTCTTTAACAAGATGTTTAATGGCGACATAGAATAACCAAATATAATAAGGTTGTCATATGTTACCCAAGATCAGACACAATAATTTTTTTGGTGCAGTGGAGTTATTTGTAAAGTCATCGCATACAAAAATACATTCAAATAATTTCTTTAATAATATTCAGCATGCATTTAAGAAAAGGGATTGGATTTCGAATTATGATAGTCTGTTAATTTTAAGGGAGTTCTTTCTTAGAGCAACACAGATCGATAAAAATAGTTATCAGGTGCTTTCATTAAAAGATGAAACCGTTCACTCCATGGATAATTTTCTTATCAGCTTCCGCCTTAAAGATAACGGTGCCGAATATACAATGACATTGCGAGGCACTGGATTTGAATACGAAGAAATCCCTATAACAATAAATGAGTATAACTCATTTATAGACTTTAAAAACCGTGAATTTCCACTAGCACAAAATAGAAGATTGTATACCTATGATATTTTGCAGAAAAAACAGTCTGACATACCTGAAAGGATTAACGGTTATTTTCGGAAGGCGGCGGGTAACTTATCTTACAATTCTGCTTATTTGGAGAATGTAGTAAGCAAATTAAAACGGGGTAAATTTGAACTTGAAGGGCCAGAAGGTAGCATTAAAGAATGTGAAGGATGGTATTTTTGCGAGGAAATAAATAATAGAAATTATGCCATGGTCATAGAATCTTTGGGCTTTGCTCTTAAAATCTATGGAGGGGATGAGGAACTTCGAACTGGCTCTTATATTTTTTTGCAGGGTGAAGATTACTCTCTTATTTACAATTTTCTGGTTAATGCAGGTTACCAACAAGTGGAAATAACCGAGCAAGTGGAAGCGATTGTAAGTGCAAATCTGGCCGCAAACGGTAATTATACCGCAGAAAAGATTCACAAGAAATATAAATCTACCATTGAAGCGTTTAAAAAAGAGGTAAAACCGTTAAACGAGAATAAGGGTTATTGATACTAGTATGAGTTCGGCGTAAAAACTCAGAGACTTAATTCCCCTATCCCATATATATCGATAGGGGAAATTTATTTTCCAGAATTTATGTTATTAACATTATTTGAGCAACTTTTGCAGCAGGTCCATCACTTGCTGCACCTCTTCCTGAGTGAGCGCACCGTCTTTGGCCCATTGCACTCGACCGTCTTTATCCAGCACCGCTACAGCGGAACTTTCTTCATCTAGCTGCCAGGCACCGCGCGCGATGCCATTGCTATCGACAATAAACTGCGACCAGGGATAAAGCTTTTTATTACTCTCCAGACTGCTGCGCACAAACATGCCAGAACCCGGAATCGCGTCGTCGGTGTTCACAATGGTGGTGGTCTGGTAACGATCGTGCGGTAACTTTGCTGATTTAATCGCTTCAATCAGCGTCGCGTTTTTCTCTTTTGCAGAGGTGCGACCAGCAATATGTTGCAGTACTCGCACTTTTCCCACTAACTGCGCGCTGTTCCAGGTTTTGTAGCTAAACTGATCTTTATCAAGCACCAACTCGCCCCGATCGGTAATGCCTATCGGTGGCACTCGTTGACCGGTTTCAAACTGATGTGCGGAAGCCATCATCGGCAACAGCAGGCAGGTGAGTGCCAGAATCTTACGTAGGGTCATGGTGTATCCTTCTTATGATATGCAGGTGATCCGACCACTTGGGGTCTGACTTTTAATCATATGTGCTATTTATCGAATTTCCCGCAAGTGTGATGCCAGTTTGCGGTCAAGCGCACAAATCATATGAAAAATGAATGCTTATACTGAAGACCGCGCTTCGGTAAAAAGATAATTCTGAATAATTGTAACCTTTAGGTAAAAAAAGTTATACGCGGTGGAAACATTACCCGGATAGTCTATAGTCACTAAGCATTAAAATTTGCGCCTCATAATAGTTGGGCCGATTGTGGCACCGCAAAGGCGTAATACTCAGCAGGAGATAACAATGAAAATTTTCCAACGGTACAACCCACTGCAGGTGGCGAAGTACGTAAAGATCCTGTTCCGTGGACGGTTATACATCAAGGACGTTGGCGCTTTTGAATTTGATAAGGGTAAGATTCTTATCCCAAAAGTGAAGGATAAGCTGCATTTGTCAGTGATGTCCGAAGTTAACCGTCAGGTTATGCGTCTGCAAACAGAGATGGCTTAACCAAAGTGCTATGCAGTAAATAAGACGGCTCCTGATTCAGGAGCCGTTGATGTTTCTTGGGGTTACGCGACGTTTTCTTCTTTATCTTTAACGTCAGGCAGTTTGGGCGAAAGGGCGGTGGCCTTGCTGTCGATCCGCGTTACCAGCAACTGGTCGATGCGGTAGTTATCGATATCCACCACTTCAAATTTGTAGCCGGCGAATTTCACCGAGTCGGTGCGTTTCGGGATTTTACGCAGCATAAACATCATAAAGCCGCCGATGGTTTCGTAGTTGCCTGACTGCGGGAACTCATCAATATCCAGCACACGCATTACGTCGTCAATCGGGGTGCCGCCATCAATCAACCATGAGTTCTCATCACGGGCGACAATCTGCTCTTCCAGTCCCTGACCGACCAGATCGCCCATTAGTGTGGTCATTACGTCGTTGAGGGTGATGATCCCCACGACCAGCGCGTACTCGTTCATGATCACCGCGAAGTCTTCACCCGCAGTTTTAAAACTTTCCAATGCCTCTGAAAGGGTTAATGTATCCGGCACAATCAGTGTGTTGCGAATTTGTACGCCGCTGTTCAGTGCCAGGCTTTGGTTAGCCAGCACGCGGTTCAGCAGGTCTTTAGAATCGACATAGCCGATGATGTGGTCAATATCTTCATTACAGACGAGAAATTTCGAGTGCGGATGTTCCGCCACCTTATTCTTCAGACTTTGCTCATCTTCGTGGAGATCAAACCAAATCACGTTTTCACGCGGTGTCATTGACGACGGAACGGTACGGGATTCCAGCTCAAAGACGTTTTCTATCAGCTCGTGTTCCTGTTTACGTAACACGCCCGCCAGTGCACCTGCTTCCACAACTGCATAGATGTCATCAGAAGTGATGTCATCTTTACGTACCATTGGCAGTTTAAAGATACGGAAGATCATATTCGCCAGGCCGTTGAAGAACCACACCAACGGGGTGCAAACGTACAGGCAGAAGCGCATCGGGTTGATGATACGCAAAGCCACCGCTTCTGGCGCAATCATACCGATGCGTTTCGGAGTTAAATCCGCAAACAGGATAAACATGCCAGTTACTAACGAGAAAGAGAGAATAAAGCTCAGTTGCTCAGAGAGTTCCGCCGACATATAGCGGGAGAACAGGCTGTGAAAAGCTGGAGAAAACGCCGCATCACCGACAATACCGCCGAGAATCGCCACTGCGTTAAGACCGATTTGTACCACGGTAAAGAACATGCCAGGATTTTCTTGCATATTCAGAACGCGTTGGGCATTTATATTGCCTTCATCAGCCAGCAGTTTTAGTTTGATTTTGCGTGAAGCGGCAAGTGAGATCTCGGACATCGAGAAGAACGCACTTACAGCGATCAAGCAGAGTATGACAAAAATACTGTTTAACATATCTTATCCGACCTTTCAGGCCAGATCCTCGGAAGGGGAAGTTGATTAATTTGTGTGAAATACACATTGAAAGCCGATTCGAAGAAAGTGAACCGGCATTTTCAGTGGCTAGTATAGCGTAAGGTACTGTAAAGTCGCCAGAGGGTTAAAATTCAGACGACTGATAAATGCAAAACTGCCTGATGCGCTATGCTGTTCAGGCCTACGAAGTCTCTGCAATACATTGAATTTTGAGGGTTTTGTAGGCCTGGCAAGGCGTTTACGCCGCATCCGGCATAAACAAAGCTCACTTTATCAACAATCTGAGTTTGTAACCGTAACGCTATGCTTCCGGCGGCAGACAGACGCCAATTCCGCCAATTCCACAGTAACCATATGGGTTTTTATGCAGATATTGCTGGTGGTCATCTTCGGCATAATAAAATGGTGAGGCGTTAGCGATTTCCGTGGTGATGTGACGATCGTCATCGGCGGCAAGCATCGCCGCCTGAAAACGCTCCAGACTGGCACGAGCGGCGGCATCCTGTTCTGGGGTCAGCGGATAAATCGCTGAACGATACTGCGTGCCGTGGTCATTGCCCTGACGCATTCCCTGGGCGGGATCGTGATTCTCCCAAAATACTTGTAGCAACTGCTCATAGCTGATGACGGAAGGATCGTAAACAATGCGCACCGCTTCGGCATGACCAGTATCACCGGAGCACACTTCCCGATAAGTGGGGTTTGGCGTATATCCGCCGGTGTAACCTGCGGCGGTGCTGTAAACGCCGGGTAACTGCCAGAACAGACGCTCCACACCCCAGAAACAACCCATCGCAAAAATGGCAATCTCCATTCCGTCAGGTACATTGGTCATTGAGTGACCATTGACCGCATGCAGCGTGGCTACGGGCATCGGGGTGTTACGTCCAGGCAGGGCATCGGCGGGGGAAACCAGATGCTTTTTATCAAATAAACTCATGGTGTCGCTCTCCCGAAAATCGGTCATTGGGGTTAAGGTTGTAACAAGAGACGTATTTGCACACAATAACCACCGTGAATAGGTCTAAAGTAAAACATAAGAAATATTTGGGGTTTAGTCTGCTTTTTAATCCATATTACTGGATTTTTGTTAAGCCGTTTAACGGCGTTCCAGGGGCAGGAATAAAGGATATTCAGGAGAAAATGTGCGCTATATCCGACAGTTATGCTGTGTAAGCTTACTCTGCTTAAGCGGATCTGCCGTCGCCGCGAACGTCCGTCTACAGGTCGAAGGGTTATCGGGACAACTGGAAAAGAACGTTCGTGCACAGCTTTCAACAATTGAAAGTGATGAAGTGACGCCAGACCGTCGCTTTCGCGCACGCGTCGATGATGCCATCCGCGAAGGTCTGAAAGCGCTGGGTTATTACCAGCCGACCATTGAATTTGATCTCCGTCCACCGCCAAAGAAAGGGCGGCAGGTATTGATCGCCAAAGTCACGCCAGGCGTGCCGGTGTTAATTGGCGGCACCGATGTGGTATTGCGCGGCGGCGCGCGGACCGATAAAGACTATTTGAAATTGCTCGATACTCGCCCGGCTATTGGTACGGTACTGAACCAGGGCGATTATGAAAATTTCAAAAAGTCCTTAACCAGCATTGCGTTGCGTAAAGGTTATTTCGATAGCGAATTTACCAAAGCGCAGCTGGGCATTGCGCTCGGCCTGCATAAAGCCTTCTGGGATATTGATTATAACAGTGGCGAACGTTACCGCTTTGGGCATGTGACCTTTGAAGGATCACAAATTCGTGACGAATACCTGCAAAATCTGGTGCCGTTCAAAGATGGCGATGAGTACGAGTCGAAAGATCTCGCGGAACTGAACCGCCGACTTTCTGCTACCGGCTGGTTTAACTCGGTGGTGGTTGCACCACAATTTGATAAAGCGCGCGAAACGAAAGTATTACCGTTGACGGGCGTGGTTTCGCCGCGCACAGAAAACACCATCGAAACCGGGGTCGGTTACTCTACAGACGTGGGACCGCGCGTGAAAGCGACGTGGAAAAAACCATGGATGAACTCATACGGTCACAGTTTGACCACCAGTACCAGTATTTCCGCACCGGAACAGATCCTCGACTTCAGCTATAAAATGCCGCTGCTGAAGAACCCGCTGGAACAATATTATTTGGTGCAGGGCGGTTTTAAGCGCACTGAGCTGAACGATACCGAGTCTGACTCCACGACGCTGGTGGCTTCTCGCTACTGGGATCTCTCCAGTGGCTGGCAGCGTGCCATTAACCTGCGCTGGAGTCTCGACCACTTTACCCAGGGTGAAATTACCAACACCACGATGCTGTTTTATCCGGGGGTGATGATTAGCCGCACGCGTTCTCGCGGTGGCCTGATGCCAACCTGGGGCGACTCACAACGCTACTCTATCGACTACTCCAACACGGCCTGGGGCTCAGATGTTGATTTCTCCGTTTTCCAGGCACAAAACGTCTGGATCCGTACACTGTACGATCGCCATCGTTTTGTTACGCGCGGCACGCTGGGCTGGATTGAAACCGGGGATTTCGACAAAGTACCGCCGGATCTGCGTTTCTTCGCTGGGGGCGACCGCAGTATTCGTGGCTACAAATATAAATCTATCGCCCCGAAATACGCCAACGGTGACCTGAAAGGGGCATCGAAGTTGATAACCGGATCGCTGGAGTACCAGTACAACGTGACCGGAAAATGGTGGGGCGCGGTATTTGTCGATAGCGGCGAAGCGGTAAGCGATATTCGCCGCAGCGACTTTAAAACCGGTACCGGGGTTGGCGTGCGCTGGGAATCGCCGGTCGGGCCAATCAAACTCGATTTTGCCGTACCGGTCGCGGATAAAGACGAACACGGGTTACAGTTTTACATCGGTCTGGGGCCAGAATTATGAGTTTATGGAAAAAAATCAGCCTCGGCGTGGTTATCGTTATCTTACTGTTGCTGGGATCGGTGGCGTTTCTGGTGGGCACCACCAGCGGCCTGCATCTGGTATTTAAAGCGGCGGATCGCTGGGTGCCAGGACTGGATATTGGCAAGGTCACCGGCGGCTGGCGCGATCTCACCTTGTCTGACGTTCGTTATGAGCAGCCAGGCGTGGCGGTAAAAGCGGGCAATCTCCATCTGGCGGTCGGGCTTGAGTGCCTGTGGAACAGTAGCGTTTGTATTAATGACCTGGCGCTGAAAGACATTCAGGTCAACATCGACAGTAAAAAAATGCCCCCTTCTGAACAGGTTGAAGAAGAGGAAGATAGCGGGCCGCTGGATCTCTCCACGCCGTATCCCATCACCCTGACGCGGGTGGCGCTGGATAACGTCAACATCAAGATTGATGACACCACGGTATCGGTGATGGACTTCACCTCCGCCCTGAACTGGCAGGAGAAAACCCTGACCCTGAAACCGACGTCGCTGAAAGGCCTGTTGATTGCTTTGCCGAAAGTGGCGGAAGTGGCGCAGGAAGAGGTCGTCGAACCGAAGATTGAAAATCCGCAGCCGGATGAAAAACCGCTCGGCGAAACGCTGAAAGATCTCTTTTCTCGCCCGGTATTGCCGGAAATGACCGACGTGCATTTGCCGCTCAACCTGAATATTGAAGAGTTTAAGGGTGAGCAGCTGCGCGTGACGGGCGACACGGACATCACCGTGAGCACCATGCTGCTGAAAGTGAGCAGCATTGACGGCAATACCAAACTGGATGCCCTGGATATCGATTCCAATCAAGGGATCGTCAACGCCAGCGGCACGGCGCAGCTATCAGACAACTGGCCGGTGGATATCACCCTCAACAGCACACTGAACGTGGAGCCGTTGAAAGGTGAAAAGGTGAAGCTGAAAGTGGGCGGCGCGCTGCGCGAACAGCTGGAGATAGGCGTTAACCTTTCCGGTCCGGTGGATATGGATTTACGCGCCCAGACGCGACTGGCAGAAGCCGGATTGCCACTCAACGTGGAAGTGAACAGCAAACAGCTTTACTGGCCGTTCACTGGTGAGAAGCAGTATCAGGCGGATGATCTGAAACTGAAACTCACCGGTAAAATGACCGATTACACGCTCTCTATGCGCACGGCAGTGAAGGGACAGGAGATCCCGCCCGCGACCATTACCCTTGATGCCAAAGGCAATGAACAGCAGGTCAATCTCGACAAACTCACCGTCGCGGCGCTGGAAGGGAAAACTGAACTCAAGGCGCTACTCGACTGGCAACAGGCAATTAGCTGGCGCGGTGAGTTAACGCTTAATGGCATTAACACCGCGAAAGAGTTCCCGGAGTGGCCGTCGAAACTCAATGGTTTGATTAAAACGCGCGGTAGTCTGTATGGCGGCACCTGGCAGATGGACGTGCCGGAGTTGAAGCTGACCGGTAACGTCAAACAGAACAAAGTGAATGTTGACGGTACACTAAAAGGCAACAGTTACATGCAGTGGACCATCCCTGGGTTGCATCTGGAACTGGGGCCAAACAGTGCCGAAGTGAAAGGTGAACTGGGGGTAAAAGATCTCAATCTTGATGCCACCATCAACGCGCCGGGGCTGGATAATGCGCTACCAGGACTGGGTGGTACAGCGAAAGGGTTGGTGAAAGTACGCGGCACAGTGGAAGCACCGCAGCTGCTGGCCGATATCACCGCGCGCGGTCTGCGCTGGCAGGAACTTTCCGTGGCGCAGGTTCGCGTGGAAGGCGATATCAAATCCACTGACCAGATTGCGGGTAAACTTGACGTACGCGTTGAGCAAATCTCGCAGCCCGATGTGAATATCAACCTCGTCACTCTGAATGCCAAAGGCAGCGAAAAGCAGCACGAGCTACAGTTGCGGATTCAGGGCGAACCGGTTTCCGGGCAGCTTAATCTGGCAGGAAGTTTTGATCGCAAAGAAGAACGCTGGAAGGGAACACTTAGCAATACCCGCTTCCAGACGCCAGTCGGCCCGTGGTCGCTGACCCGCGATATTGCGCTGGATTATCGCAACAAGGAGCAAAAAATCAGCATCGGGCCACACTGCTGGCTTAACCCGAATGCGGAACTGTGCGTGCCGCAAACCATTGATGCCGGGGCTGAAGGGCGTGCGGTGGTAAATCTCAATCGCTTCGACCTCGCCATGCTGAAACCGTTTATGCCAGAAACCACACAGGTCAGCGGTATCTTCACGGGTAAAGCGGATGTCGCATGGGACACCACTAAAGAAGGGCTGCCACAGGGGAGTATCACCCTTTCGGGGCGTAACGTGCAGGTAACGCAAACCGTCAACGATGCGGCGCTGCCCGTGGCGTTTCAGACGCTGAATCTGACGGCGGAGTTACGTAACAACCGTGCCGAATTGGGCTGGACCATTCGCCTGACCAATAACGGCCAGTTTGATGGACAGGTGCAGGTGACCGATCCGCAAGGCCGCCGTAATCTTGGTGGCAACGTTAATATCCGTAACTTCAACCTTGCGATGATAAATCCCATCTTTACCCGTGGGGAAAAAGCAGCGGGGATGGTGAGTGCTAACTTACGTCTGGGTGGTGATGTACAAAGCCCGCAGTTGTTTGGTCAGCTCCAGGTTACGGGTGTGGATATCGACGGCAACTTTATGCCGTTTGATATGCAACCGAGCCAGCTTGCGGTCAACTTTAACGGTATGCGCTCGACGCTTGCTGGTACTGTGCGGACCCAACAGGGAGAAATCTACCTGAGCGGTGACGCCGACTGGAGCCAGATTGAAAACTGGCGGGCGAGGGTAACCGCGAAAGGCAGTAAGGTACGGATCACCGTGCCGCCGATGGTTCGAATGGATGTATCCCCAGATGTTGTATTCGAGGCTACACCAAACCTGTTTACTCTCGACGGTCGCGTGGATGTCCCTTGGGCGCGCATTGTGGTGCATGAGCTGCCGGAAAGCGCGGTGGGCGTTTCCAGCGATGTGGTGATGCTTAACGATAACCTGCAACCGGAAGAGCCGAAAACGGCGTCTATTCCGATTAACAGCAACCTGATTGTCCACGTTGGCAACAATGTGCGCATTGACGCCTTCGGCCTGAAAGCGCGGCTGACGGGCGATCTCAACGTCGTACAGGACAAACAAGGACTGGGCCTGAACGGGCAGATCAACATCCCTGAAGGTCGCTTCCATGCCTATGGTCAGGATCTGATTGTGCGTAAGGGTGAGCTACTGTTCTCTGGTCCGCCGGATCAACCGTATCTTAATATCGAAGCTATTCGTAACCCGGATGCTACAGAAGACGACGTAATCGCCGGAGTTCGCGTCACGGGTCTGGCGGACGAACCGAAAGCGGAGATCTTCTCTGACCCGGCCATGTCGCAACAGGCTGCCTTGTCTTATTTGCTACGTGGACAAGGGTTGGAGAGCGATCAGAGTGACAGTGCGGCGATGACCTCAATGCTGATTGGTCTGGGGGTTGCACAAAGTGGTCAGATTGTGGGTAAAATCGGCGAGACGTTTGGCGTAAGCAATTTAGCGCTCGACACAGAGGGAGTAGGCGACTCCTCCCAGGTGGTGGTCAGCGGCTATGTATTGCCAGGTCTGCAAGTGAAATACGGCGTGGGTATATTTGACTCAATAGCAACACTCACGTTACGTTATCGCCTGATGCCTAAGCTATATCTGGAAGCCGTGTCTGGTGTAGATCAGGCACTGGATTTGCTCTATCAGTTCGAGTTTTAGCAATGCGAATATTTGTCTACGGCAGTTTACGCCACAAACAAGGCAACAGTCACTGGATGACCAATGCCCAGTTACTGGGCGATTTCAGTATCGATAACTACCAGTTGTATAGCCTGGGCCACTATCCAGGCGCAGTTCCGGGGAACGGAACAGTACACGGTGAAGTTTATCGTATTGACAACGCCACGCTGGCCGAACTTGATGCCTTGCGCACCAGGGGCGGTGAATACGCGCGCCAGTTGATTCAGACGCCGTACGGGAGTGCATGGATGTACGTTTATCAACGACCCGTCGATGGATTAAAGCTAATTGAAAGCGGCGACTGGTTAGACAGGGATAAGTAATAATAAAAGCACGCCACCTTCGGGTGGCGTTGTTTTATGCGATGTATCTCGCGATTTTTTTTGTAACTTCCCTATCTTTAGCTTTTCTCTCCGAGCCGCTTTCCATATCCGTAAACGCATAAAAAACTCTGCTGGCGTTCACAATTACGCAGGGGTAAAACGGGGGCACGCTTTGAACGGTGAGAATGAGTGAGGTTGGCTAATTTCCAGCAAGCGGCTATGAACAGCAAAATGGTGGTCTAGTTTAGCTTGTTCTTACCGTTCAAGCCTTGCAAGCGCTGAGAATAATGATAGGGGAATAGAGAGTTTATATATTGCGGGCATAAAAAACCCTTACTAACCGAAGCCCGGCGTTCAGGGTTATGGCACTAGAAGAATTTATTTATTCTTGGCGCGCTCGAAGGAGGCAACGATTTCAGCTTTAGCGGCTTCTGCGTTTTCCCAGCCTTCAACTTTCACCCACTTGCCTTTTTCGAGGTCTTTGTAGTGCTCGAAGAAGTGAGCGATCTGTGCTTTCAGCAGTTCAGGCAGATCGTTAACGTCTTTGATGTGATCGTATTCTTTGCTCAGCTTGGTGTGCGGAACAGCAATCAGTTTCGCATCTTCACCAGCTTCGTCGGTCATTTTCAGAACGCCAACCGGACGGCAGCGAATCACAGAACCTGGCTGCAGCGGGTACGGAGTCGGGACCAGTACGTCAACCGGGTCACCGTCCAGAGACAGGGTGTGGTTGATGTAACCGTAGTTGCACGGATAGAACATCGCGGTGGACATGAAGCGGTCAACGAACAGTGCACCGCTCTCTTTGTCGATTTCGTATTTGATCGGATCTGCGTTAGCCGGGATCTCAATAACAACGTAGATGTCTTCCGGCAGATCTTTACCCGCAGGGACGTTGAGTAAGCTCATGTCTGTTTCCTTTAAAAATATGTGGCAAACAAGTGCCGAGTATTATAGCCAACTCGCGCCGAATGTCTTCGCTTGTTTTCGTCTTCATTTTCCTTTTTCGCCAGTTTTAAGAAGGTTTACAGAGCAGGAAAATCCATAACCGTAGCCGCATTTTTCATAGTGAGATGAAAGCGATTACAAACTTGTGATTAACGTTTTATTTACTTTTTTGAAGTGTGATGTAACGCAATCCGTTACATAACGAATTGTCTATAGTTTTTTCGCGAACATCTTTTCACCAATAATAATTACCCCGACGAGGACAACCCTATGTGGAAACGCTTACTTGTAGTCTCTGCAGTCTCGGCAGCCATGTCGTCTATGGCGTTGGCTGCTCCATTAACCGTTGGATTTTCGCAGGTCGGATCGGAATCCGGCTGGCGCGCCGCAGAAACCAATGTGGCGAAAAGTGAAGCCGAAAAGCGCGGAATTACGTTGAAAATTGCCGATGGTCAGCAAAAGCAGGAAAACCAGATTAAAGCGGTACGTTCCTTCGTCGCGCAAGGGGTGGATGCGATCTTTATCGCTCCGGTGGTAGCGACCGGTTGGGAGCCGGTATTAAAAGAGGCGAAAGATGCCGAAATCCCGGTCTTCTTGCTTGACCGTTCCATCGATGTGAAAGACAAATCTCTCTATATGACCACCGTCACTGCCGACAACATTCTGGAAGGCAAGTTGATCGGTGACTGGCTGGTAAAAGAAGTGAATGGCAAACCGTGTAACGTGGTGGAGCTGCAGGGCACCGTTGGGGCCAGTGTCGCCATTGACCGTAAGAAAGGCTTTGCCGAAGCCATTAAGAATGCGCCAAATATCAAAATTATCCGCTCGCAGTCAGGTGACTTTACCCGTAGTAAAGGCAAAGAAGTGATGGAGAGCTTTATCAAAGCGGAAAACAACGGCAAAAACATCTGCATGGTTTACGCCCATAACGATGACATGGTGATTGGTGCAATTCAGGCAATTAAAGAAGCGGGCCTGAAACCGGGCAAAGATATCCTGACAGGCTCTATCGACGGCGTGCCGGACATCTACAAAGCGATGATTGATGGCGAAGCGAACGCCAGCGTTGAACTGACGCCGAACATGGCAGGCCCCGCTTTTGATGCGCTGGAGAAATATAAAAAAGACGGCACCATGCCTGAAAAGCTGACCCTGACCAAGTCCACCCTTTACCTGCCTGATACTGCAAAAGAAGAGTTAGAGAAGAAGAAAAACATGGGGTATTGAGGGGCATCAATGCCTGATGCCGACTTGTGGGCCGCCGGATAAGGCATTCACGCCGCATCCGGCGGTTGTGCGAGATGCCTGATGCGACGCTGTTGTGTCTTATCTGGCGCACGCTTTACAACGGGGGAAACTATGAATACTAACCAACACCAGGAAATCCTCCGCACCGAAGGATTAAGTAAATTTTTCCCCGGCGTCAAAGCGTTAGACAACGTTGATTTCAGCCTGCGCCGTGGTGAAATCATGGCGCTGCTCGGTGAAAACGGGGCGGGAAAATCAACGCTAATCAAAGCATTAACCGGTGTCTACCACGCCGATCGTGGCACCATCTGGCTGGAAGGCCAGACTATCTCACCGAAAAATACCGCCCACGCACAACAACTCGGCATCGGCACCGTCTATCAGGAAGTCAACCTGCTACCCAATATGTCGGTCGCTGATAATCTATTCATAGGTCGCGAACCCAAACGTTTCGGCCTTCTACGCCGTAAAGAGATGGAAAAGCGCGCCACCGAACTGATGGCATCTTACGGTTTCTCCCTCGACGTGCGGGAACCGCTCAACCGCTTTTCAGTCGCGATGCAGCAAATCGTCGCCATTTGCCGGGCCATCGATCTCTCCGCCAAAGTGCTGATCCTCGATGAACCCACCGCCAGCCTCGATACTCAGGAAGTAGAGTTACTGTTTGGCCTGATGCGTCAGTTGCGCGATCGCGGCGTCAGCCTGATCTTCGTTACTCACTTTCTCGATCAGGTCTATCAGGTCAGCGATCGGATCACCGTCTTACGCAACGGCAGTTTCGTAGGCTGTCGGGAAACCCGCGAGCTACCGCAGATCGAACTGGTAAAAATGATGCTGGGGCGCGAGCTGGACACCCACACGCTACAGCGTGCCGGGCGAACATTGTTAAGCGACAAACCCGTTGCCGCGTTCAAAAATTACGGCAAAAAAGGAACGATCGCACCGTTTGATCTCGAAGTACGCCCCGGCGAGATCGTTGGCCTGGCAGGCTTGCTGGGATCAGGACGTACCGAAACCGCCGAAGTGATCTTCGGGATCAAACCTGCTGACAGCGGCACGGCGTTGATCAAAGGCAAACAGCAAATCCTGCGATCGCCACATCAGGCTTCGGTACTGGGTATCGGCTTCTGCCCGGAAGACAGGAAAACCGATGGCATCATCGCCGCCGCCTCGGTGCGGGAAAATATCATCCTCGCTCTCCAGGCCCAGCGCGGCTGGTTACGGCCGATTTCGCGCAAAGAACAGCAAGAGATTGCCGAACGCTTTATCCGCCAGCTTGGCATTCGCACACCTTCCACCGAACAGCCGATTGAGTTTCTCTCCGGTGGCAATCAGCAAAAAGTGCTGCTCTCTCGCTGGCTGCTGACTCGTCCACAATTTCTGATCCTCGACGAGCCAACGCGCGGCATTGATGTTGGTGCCCACGCTGAGATCATCCGCCTGATTGAAACGCTATGCGCCGATGGTCTGGCGCTGCTGGTGATCTCCTCCGAACTGGAAGAGCTGGTGGGCTATGCCGACCGGGTGATTATCATGCGCGATCGCAAACAGGTTGCGGAGATCCCGCTGGCAGAGCTTTCCGTTCCGGCGATCATGAACGCCATTGCGGCGTAAGGAGAACTGTGTGATGCCTCAATCTCTCCCGGACACTACGCCGTCGAAAAGGCGCTTTCGCTGGCCAACGGGAATGCCGCAGCTGGCGGCGCTATTGCTGGTGCTGCTGGTCGATAGCCTGGTGGCCCCGCATTTCTGGCAGGTGGTGCTTCAGGATGGGCGTTTGTTCGGTAGCCCCATCGACATTCTTAATCGCGCCGCCCCGGTTGCGCTACTGGCGATTGGCATGACGCTGGTTATCGCCACCGGTGGTATCGATCTCTCCGTAGGGGCGGTGATGGCTATCGCCGGAGCCACAACGGCTGCGATGACGGTCGCGGGATTCAGCCTGCCGATTGTTTTGTTAAGCGCCCTGGGCACCGGCATCCTGGCGGGATTGTGGAACGGCATACTGGTAGCGATCCTCAAAATTCAGCCGTTTGTCGCCACCCTGATCCTGATGGTCGCCGGGCGCGGCGTGGCGCAACTGATCACCTCCGGGCAGATCGTCACGTTTAACTCGCCGGATCTCTCATGGTTTGGCAGCGGATCGCTGTTGTTCCTGCCAACGCCAGTCATTATTGCGGTGCTGACGCTTCTTCTGTTCTGGCTGTTGACCCGCAAAACGGCACTGGGGATGTTTATCGAAGCTGTTGGTATCAACATTCGGGCGGCAAAAAATGCCGGAGTCAACACGCGGATCATCGTCATGCTCACCTACGTGTTGAGCGGGCTATGTGCGGCGATTGCGGGCATTATCGTGGCGGCGGATATTCGCGGTGCCGATGCCAATAACGCCGGGTTATGGCTGGAACTGGACGCCATTCTTGCGGTGGTGATTGGCGGTGGATCGCTGATGGGCGGGCGCTTTAACCTGCTGCTCTCAGTGGTAGGGGCGCTGATTATTCAGGGGATGAACACCGGGATCTTGCTTTCTGGCTTTCCGCCGGAGATGAACCAGGTGGTGAAAGCGGTGGTGGTGCTTTGCGTGCTGATTGTTCAGTCGCAACGCTTTATCAGTCTGATTAAAGGAGTGCGTAGCCGTGATAAAACGTAACTTGCCACTGATGATCACCATCGGCGTCTTTGTGTTGGGCTATCTCTACTGCCTGACGCAGTTCCCCGGTTTTGCTTCCACAAGAGTGATCTGCAATATCCTGACCGATAACGCCTTTCTGGGGATTATTGCCGTCGGCATGACCTTTGTGATCCTCTCCGGAGGGATCGATCTCTCCGTCGGTTCGGTGATCGCCTTTACTGGGGTGTTTCTGGCAAAGGTGATTGGCGATTTCGGCCTCTCGCCGCTGCTGGCGTTTCCACTGGTGCTGGTGATGGGCTGTGCCTTCGGCGCATTTATGGGGCTTTTGATCGACGCCCTGAAGATCCCGGCGTTTATCATTACCCTGGCAGGAATGTTCTTTTTGCGCGGCGTCAGCTATCTCGTTTCGGAAGAATCGATCCCGATAAACCATCCTGTTTATGACACGCTCTCAAGCCTTGCATGGAAAATCCCTGGTGGCGGTCGCTTAAGTGCGATGGGGCTACTGATGCTGGCGGTGGTAGTTATCGGCATATTCCTCGCGCATCGTACCCGTTTTGGTAATCAGGTATACGCCATTGGTGGCAACGCGACGTCGGCGAACCTGATGGGCATTTCCACTCGCAGCACCACTATTCGCATTTATATGCTCTCCACCGGGCTGGCAACACTGGCGGGGATTGTTTTCTCGATTTATACCCAAGCCGGATATGCGCTGGCGGGCGTAGGTGTGGAACTGGACGCTATCGCCTCAGTGGTGATTGGCGGTACACTTTTGAGCGGTGGCGTTGGAACAGTACTTGGGACGCTTTTTGGCGTGGCGATTCAGGGACTGATTCAGACATATATCAACTTTGACGGTACGCTGAGTTCCTGGTGGACGAAAATCGCCATCGGCATTTTGCTGTTCATTTTTATTGCCTTACAGCGTGGATTAACGGTGCTGTGGGAGAATCGCCAGAGTTCGCCAGTGACAAGAGTCAATATTGCGCAGCGATAAAAACGCCTCTCCGTATGGAGAGGCGCAGGAGATTACGCGTCCGGGAACTCACGGATAAAGCGTTCGACATCTTCAACCATATGGTCATTGCCGACAAAGAACGAACGACGCTGGTGCAGGGTTTCCGGGATGATATCCAGAATACGCTCTTTGCCATCGCTCGCTTTACCGCCCGCTTGTTCCGCGAGGAACGCCATCGGGTTGCACTCATACAGCAAACGCAGTTTGCCGTCCGGGTGGCTGGCGGTGCTTGGGTAGAGATAAATCCCACCTTTCAGCAGGTTACGGTGGAAATCCGCGACCAGTGAACCGATATAACGTGAGGTATACGGGCGGTTGGTAGACTTATCTTCTTCCTGGCAGAATTTAATGTACTTCTTCACCCCGTTCGGAAACTTAATGTAGTTTCCTTCGTTGATGGAGTAGGTTTTGCCTTTCTCCGGGAAGCGCATCCGTTCCTGGCACAGGCAGAAAACGCCAAGCGAAGGATCGTAAGTAAAGGCATGAACACCGCATCCGGTGGTGTAAACCAGCATGGTAGAGGAGCCGTATACCACGTAACCTGCCGCAACCTGTTTGTTACCAGGCTGGAGGAAATCTTCTTCCGTTACCGGCGTGCCAACAGGCGTAACGCGGCGGTAGATGGAGAAAATGGTACCGACAGAGACGTTAACATCGATGTTGGACGAGCCATCCAGTGGGTCCATCAGCACCACGTATTTTGCGTGTTCACAGCCTTCAAAGACGACAATCTCATCTTCTTCTTCAGAGGCAATGCCCGCAACGATATCGCGTGCTTTCAGTGCGGCTTTCAGTTTTTCATTAGCGAACAAGTCGAGTTTCTGCTGAACCTCGCCCTGCACGTTCTCAGCACCGCTGGCACCCAGGATATCAACCAGTCCTGCTTTGTTGATATCGCGATGGATAATCTTGGCGCCCAGTTTTATTGCCGACAGCAAAGCAGTGAGCTCACCGGTAGCATGAGAAAACTCGTGCTGCTTTTCGACAATAAATTCACCTAACGTTTTCATAAAACTTTCCCTGCAATGTTTATGGAGTAAAGCGACCGCAACAATCTTAACAAATAATCTCAATGTTGCGCTCAGGTGAATCGCGCCAGCAAATTACGGATTATCCTGAAATGCGTTTCTCACTTGCCCGACATATGCGTAAAATGAGCGCCAGATTAAAAAAGGATAGTGACGTATGCGCATTCATATTTTAGGAATTTGTGGCACGTTTATGGGCGGTCTGGCGATGCTGGCGCGCCAGTTAGGCCATGAAGTAACGGGTTCGGACGCCAATGTGTATCCGCCGATGAGCACCTTACTTGAGAAGCAAGGCATTGAACTGATTCAGGGTTACGATGCCAGCCAGCTCGACCCGCAGCCGGATCTGGTGATCATTGGCAACGCCATGACCCGTGGAAATCCGTGTGTGGAAGCGGTACTGGAAAAAAACATCCCTTATATGTCTGGCCCGCAGTGGCTGCACGATTTTGTGCTGCGTGACCGCTGGGTGTTGGCCGTTGCCGGTACACACGGCAAAACCACCACGGCGGGAATGGCGACCTGGATTCTGGAACAGTGTGGCTATAAACCGGGTTTTGTGATCGGCGGTGTTCCGGGGAACTTTGACGTTTCGGCACGTTTAGGCGAAAGCGACTTCTTTGTTATCGAAGCGGATGAGTATGACTGCGCCTTCTTCGACAAACGCTCTAAATTTGTCCATTACTGCCCGCGTACGCTGATCCTCAACAACCTTGAGTTCGATCATGCCGATATCTTTGACGACCTGAAAGCGATCCAGAAACAGTTCCACCATCTGGTGCGTATCGTTCCGGGGCAGGGGCGTATTATCTGGCCGGAAAACGACATCAACCTGAAACAAACCATGGCGATGGGCTGCTGGAGCGAGCAGGAGCTGGTGGGCGAGCAGGGGCACTGGCAGGCGAAAAAGCTGACCACTGACGCTTCCGAATGGGAAGTCTTGCTGGATGGCGAAAAAGTGGGCGAAGTGAAATGGTCGCTGGTGGGCGAACATAATATGCACAACGGCCTGATGGCGATTGCGGCGGCCCGTCATGTTGGCGTAGCGCCGGCAGATGCTGCTAACGCGCTGGGTTCGTTTATTAACGCTCGTCGTCGTCTGGAGTTGCGCGGAGAAGCAAATGGCGTGACGGTGTATGACGATTTTGCCCATCACCCGACGGCGATTCTGGCAACGCTGGCTGCGCTGCGCGGCAAAGTTGGCGGTACGGCGCGCATTATTGCCGTGCTGGAACCGCGCTCAAACACCATGAAAATGGGGATCTGCAAAGACGATTTGGCACCTTCATTAGGTCGTGCCGATGAAGTCTTCCTGCTGCAACCGGCGCATATTCCGTGGCAGGTCGCAGAAGTGGCAGAAGCCTGCGTTCAGCCTGCACACTGGAGTGGCGATGTTGATACGCTGGCAGATATGGTGGTGAAAACCGCTCAGCCTGGCGACCATATTCTGGTGATGAGCAACGGCGGTTTTGGTGGAATTCATCAGAAACTGCTGGATGGGCTAGCGAAGAAAGCGGAAGCCGCGCAGTAATTCTGCCTCAGCCTGATATAGTGTGTGTAGGCCGGATAAGGCGTTCACGCCGCATCCGGCATTTGAGCATAGTGCCTGATGCGACGCTTGATGCGTCTTATCAGGCCTACAGGTGCACCGCATCCGGCAAACCATACTCACATCAACAACGAAAATTACCCTTCGTTTTCCGCTAACTCACGCAGATACTGGAAAATCTGGCGCGCGGATTTCGGCGGCTTATTCCCTTCTTTCTCTTTCTTCGCGTTGCGGATCAGAGTACGCAGTTGCTGACGATCGGCATCGGGCCACAGATTCAATACTTCAGCGATGGCGTCATCACCTTGCTCGATCAGACGATCGCGCAGGTTTTCCAGTTTATGGAACAACACCACTTGCTGGTTGTGGCGGTTTTTCAGCTTATCCAGCGCCTGACGGATCGGTTCTACGTCGCGCTGGCGCAGCATCTTACCGATGAGCTGCAACTGGCGGCGGCGACCTTCCATCTTAATACGCTGGGCGAGCTCAATAGCCGCACGCAGATCCGCGTCTAACGGGATCTTATCCAGTGCGTTTTTCCCCAGATCAACAATTTCTGCGCCAAGGCGTTTTAGCTCCTCGGCATCACGTTTAATTTCACTTTTACTGACCCAGATAATTTCATCGTCTTCGTCTTCGATGTCATCACCGGGAACGTCGTCGAGCCAGTCTTCGGGCTGCTTAGTCATCTCAGGCTCCTTAAAAAAAGAGGCTAATGTTACCAGTTAAGATGCGCACTGAAAAACGGTTCTCTGTTAGACTTCAGAGAAACTCTCTACATTATGGCACTTGCAATGAAAGTAATCTCTCAAGTTGAAGCGCAGCGCAAGATTCTGGAAGAAGCAGTTTCCACTGCGCTGGAGTTGGCCTCAGGCAAATCGGACGGTGCGGAAGTTGCCGTCAGCAAGACCACCGGCATTAGCGTTAGCACGCGATATGGCGAAGTGGAGAATGTCGAATTCAATAGCGATGGCGCGCTGGGGATCACTGTTTATCACCAGAACCGCAAAGGCAGCGCATCGTCTACCGATTTAAGTCCGCAGGCCATTGCCCGCACCGTACAGGCAGCGCTGGATATTGCCCGTTATACCTCGCCAGATCCCTGTGCCGGCGTGGCAGACAAAGAGCTGCTGGCCTTTGACGCGCCGGATCTCGACTTGTTTCACCCTGCGGAAGTTTCCCCGGATGAAGCTATTGAACTGGCGGCTCGCGCAGAACAGGCAGCATTACAGGCGGACAAGCGTATTACCAATACCGAAGGTGGCAGTTTTAACAGCCACTACGGCGTAAAAGTTTTTGGCAACAGCCACGGCATGTTGCAGGGTTATTGCTCAACGCGTCATTCACTCTCAAGCTGCGTAATTGCCGAAGAAAATGGCGATATGGAGCGTGATTACGCCTACACCATTGGTCGCGCGATGAGCGATCTGCAGACGCCAGAGTGGGTCGGGGCCGATTGTGCTCGTCGTACTTTATCGCGCCTGTCACCGCGTAAACTTTCCACCATGAAAGCGCCGGTAATTTTTGCCAATGAAGTGGCAACCGGACTTTTTGGGCATCTGGTGGGGGCGATAGCGGGTGGATCGGTTTACCGTAAATCCACCTTCCTGCTGGATTCGCTGGGTAAACAAATTCTGCCGGATTGGCTGACCATTGAAGAGCATCCGCATTTGCTGAAAGGGCTGGCATCTACACCATTCGACAGCGAAGGTGTGCGCACCGAGCGCCGCGATATCGTCAAAGATGGTATCCTGACTCAGTGGCTGCTGACCAGCTATTCGGCGCGGAAACTGGGGCTGAAAAGCACCGGACATGCGGGCGGTATTCACAACTGGCGGATTGCCGGGCAAGGGCTAAGCTTCGAACAAATGCTCAAAGAGATGGGCACCGGGCTGGTGGTGACGGAGCTGATGGGCCAGGGCGTGAGTGCCATTACCGGTGATTATTCCCGTGGTGCTGCGGGCTTCTGGGTAGAGAATGGCGAAATTCAGTATCCGGTTAGCGAAATCACCATCGCAGGTAATTTAAAAGATATGTGGCGCAATATTGTCACCGTCGGTAACGATATTGAAACACGCAGCAATATACAGTGTGGTTCTGTGCTGTTGCCGGAGATGAAAATCGCCGGGCAGTAAAAAAGCTGGCGCGACCTGCCGCGCCATAAACTAAAAAATTACACAAAATCATTCGCGCTGCATCGAGACGGAAAGTGAATGAGAGCCGGGGAGCGTACTCGTAGTACGTGACCCGGTCGAATGAGCGTAGCCGTCGATGAGGCAGTGTGAAGGATGAAGTGTAAATAAAAAAGGAAGTGAGCAATGCGCAAAAGCCTGTTAGCTATTCTTGCAGTCTCCTCGTTGGTATTCAGTTCGGCGTCGTTTGCCGCTGATCTTGAAGACAATATGGAAACCCTCAACGACAATTTAAAAGTGGTCGAAAAAGCCGATAACGCGGCGCAAGTCAAAGACGCGTTAACCAAAATGCGCGCAGCGGCGCTGGATGCGCAAAAAGCAACGCCGCCGAAGCTCGAAGGCAAATCGCCAGACAGCCCGGAGATGAAAGACTTCCGCCACGGTTTCGACATTCTGGTCGGTCAGATAGACGACGCGCTGAAGCTGGCTAATGAAGGTAAAGTAAAAGAAGCGCAGGCTGCCGCAGAGCAACTGAAAACGACCCGCAACGCCTATCACCAGAAGTATCGTTAATTCCTTATTGGGCGGTGAAACGTTACCGCCCAACGCTTTCTTACCCTTCGAAAAATCACCGCAATATCTATCTTCACCACGACATAATCCTGCGTGTCATCCTCATTTTTGCGAGGCGTTTTCCAGAAATGAATGTAATGCATATGTACTGCTATAATGCATTACACTTTTCATAATTACCGGAGGCATAATGGCCACACTTAACGTCCGCCTGGATGACAAACTGAAAAATGAGGCTTATGCGGTGCTGGAAAAATTAAACATCACGCCTACTGAAGCAGTGCGGCTGCTGTTTCAGTACGTTGCGGAAAATGGACGAATGCCGGTAAAAACGCTCACTGTCAGTGATAGTGAAGAAGCCTTGTTACGCACTGTCAGGGAACGACTGGCCAACCCACAGGAGGCCATTAAGGTCCGACTGGGTGAGTGACTAACGCAAATGATGCACCACCTGATTGCTGCTGCCGCGCCAGATCAGGGAAGGGTCTTTTAGATCCTGCATAAATTTGCCGTCGACCAGCACGTTAATCAAATCAACAACCTGCATTTGCGTAGCGTTGAGTTCGTCGAGTTTATAGCCTGTCCACACCCAGATGTCTTTACTAGGACATTCGGCGCGGATGCGTTGTACCAGTTTCAGAATATCCGGCACGTTTTGCGGATGCAGCGGATCGCCGCCGGAGAGGGAAATACCCTGGCGTTTGATGCGGGTGTCATTCAGATCGTTAATGATCTGGTCTTCCATTGCTTTGGTAAATGGCTGACCGGAATTTACCCGCCAGGTGCTTTTGTTATAGCAACCGGGGCATTCATGAACACACCCGGAGACAAACAGGGTGCAGCGAGTGCCGGGGCCGTTGACGATGTCGACAGGATAGTACTGATGATAATTCATTATTTCGCCTGGCTTATCAGTCCGCGTGTAGGCGGTATCAGGCAATCAACGCCTCAGGCCTACAGCCGTTGCCAAATGTAGGCCGGATAAGGCGTTTACGCCGCATCCGGCATTTGCTTAGCGCAGAGTGAAGATTAACCGATCTGCCCATTTCCCAAATGTTTAACGCGGCGCTTAACTTCTTCCTGCTTACCAGCGTTAAACGGACGCGCATCCGGGCTACCTAAATATCCGCACACGCGGCGAGTCACCGACACACGGGAGGCGTCATGGTTACCGCATTTCGGGCAGGTGAAGCCTTTACTGGTGCACTCAAACTCACCGGTAAAACCACACTCGTAACACTCATCAATCGGCGTATTGGTGCCGTAATACGGTACATGCTGATAGCTGTAATCCCAGACATCTTCCAGCGCCTTCAGGTTGTGCTGAATGTTTGGATATTCGCCGTAGCAAATGAAGCCACCGTTCGCCAGCGGCGGGTAAGGCGCTTCAAAGTCGATCTTGTCGTACGGGTTCACCTTCTTCTCGACATCGAGGTGGAAACTGTTGGTGTAGTAACCTTTATCAGTCACGCCCGGCACCACGCCAAACTCCGCGGTATCGAGACGGCAGAAGCGGTCGCACAGGTTTTCACTTGGCGTGCTGTAAAGGCTAAAACCGTAACCCGTTTCTTCTTTCCACTGATCCACCGCCTGACGCAGACGTTCAACAATGGCGATACCTTTCGCGCGCAGCTGCTCGTTGTCATACACATGCTCGCCGCCAAACAGCGCGTTAATGGTTTCGTGGATGCCGATGTAACCCAGCGAAATAGACGCACGACCGTTTTTGAAGATTTCAGAAACGTCGTCGTCAGCATTCAGACGAACGCCACAAGCACCTTCCATATAGAGGATCGGGGCCACGCGCGCTTTAACGCCTTCGAGACGAGCGATACGGGTCATCAGCGCCTTACGTGCCAGCACCAGACGTTCATCCAGCAGCTTCCAGAAGGTGGCTTCATCGCCTTTCGCTTCCAGCGCAATGCGCGGCAGGTTCAGGCTGATCACGCCGAGGTTGTTACGACCATCGTGGATCTGTTCGCCGTTTTCATTTTCCCACACGCCGAGGAAGCTACGGCAGCCCATCGGGGTTTTAAACGAACCGGTGACTTTCACTACCTGATCGTAGTTCAGGATATCCGGATACATGCGCTTGCTTGCGCACTCCAGCGCCAGCTGTTTGATGTCGTAGTTCGGATCGCCTTTTTTATGGTTCAGGCCATCGCGAATCGCAAACACCAGTTTCGGGAACACCGCAGTTTTGCGGTTTTTACCGAGGCCCGCGATACGGTTACGCAGGATAGACTCCTGAATCAGGCGAGACTCCCAGCTGGTGCCCAGACCAAAACCAAAGGTCACAAACGGTGTTTGACCGTTGGCGGTGTGCAGGGTGTTTACTTCGTACTCCAGCGACTGGAAGGCATCGTAGCACTCTTTGATGGTACGAGAGTTAGCGTAACCTTCGGCGTCCGGGATGTTCCACTCTTCTGCGGTCTTGCGGTGTTTGTTGTAGCTGGCGGTGACAAACGGTGCCAGCACTTCATCGATACGGTTAATGGTGGTGCCGCCATAAATATGACTGGCGACCTGAGCAATAATCTGCGCTGTTACCGCGGTTGCCGTAGAGATCGACTTCGGTGGTTCAATCTCGGCGTTACCCATCTTAAAGCCCTGGGTCAGCATACCTTTCAGGTCGATCAACATGCAGTTGAACATCGGGAAGAACGGCGAGTAATCGAGATCGTGATAGTGAATATCGCCACGCTCATGCGCCTGCACCACGTCACGCGGCAGCAGGTGCTGACGTGCATAGTGTTTAGCCACAATCCCGGCCAGCAGGTCGCGCTGGGTTGGAATCACCTTGCTGTCTTTGTTGGCGTTTTCGTTGAGCAACGAGGCGTTGGTCTGCTCAACCAGACCACGGATCTCCTGATTCAGGCGACCGCGTTTTTCACGTTCAATATCGCGATCGTGACGGTACTCGATGTAAGCACGAGCCAGTTGTTTGTATGGACCCGACATCAGCTGGTTTTCAACGGCGGTCTGGATCTCGTTGATATCCACCTGGCTGCGGCCCTGCATCTGCTCGCTGACAACCGCGGCAACAGTGGCGCAATAATCTGCATCATCGACTTCCGCTGCTTTAGCTGCACGCAGAATCGCTTCTTTGATGCGCTCTGATTTAAACGGCACTTTGCAGCCGTCTCGTTTCATCACATGCGGTGTCATGATCGCTCCATATTTTTAAGAACAGGTTATCCACAGAAATTGGGAAAGGCGTTTTCCGGTTTTTTCGTTTCGTTTTCCGGTGCTTTCCGCAATCGCCATCCGCTTATCCACAACGCCGCACCTTTTTCGTGGGGAGCTGTAGTAGCAATTATAGTCGATTAATACAACATATTGGGTCGGGACGCATTTTAAAGTCTATATATAGTGCTTTGCATCAAGGATGTTTGAACTTTTTTTGATGTAGCTCAAAGTAAAAAGCAGAGCGTACGGATGACGGGCGCTACAGCGTTATGTAAATTTTTTAATGAATTTGTTGATTATAAAATCAACAAAAACAACATACTGAAAGGCAAAACCCCGGAATGACCAGTATTACCGGGGCTTAGCGGATACTTACTTCTGTAACCACCAGACGGCCTCAAAAGGCCGTAAAGTCATGGCACAGGGTTGTGCTGAGGCTTCTTCGTAGTTATGCATCACAAGCTGCCAGTTTCCTCGCATTTGCCCTGGCTGCCAGGGTTGGATCTCACGGCTAAGGTTGGCAATGACCAGCAAGGTTTGCCCCTTCCATTCACGGCGATAGCACCACAATACAGGGCTGTCTGGCAGCAGATCCTGGTAATTGCCCCATGTCAGGACGGCTTCTTGCTTACGCAGTGCGATTAACTTTTGGTAGGTATAAAACACCGAGGACTCATCGGCCAGCGCAGCTTCTACGTTGATTTCTTGATAGTTATCGCCCAGGCCAATCCACGGTTCACCCGTTGTAAACCCGGCATTATCGCCGTTGCTCCATTGCATTGGCGTGCGACTATTGTCACGGGATTTACTGGCGAGGATTGCCAATAACTCCTCGGCGTCACGCCCATCGTTGCGCAGTTCGGCAAACATATTGAGGCTCTCCACGTCGCGATAGTCAGTAATGCGCGTGAAATGTGGATTAGTCATGCCAATCTCTTCGCCCTGATAGATATATGGCGTTCCCTGCATGCCATGCAGCACCATCGCCAGCATTTTTGCCGCAGGTTCGCGGTAGTCCCCTTCATCACCAAAACGAGAAACAATGCGCGGCTGATCGTGGTTACACCAGAACAAGGCATTCCATGCCACGTTGTGCATTCCTTGTTGCCAGTGGCGGAACAATGCTTTCAACGCCACAAAGTCAGGTTTAGCCAGCGTCCATTTTTCACCACCGGGATAATCGACCTTCAGGTGATGAAAATTAAAGGTCATCGACAATTCACTGCCTGTTAGTGCCGCGTATCGCTGGCAATGCTCAAGGCTGGTGGAGGACATTTCACCCACGGTCATTAAACCGCGAGGCGTAAACACATCGCGGTTCATCTCGTGCAAAAACTCGTGTGCTCGTGGCCCGTCGGTGTAGAAGCGACGCCCGTCGCCATCCAGGTCATTAGGAAAACGCGGATCTTTAGAGATCAAATTCACTACATCCAGGCGTAACCCGTCGACCCCGCGATCGGCCCAGAACTCACAGACTTTTTTCAGTTCTGCGCGTACCGCCGGATTCTCCCAGTTGAGATCCGCCTGTTCTGGTGCAAAGAGATGCAAATAGTACTGTTCGCTTTCTGCATGCCAGCGCCACGCACTACCGCCAAATTTTGAACGCCAGTTATTCGGTGGCGTTTCTGGTTCACCATCGCGCCAGATATAAAACTGGCGGTAAGGGCTTTCTTTGCTCAGCGCCTCGCGAAACCAGGCATGTTGGGTAGAGGTATGGTTAAACACCATATCGAGAATGATACGAATGCCGCGTGATTTCGCCTGCGTCACCATTTCGTCAAAATCGTCCAGCGTACCGTAAGTGGGATCTATCGCCGTATAGTTCGCTACGTCGTATCCGTTATCGACCTGGGGAGAGACATAAAAGGGGGTTAGCCAGATAGCATCGACGCCCAGTTTATGCAGATAGTCCAGGCGTTGGATAACGCCACCTAAATCACCGGTGCCGCTACCCGTGGTGTCCTGAAAACTCTTGGGATAAATCTGGTAGATAACGCCGTTTTGCCACCAGTGGGGAAGATTCGTCATTACGTTATTCCTGCAAATGCGAGGGGGCGCAATTGCGCCCCGAAGAAAATTAAACAATGTCCAGCGTACCCAGGCGGTATTTCCGCTGGTAGATAAATGAGGTGAGTACAATCGGGATGATGATGGCGATAGCCATTGCCAGCGCAAACACTTGCCAGTAGCTCGGTTGAATAGAGAGAATTCCCGGCAGGCCGCCTACGCCGATGCCATTCGCCATAACGCCGTTCAGACCGCATAGTAATCCTGCCAGACCAGAACCAATCATCGCGCACAGCATCGGGAAGCGATATTTCAGGTTGATGCCGTACATTGCAGGCTCAGTGACCCCAAGCCAGGCGGAGATAGCGGCAGGCACGGAGATCTCGCGTTCATTGTTCTTGCGGCTGGAAATGATAATGCCTATCACGGCGGAGCCCTGAGCGATATTCGACAGCGCAATAAGCGGCCACACTGGCGTGCCACCCATGCTTTGAATCATCTGCAAATCTATAGCAAGCGTGGTCTGGTGTACGCCGGTGATCACCAGCGGTGCGTAAAGGAAGCCAAACAATGCCGCACCAATGGGGGCAAAGCTGCCGGTCATCAGGTGACGCACCGCAAAGGCAACGCCATCGCCAATCATGCGACCAAACGGACCAATCAGCGCATGGGCGAGGAACACCGCGAGGATCAGCGAACAGACCGGCACCACCACCAGATAGAGGTAATCCGGCACGATACGCTTAAGGCGAGTTTCTATAACGCCCAGAGCCAGCCCGGCTAACAGTGCCGGAATAACTTGTGCCTGATAGCCCACTTTGGCGATGCTGAACATGCCAAAGTTCCATACTTCCGGTAGCTGCTGCCCGAGCAGATAAGCGTTCATCAACTGTGGGGAAACCAGCGTCACGCCAAGCACGATACCGAGGATCGGCGTGCCGCCCATTTTTTTCACCGCTGACCAGCAAATTCCGACCGGCAGGTAGAAGAAGATCGCTTCACCGATCAACCATAGAAAATCGTAGATCGTTTGCAGGGAAGGGTACATTTGCGCCAGCGTTTGACCGTTGCTCATGGGCAAATCGCCGATCACATTGCGAAAACCGAGGATCAAACCACCACTAATCAACGCGGGCAGCAGCGGGAAGAAGATCTCCGCGAAATGAGAGATCAACTGCTCATGCCATTTCATATTCTGCCGGGCAGCTTTTTTCACCTGCTCTTTATCAACCTGCGCCTGTCCGGTCGTCGCTATCAACGCTTGATAGTAATCACCCACGTTGGTGCCAATTACCACCTGAAATTGCCCGGCATTGGTGAAACAGCCTTTCACCATGGGGAGTTGCTCAATTTCTTTCGGTCTGGCATTGGCCGGTTGGTTGAGGACAAAGCGCAGACGAGTAATACAGTGGCTCACCGTCGCAATATTGCCGCGCCCGCCGACCAGTTCAATCAGCCGATCGAGATCCGTTTGGTTTATTTTGCTCATCATAAAGCCCCATGGCAGATGACATTTTTGGTTGGCTGCAGAATATAGTGCGCGGAAAAATTTAAAAAACGGGAACGTTCCCGAAACGCAGCGAAGATCACAATTTATCGTTCAGGAAACGATCAGGATAGGGTGGCAGGGATGATGATTTGTTGCGGTTCGCTGCGCCCGGTTACCTGCGCAATTAACTGGCTGGCCGCCTGGCGTCCGGCTTCGGCGTAACCTGGGTCAACGGTGACGATCTCCGGATGGAGGAATTTCATTAACGGTGTATTACCGACGCTCGCCAGTTGCAAGGTGTCGATGCGTTGCTCTTGCAAGTATTTACTTGCGCCAAGTGCCAGCGTGTCGGTTGCGCACAGTAACGCGGTAGTTTCAGGGGTAATCACTTTTGCTACGTTCTCATAGCCTTGCTTCATCGCAAGGCCTGGCAGGGCGGCGACGGGATGCAGTTTATGCGCTTTGCAGAACGCCAGGTAGGCTTCGTGACGTCGCTTACCGGTCGTCACGTCACTGTGCGGTACGCCGAGATAACTGATATTACGATGTCCCTGATCATACAGCCGTTGCATCAGGATTTTGATTGCCCCTTCGTCGTCATAACAGACCGAAGCAAAGCCTTTCGCGTCACGTGCCAGCAGAACCAGCGATGACTGCCAGTGGGCTAACATGTCTTCGGTTATGCCGGTAAAACCGAACAGCACTACGCCGTCGATATTACGCCGTTTCAGCACCCCCAAATGTTCGGCAACTAATTGCGGAGAAAACTGACTTTCCATCATGATCGGGTCGTAACCTTGTTCATAGAACGCTGGCAGCATGGTTTGGACGGCGAGATTTTCTGACAACGAATCCAGACGGGTAACAATGATGGCGACCACTTTATCGCTTTGCCCACGCATAGCGCGCGCAGAGCGGGAAGGGGAAAATCCATGCTGATTCATCACTGCTTCCACGCGCTCGCGCGTGCGCTGACTCACGCCGCTTTCGTTATTCAGCACTCGGGAAACCGTAGATTTCCCCACGCCGCTTAAGCGCGCGATGTCTTTGATGGTCAGCCGATTTTGCATCCTGTTGTCCCGTAATTGCGTTTCATTATTTGAGCCTAACTTTACCCGTGCATTCAGCAATGGGTAAAGTCTGGTTTATCGTTGGTTTAGTTGCCAGTAGGTATTATATCGCCATAAATGCCACGAATATTATTGGATTCTCCTTATTATTTGCGGCGCTTTTTTCACTTACCGGAGGTTATATGGAACCTGATCCCACGCCTCTCCCTCGACGGAGATTAAAACTTTTCCGGTAAGCCCGTCTTTTCACGGCGTTACCGGATGCGTAAGGCCGTGACGTTTTAACGTCCCAGCTCAGCTTTATTACCTTCAGGTAAGGCTTCGCCACGCCTGAAGACATTTCTGCACTGTTTCAGACAGTGCGGAGGGACTCCTTATGTTTAAAGAAATTTTTACCCGGCTCATTCGCCATTTACCTTCCCGTCTGGTTCATCGCGATCCATTGCCTGGCGCGCAGCAGACAGTGAATACGGCGGTCCCGCCGTCCTTAAGTGCGCATTGCCTGAAAATGGCGGTGATGCCAGAACAGGAATTATGGAAAACGTTCAATACCCATCCGGAAGGGTTAAATCAGGCGGAAGTGGAATCTGCCCGCGAACAACATGGTGAAAATAAATTACCCGCGCAACAACCGTCGCCGTGGTGGGTACATTTATGGGTCTGCTATCGCAACCCCTTTAATATTTTGCTCACCATTCTCGGTGCTATTTCTTACGCCACGGAAGATTTATTTGCCGCAGGTGTTATCGCGCTAATGGTCGCTATTTCTACGTTGCTGAACTTTATTCAGGAAGCTCGTTCCACCAAAGCGGCAGATGCCCTGAAAGCGATGGTCAGTAATACCGCGACGGTACTGCGCGTAATTAACGATAAAGGTGAAAATGGCTGGCTGGAAATTCCGATAGACCAACTAGTGCCCGGCGATATTATAAAACTGGCGGCGGGGGATATGATCCCGGCAGATTTACGTATCTTGCAGGCGCGGGATCTGTTTGTCGCTCAGGCGTCGTTAACCGGTGAGTCTCTGCCCGTGGAAAAAGCTGCTACCACTCGCCAGCCGGAGCACAGCAATCCGCTGGAGTGCGACACCCTGTGTTTTATGGGCACCACCGTGGTGAGCGGCACGGCACAAGCAATGGTGATTGCTACAGGAGCCAACACCTGGTTTGGTCAACTGGCGGGGCGTGTTAGTGAGCAGGAAAGCGAGCCGAATGCCTTTCAGCAAGGGATTAGCCGCGTCAGTATGCTGCTGATTCGCTTTATGCTGGTGATGGCTCCGGTGGTGTTGCTGATCAACGGTTACACCAAAGGTGACTGGTGGGAAGCGGCACTGTTCGCACTTTCGGTCGCGGTAGGCTTAACGCCAGAAATGTTGCCGATGATTGTCACTTCGACGCTGGCGCGTGGTGCCGTAAAGCTGTCGAAACAGAAAGTGATCGTCAAACATCTGGATGCCATTCAGAACTTTGGCGCTATGGATATTCTGTGCACTGATAAAACCGGCACCCTGACGCAGGATAAAATTGTGCTGGAGAATCATACCGATATCTCCGGTAAAACCAGCGAACGCGTGCTGCATAGCGCGTGGTTGAACAGTCATTATCAGACCGGACTTAAAAACCTGCTTGATACAGCGGTGCTCGAAGGTACGGATGAAGAGTCAGCGCGCTCGCTGGCCAGTCGTTGGCAAAAAATTGATGAGATTCCGTTTGATTTCGAGCGTCGCCGGATGTCGGTGGTAGTGGCAGAGAATACCGAACATCATCAACTGGTTTGCAAAGGCGCATTGCAGGAAATCCTCAATGTGTGTTCGCAGGTGCGTCACAATGGTGAGATTGTGCCGCTTGATGACATCATACTGCGTAAGATTAAGCGCGTTACTGATACGCTGAATCGTCAGGGGCTGCGCGTGGTTGCGGTGGCGACGAAATACCTGCCAGCACGTGAAGGGGATTACCAGCGGGCGGATGAATCCGACCTGATCCTCGAAGGATATATTGCTTTCCTTGATCCGCCGAAAGAGACAACAGCTCCGGCACTGAAGGCATTAAAAGCGAGTGGCATTACCGTGAAAATCCTTACTGGCGACAGCGAGTTAGTGGCGGCGAAAGTGTGCCATGAAGTGGGACTGGACGCGGGAGAGGTGGTCATTGGTAGTGATATTGAAACGCTATCTGACGACGAACTGGCAAATCTTGCACAGCGCACCACGCTGTTTGCTCGCCTGACGCCGATGCATAAAGAACGCATCGTGACCTTGCTAAAGCGCGAAGGGCATGTGGTTGGCTTTATGGGCGATGGTATTAATGATGCGCCCGCCTTACGCGCTGCGGATATCGGCATTTCTGTGGACGGTGCGGTAGATATTGCCCGTGAAGCGGCTGATATCATCCTGCTGGAAAAAAGCCTGATGGTGCTGGAGGAGGGGGTTATTGAAGGACGCCGGAATTTCGCCAACATGCTGAAATACATAAAAATGACGGCGAGTTCTAACTTCGGTAATGTGTTCAGCGTGCTGGTGGCGAGTGCTTTCTTGCCCTTCCTGCCGATGCTGCCTTTACACTTACTGATCCAGAACCTGCTGTACGATGTGTCACAGGTGGCGATCCCGTTTGATAACGTCGACGACGAGCAAATTCAAAAGCCTCAGCGTTGGAATCCGGCGGATTTGGGGCGCTTTATGATCTTCTTCGGACCGATCAGTTCGATCTTCGATATTCTGACGTTTTGCCTGATGTGGTGGGTATTCCATGCCAACACGCCGGAAACGCAAACGCTGTTCCAGTCGGGCTGGTTTGTGGTGGGATTACTGTCGCAAACGCTGATTGTGCATATGATCCGTACCCGTCGTGTACCGTTTATTCAGAGCTGTGCATCGTGGCCGTTAATGATCATGACCGTGATTGTGATGATAGTCGGGATCGCATTGCCGTTTTCGCCGTTGGCCAGTTATCTGCAACTGCAGGCGCTGCCGTTAAGCTATTTCCCGTGGCTGGTTGCGATTCTGGCAGGGTATATGACGTTAACCCAGTTGGTGAAAGGGTTCTATAGCCGTCGTTACGGCTGGCAGTAAGCAAGTGATGAAGCTGGCCTGAAATACTCTTTCAGGTCAGTCTGTTACGAAAACACCTGAATAAAAAAATAGATTACTGCAAAAATAAAAAAACAAATAAACGTCCAGCTCAAATTATAAAGGGCGCTATAGCTGTTATTAACAGAACGAGAGAGAAAAATGTCTTCTTTTTTTATATGTCTGGCGGAGATGTTGCGATACAGGCGGATATAATAAACACAATAGAGTAATAAAGGCGGTATTGCCCATCCACCTGTAGGTTTACCAAATATAAGCGTGAGTATAATGACGATAGCAATGAAAAGCAGAAAGACGATCTGTGCTTTAGATTCTATTTTTTTTAATTCGCTTCTGATGCCGTCAGCGTGCTGTTCTTGCCAGCGCCGCAGCGTGTTAACGCTAAATTGATAGTGTTCACAAAGCTCCTTATTAGATGCCCCCTCTTTTGACCGCTGTAAAATTTCAGCAATTTGCTTATCTGTGAAACGGGATTTAGCCATCTTCAACCCTCCGTGGTTGAATCAGATAATCCAGGCGCGAAACCTGGATTATCTTTTTGAAAGAGATTAGCGACGAACAGCGATCGCTTCGATCTCAATCTTCACGTCTTTCGGCAGACGGGCAACTTCAACGCAAGAACGTGCCGGGAAGGTGGCATTGTGCTCGGTGAAGAACGCTTCGTAGGTAGCGTTTACGGTTGCGAAGTCGTTCAGATCTTTCACAAACACGGTGGTTTTAACGATATCGCCCACTTTCAGGCCAGCGGCTTCGACGATAGCTTTTACGTTATCCAGCGACTGACGTGCCTGTGCAGCGACGTCTGCCGGTACTTCGCCCGTTTTCGGATTTACCGGGATCTGACCGGAGGTGATGATCATATTGCCCAGATCAACGCCCTGTACGTAAGGACCGATAGCTGCCGGTGCATTTTCCGTCGCGATAGTTTTGCTCATGATTTCTCCTTTATTACAGCGGTAAAAAGTCTGGCTCATTATAGGGAGCCAGACTTTTATTACCAACCGCAATTAATTGGCCAGCACCACATTATGGGAAAACTCTTTTTCACAGTATTTGCATTTGAGCGCGATGTCATTGGCGCGTTTTCGCACGGCAAAGCTGGATGAAACCGGTTCGGCATGGCTGATACAGTTGCTGTTCGGGCAGACCAGCACATTGTCGATGCGCTCCGGCAGGCTGGGGCGCGATTTACCCACCACTTCATAGTTGTCGATGCGATTTACTGTGGCTTGTGGTGCATACAAAGCCAGTTGGTCTACCTGATCTTCACTCAAAAAGGTATTTTCGATTTTGATCAGATCTTTACGCCCCATCTCACCAGAAGGCAGGTTCAGACCAATGGTGATGCGCTGATCCGTTTCGGTCAGCTTGAACAGACTCAATAGCTTAAAACCGATCTGGGCGGGGATATGGTCAATTACCGTGCCGCGTTTAATAGCTTCAACCTGCAATTTATTATCGTGTGTCATCTCTATTTCCCCTTACAGTACCAGATCGCGATTCAGAACCAGTGCCAGTAACGCCTGGCGAGCGAAAATCCCGTTGCCTGCTTGCTGGAAGTACCAGGCGTGCGGCGTTTTATCAACATCGGTGGCAATCTCATCAACGCGAGGCAGCGGATGCAGCACTTTCATATTGGCTTTGGCGTTGTGGAGATCGCTGGCGCGAAGAACAAACTGCGCTTTCACGTTGGCGTACTCGGACGGGTCCAGACGCTCTTTTTGCACGCGAGTCATGTACAGGATGTCTACTTCCGCCATCACTTCTTCAATAGAGCTGTGCAGACTCCAGGCGATCCCTTTTTCATCGAGCATATCAAGGATGTATTGCGGCATTGCCAACGCGTCCGGCGCGATGAAGTAAAAACGGTTGCCGTCGAACTTCGCTAACGCCTGAGTCAGGGAGTGAACGGTGCGGCCATATTTCAGGTCACCAACCATTGCGACGTGGAGATTGTCCAGACGCCCCTGGGTTTCCTGAATGGTGAATAAGTCCAGCAAGGTTTGCGTCGGATGTTGGTTGGAGCCATCACCGGCATTCAGTACCGGTACATTGCCGGAAAATTCGGTGGCCAGGCGCGCCGCACCTTCCTGCGGATGACGCATCACTATCGCATCGACGTAAGTGCTGATAACCGAGATGGTATCGGCCAGCGTTTCGCCCTTTTTACCCAGTGATGTATTGGCGCTGTCGGAGAAGCCCACCACGCTGGCACCCAGGCGGTGCATGGAAGTTTCGAAAGAGAGGCGGGTACGGGTAGAGGCTTCGAAGAAACAGCTGGCAATGACTTTGTGCTTCAACAGCTCTGGTTGCGGGTTTGCTTTCAGTTTCGCCGCTGTCGCCAGCACCAGATTAAGGTCATCGCGACTAAGGTCGTTTATGGAAATGATATGTTTCTGATATAGCGGATTAGCCATCTTTTATCTCCTGACGCCTGGGCAAAAAAAAGCCCCTCGATTGAGGGGCTGGGAATGGGTGATCAACGGGAAGAAAAACGGCAGGCCAGCGTCTTTTTTCAGACGCGGTAAGACAAAATGTCGAACACACTGAACCATACATCCTCCCGGCAAATTGTCCGGCATTATACTCATAGCCAGAAGCGGCGCAAGCATTTGATGCAATATTTTGTCAGCGCAAACGGTTTATTTGAATTAAAAGTCAAAGTGTATGCATTTTTATTTGCTATGATTCTGGAGGGGAACGGTCGTTCGGTATCAATAATTGCAGACATTTCCTGCTTTTTTCTTTTTCAATTTCACCCAATCCGATATGCATTTTATTCCATTCATCCGACTTATAGGGCGGAGTGTGAAAACTCACGGCTAAAACTATTGCTTACAGCTCAGGGATGCGCGCTATCACTTTAATTTCAAAATCAAAGCCTGCCAGCCAGGTAACACCCACCGCCGTCCAATTTGGGTAAGGTGGGGCGCTAAATATTTCATTTTTGACTGTCATGATGTCTTCAAATTGTTTTTCCGGATCGGTATGAAAGCTCGTCACATCAATGATATCGTCAAAAGTGCATCCCGCAGCTGCCAGGGTCGCATGCAAATTATCAAATGCCAGTCTGACTTGTTGCTGAAAATTGGGTTCAGGTGTTCCGTCTTCTCGACTTCCTACTTGCCTGGAAACAAACAGCAAATCGCCGGAACGGATAGCCGCAGAATAACGATGTTCAGCATACAGTGAATGTCGGCCAGCAGGGAAAACAGCGTTTCTTTCTACCATTTGGTTATCCTCAAGATTTACGACATGAACAGAAGATTTATATTTACCGGGAGCCGCTTTTAGGGGACGACGTGAGTAAACAAAACCCAGACATCATGGATAATGGCTGGGCTTAATTGAGCGTAGTCGGTTATGCGCCAAACGCGCCATCAATGGTATGCATCGCACCGGTAACAAAACTGGCTTCTGGCCCTGCTAACCATGCGACCATACCAGCGACCTCTTCCGGTTGCCCATGTCTTTTGATAGCCATAAAACCATGCAACATATCGCGCATTGGCCCGTTGGCGGGATTCGCGTCGGTATCAATTGGCCCTGGCTGGACGACGTTGATGGTGATCCCACGCGGTCCAAAATCACGGGCCAGTCCGCGCGCCATACCTTGCAGGGCAGATTTACTGGCGGCATAAGCAGCCATGCCTGCAACAGGCATACGATCGCCATTCACGGAGCCGATGATTAAGATGCGCCCGCCTTCGGGCATCTGCCGGGCGGCTTCAACAGAGGCATGGTAAGGAGCATGAATATTGATTTTGAAAAGGCGATCAATATCGTCGGCATTTAATTCCAGGGCATCGCCAAAGACGCCAATACCTGCATTTACCACCAGGATATCCAATGCGCCGCTCTTACGAACGACATCAATGACAGCGTCTCTGTCAGCACTATCTGTGAATACTGCTGTCGCTCCCGTCTCTTGTGCCAGGCGTTCAGCGGCATCTTTCGACCCCGCATAGGTGAATCGTACATTGGCCCCATCGGTGACGAAACGACGTACGATAGCAGCACCGATTCCACGACTGCCACCGAGGATGAGAACTGTCTTACCTGTAAAAGCGCCCATAAGGACTCCTTGATTTATTATGTAACATGCATTACAAAACTGTTTTAACTTTCTGTCAACAAGTTTTGTAATGGTCACTAAAAAACAATCTCGCGTTCCAGGTCGTCCCAGACGTTTCGCTCCTGAGCAGGCAGTCTCTGCGGCAAAAGTGCTTTTTCACCAAAAAAGTTTCGATGCTGTCAGTGTTGCTGAAATCACTGATTATCTTGGTATTAACCCCCCGAGCCTCTACGCGGCTTTTGGCAGTAAGGCTGGGTTATTTAGCCGTGTACTCAATGAATATGTCGGTACGGAAGCTATTCCGCTTGCCGATATTCTTCGTGATGATCATCCCGTAGGCGAGTGCCTGGTTGAGGTATTAAAAGAAGCGGCGCGCAGATATAGCCAAAACGGCGGCTGCGCTGGCTGTATGGTTCTTGAAGGTATTCATAGTCATGATCCACAAGCGCGTGATATTGCCGTTCAATATTATCACGCCGCAGAAACAACCATTTATGACTATATCGCAAGGCGGCATCCACAAAGCGCACAATGTGTGACTGATTTTATGAGTACCGTGATGTCTGGGCTTTCTGCGAAGGCACGAGAGGGGCACTCCATCGAACAACTCTGTGCAACAGCTGCCCTGGCGGGGGAAGCGATAAAAACTCTTCTCAAGGAGTGATGCTGGCCTTGATCCGAAAGGCGGGAACGCGCCTGCCGATAAGTTGTGATAAGACAATAATTCACGCGTTAAGGCTGGCGGAATTGATCATCTTTTCGTATAACGATAGAAATGAAACATTGTTTTAATTAAGGAGTGGAAAAGATGATCATCGGAAATATTCATAATCTTCAGCCGTGGCTACCCCAGGAGTTACGCCAGGCGATTGAGCATATCAAAGCAAACGTTACGGCAGAAACGCCCAAGGGCAAGCACGATATCGAAGGCAATCGTCTGTTTTATCTTATCTCGGAAGATATGACCGAGCCGTACGAAGCTCGCCGTGCGGAGTACCATGCCCGCTATCTCGACATTCAGATTGTGTTAAAAGGTCAGGAAGGCATGACCTTCAGCACGCAACCTGCAGGCACCCCGGATACCGACTGGTTAGCAGACAAAGACATCGCATTTTTGCCGGAAGGCGTTGATGAGAAAACAGTTATCCTTAATGAAGGTGATTTTGTTGTGTTTTATCCGGGGGAAGTGCATAAACCGCTGTGCGCAGTGGGCGCGCCAGCCCAGGTTCGCAAAGCAGTAGTGAAGATGCTGATGGCGTGATGACTTTTCGCCGTAAATAACTCCAGGTTTACGGCGAGTTTGTGAAAAGAGCGTTTTTTGATATTTTTTTGTGAGTAAAATTTGTAATGCTTAGACGTTCTTATTAACTCAAGGAGTTCGTCATGAGCAAAATATCAGATTTGAATTATTCTCAACACATTACATTAGCCGACAATTTTAAACAAAAAAGTGAAGTTTTAAATACCTGGCGTGTTGGAATGAATAATTTTGCCCGTAATGCCGAGGGGCAGGATAATACAAGAAATATCCTTGATCCTAAGACATTTTTGGAGTTTTTGGTAAAAATATTTACCCTGGGTTATGTGGATTTTAGCAAACGCTCCAACGAAGCGGGAAGAAATATGATGGCTCATATTGAGTCCTCATCTTATATCAAAAATAATGATGGCAGTGAGATAATGAAGTTTGTTATGAATAATCCTGAAGGGGAACGAGCGGATTTATCTAAGGTGGAAATAGAAATTACACTTTCCACTATTACTACTATGGGGACTCGTCAAGGACATACGGCTATTATATTTCAACAACCTGATGGTTCGACTAATCGTTATGAAGGAAAGTCCTTTGAAAGAAAAGATGAGAGTTCATTACACCTGATTACTAACAAGATTCTGGCGTGTTACCAAAGTGAATCTAACAAGGAAATAGCTCGTCTATTAAATAATCATCAGAAGTTAAATAATCGTCAGAAGTTAAATAATTCGCAGGAGTTAAATAATTCACAGGATTTAAATAATTCGCAGGAGTTAAATAATCCACAGGAGTTAAATGATTCTCAGGAGTTTAATAACTCTCAGGACTTAAATAACTTGCAGGTGAGTTGTAAAGGTTCAGTTGATTCTACGATTGCGGATTTATTAGAGAAACCATTGAATAATGCATTATTAGCAATAAGGAACGAACATCTGCTATTAATGCCTCATGTATGTAGTGAATCGATTTCATACTTACTGGGCGAAAATGGTATACTTGAAGAAATAGATAAGCTCTACGCATTAAATGATCACGGAATTGATAATGACAAAGTAGGTAACAATGAAATTAATGAAATCAAAGTTAATCTGTCTCATATTCTTATTGATTCCTTAGATGATGCAAAGGTTAACCTTACACCGGTCATCGATTCGATTCTGGAGACTTTTTCAAAATTCCCATATATTAATGATGTAAGAATACTGGATTGGTGTTTTAATAAAAGTATGCAATATTTTGGTGATTCTGAAAAGATAACGCATGCATGCTCCGTGATGAGTCATATTGATTTTGATTGCAATCAATCTAAAATAGCTGAGACCTTATTTTTCAATCTCGATAAAGAACCCTATAAAAATAGCCGTAAATTACAGGAATTGATTTGGGATAAGTTGGTTGCATATGTCAATGATTTTAACTTAAGCAATCAAGAAAAATCACGCTTAATACTAAAGTTATTTGATGATGTTAAGTTGCTATTTAATGAAGTGCCTGTCAGCATTTTAGTAAATGATATTTTTTTGAAGGGTTTTTTCATGAAGCAACCTGATTTTGCTAAGTGGTACTTCTATCAATTACTTAAGTGTTATGAGGGCGAACAGCTGTATCTTAATGAGTTAGGATATGTTTATGGTGATGAAGAAAAAACAAAAGAAATTGTAAATAAATTTCCGGGTTATGTCGTTAAGATTTTTGAAGAAAAGATGGTTAATGAATTAAAAATTAGAACAAGAATGATGGAAGTCCTCCGGGATGGGAAAATCAATATATATAATTATATTAATGAAAAACAGTTAGAAAAATTAAATCCTCCGGAAAATTTACGAACAGTAATAGAAAAATGGGGGTGGAAGAATAGAACTCACACTGCATAAAATAATATGATGCCGGGATATTTTTTGTATTTCCCGGCATCTTTATAGAGATGTCAATTATTTACTGAGCGTCGCGACCATCACCGCTTTGATGGTATGCATGCGGTTTTCCGCCTGATCAAATACAATGCTGGCGGCAGATTCGAAGACCTCATCAGTCACTTCCATTCCGCCATGTAGGCCAAACTCTTCCGCCATTTTTTTGCCAAGCGTCGTTTGGTCGTCATGAAACGCGGGCAGGCAGTGGAGGAATTTGACCTCCGGGTTACCGGTCAACTGCATCATCTTGCTGTTCACCTGATAATCACGCAGTAATGCAATGCGTTCAGCCCATTTTTCTTTTGCTTCACCCATCGACACCCATACATCGGTATAGATAAAGTCAGCACCTTCAACTCCTTTAGCTACATCTTCCGTCAGCGTAATATTCCCGCCATTTTGTTGTGCCAGGGCGCGGCATTCCGTAACCAGCGCAGCTTCTGGCCAGCACGCCTGTGGCGCGACCAGACGCAAATCCAGACCGGTAAGCGCTGCAGCTTCGAGCATCGAATTGCCCATGTTGTTACGTGCGTCACCTGCATAGACCAGCGTCATTTCGTTGAACGCTTTGCCGGGCAAATGCTCCTGCATGGTGAGGAGATCCGCCAGCAGCTGCGTGGGGTGAAACTCATTGGTCAGGCCGTTCCATACCGGCACGCCAGCGTATTCCGCCAGTGTTTCGACAATCTCCTGACCATAGCCGCGATACTGAATACCGTCATACATGCGACCAAGCACGCGGGCAGTGTCTTTAATCGACTCTTTATGACCAATTTGGCTGCCGCTTGGACCGAGATAAGTAACGCGAGCACCCTGGTCATATGCGGCAACTTCGAAAGAGCATCGGGTACGGGTCGAGTCTTTTTCGAAGATGAGCGCGATGTTTTTACCAGTGAGTTTGGCTTCTTCTTTACCGCTTTTCTTATCGGCTTTCAGCTTCGCGGCTAACTGCAGCAGGCTGTTAAGTTCAGCTGGCGTGAAATCGAGTAATTTCAGGAAATGCTTATGATAAAACCCGGACATAGATCCCTCCTGTGGCTAACGCCTAAATGAATTAAAATTCAATTTATATGTATGGTTATTCATTTGCAAGTCTAAAGCATAAATCTTTATCACAAAGGTGGAGGCAATGTCAGTGGTGTGTGACAATAAGAGTATCGGCAGGACATTAAGAGGAATGAGCCATGGCAAACCCGGAACAACTGGAAGAGCAGCGTGAAGAGACACGTCTGATTATTGAAGAATTACTGGAAGATGGCAGCGATCCAGATGCGCTGTACACCATTGAGCACCATCTTTCCGCAGACGACCTTGAAACGCTGGAGAAAGCAGCGGTAGAAGCGTTTAAACTCGGATATGAAGTCACCGATCCGGAAGAGCTGGAAGTTGAAGATGGTGATATCGTGATTTGCTGCGACATCCTCAGCGAATGCGCCCTGAATGCCGACCTGATTGATGCTCAGGTGGAACAACTGATGACGCTGGCAGAGAAATTTGACGTCGAGTATGACGGTTGGGGCACTTACTTTGAAGATCCTAACGGCGAAGATGGCGACGATGAAGATTTTGTCGATGAAGACGATGACGGAGTTCGCCACTAATTAAGCGTAGCGCATCAGGCCCAGGTAGTTCCTGCAACCTGGTGAATTTGTTGCCCGGATAAGGCATTCATGTCACATCCGGCATAAACAAAACGTACGTTGTTAATGTTCGAATGCCCGCGAGTTGAACACGCGGGCATTTTTTTAGAGTTCGCGCAACATCCGCACTTCACAATCGACATGGCCCGTGCAGCCAAGCGCATAGTCGATATGCTCAAAGCCCAAGTGCTCATAAAGCGCAATGGCTTCCTTTAAAAAAGCTGTCGTTTCCAGATAGCAGCGTTTGAAACCCATCTCTCGCGCCTGCTCCATCGCCATTAAGGCCAGTTTTTTTGCCAGCCCTTTGCCGCGGATAGCCGGAAGAAAATACATCTTTTGCAGTTCGCAAATGTCCGACTCACTCCCGGTTAATGGCGCTATCCCACCGCCGCCGACCACTTCACCCTCGTACTCAACTACCCAATATGCATGGCCAGGCTGACTATACACTTGATACAGCTCGTCAAGATTCGGATCGGCGACGGTGTAGCCTTTATCAGCGGTAAGACCGTATTCGGCGGATACCTGACGAATGACGCGGGCGATAGCAGGATTATCCTGCAGCGTCAGGCGACGCATTACAGGTGATTGCGGCGCAATGTTATTCATAGTTTAACCCAATAAAAATAAAGTAATTATACATTTGTTTAATACCACTCTCTTCTTACGTGCGCAAGCGACTTATAAAGTAATAAAGTTTTTGCCAGCCTATTACTGATAAGAGTATTGTAACGTGGCAGAACATTTTACTGTCTGTATATATAAGTTATATCAATGGATTTTTTAATTCAGGGATTTTTTATGGCTCAAGTTATTAATGAAATGGATGTTCCGTCCCATTCGTTTGTTTTTCATGGTACAGGTGAGAGGTATTTTCTTATTTGTGTGGTGAATGTGTTGTTAACGATTATAACGTTAGGTATCTATTTACCATGGGCATTAATGAAATGTAAGCGTTATCTTTATGCTAATATGGAAGTTAACGGACAACGATTTTCTTATGGAATTACCGGTGGGAATGTTTTTGTTAGTTGTCTTGTTTTTGTTTTTTTCTATTTCGCAATCTTAATGACAGTGTCAGCAGATATGCCGCTTGTTGGTTGTGTTTTGACTTTGTTACTGTTGGTTTTGCTTATATTTATGGCAGCAAAAGGACTGCGTCATCAGGCCTTAATGACCAGTCTCAACGGCGTAAGATTTAGTTTTAATTGCTCTATGAAAGGGTTCTGGTGGGTGACCTTTTTCTTGCCGATTTTAATGGCCGTTGGGATGGGGACTGTTTTCTTTATCTCGACAAAGATGCTACATGCCAATAGTTCAAGTAGTGTTATTATATCTATGGTTCTGATGGCAATAGTTGGTATTGTTTCCATTGGTATTTTTAATGGTACTTTATATAGTCTGGTAATGAGTTTTCTCTGGAGCAATACCAGTTTCGGTATACATCGTTTCAAGGTGAAATTAGATACTACGTATTGTATAAAATATGCCATTCTCGCATTTTTAGCTTTATTGCCTTTTCTCGCTGTTGCTGGTTATATTATCTTCGATCAAATATTAAATGCGTATGATAGTTCTGTATATGCAAATGATGACATTGAGAATTTACAGCAATTTATGGAAATGCAACGTAAAATGATAATCGCGCAGTTAATCTATTATTTTGGGATTGCTGTTAGCACCAGTTATTTAACGGTGTCGTTGCGAAACCATTTTATGAGCAACCTGTCACTGAATGATGGGCGTATTCGTTTTCGCTCAACTTTAACGTACCACGGTATGCTTTATCGCATGTGTGCGTTGGTGGTGATATCCGGGATTACGGGCGGTCTGGCTTATCCACTGTTGAAAATATGGATGATTGACTGGCAGGCAAAAAATACGTATTTGCTGGGCGATTTGGATGACCTTCCTTTAATCAATAAAGAAGAACAACCAGATAAAGGCTTCTTAGCCAGTATTTCTCGGGGAGTTATGCCTTCTTTACCATTTCTGTAAGAGATAAAAAAGGCCGGAGCATGCTCCGGCCTTCGTTTTCATCACGGTGTTGATTACAGCGCGGCGATAACAGCCTGCTGTTCAATCAGTTTCGCTTTCGCTTCCGCATAACCTTCCAGCTTCTCACGCTCTTTCGCGATGACCGCTTCTGGTGCGCGCGCTACAAAGCCTTCATTCGCCAGTTTGTTCTCGATACGGCTAATTTCGCCTTCGATCTTCGCCACTTCTTTTGCCAGACGCGCCAGCTCATCTTCTTTGTTAATGAGGCCTGCCATCGGGATCAGCAGTTCTGCACCATCGACGATCTTAGTAACAGAAACCGGACCTTTGTCATCGGCAGGCAGCACGGTGATGCTTTCCAGACGCGCCAGCGTTTGCAGGAAGCCACGGTTTTCATTTACGCGACGTTCTGCATCCGCGCTGCAACCACGCAGCAGCAGCTCCAGCGGTTTACCCGGTGCGATGTTCATTTCTGCACGGATGTTACGTACCGCAACGATCGCCTGCTTCAGCCACTCGGTGTCGGCCAGTGCGGCTTCATCGACCTGAGACGCATCGTACTGCGGGAACGGCTGCAGCATGATGGTGTCGGCAGTGATTCCGCAAAGTACTTTCACACGCTGCCAGATGGTTTCGGTGATGAACGGAATGATCGGATGCGCGAGGCGCAGCAGACCTTCCAGTACAGTCACCAGCGTATGGCGAGTACCGCGCAGTTCGGCTTCTGTTCCACCGTTCATTACCGGCTTGGTCAGCTCCAGATACCAGTCACAGAACTGGTTCCAGGTGAATTCATACAGAATGCCGGCGGCGATATCGAAGCGGAAGCTGTCCAGCGCTTCGCGGTACGCTTTGATAGTCTGGTTGAACTCCGCCAGAATCCAGCGGTCCGCCAGCGACAGCGTCATTTCGCCGCCGTTGAAGCCGCAATCCTGACCTTCTGTGTTCATCAGCACAAAGCGGCTGGCGTTCCACAGCTTGTTACAGAAGTTACGGTAGCCTTCCAGACGCTTCATATCCCAGTTGATGTCACGACCGGTAGAAGCCAGCGCCGCCAGGGTGAAGCGCAGCGCGTCAGTACCGTGCGGCTCAATGCCGTTCGGGAACTGCTTCTCGGTGCGCTTACGGATTTTGTCCGCCAGCTGCGGCTGCATCATATTGCCGGTACGTTTTTCCAGCAGTTCCGGCAGCGAAATACCGTCAACCATATCCAGCGGGTCAATCACGTTACCCTTGGATTTGGACATCTTCTGGCCTTCGTCATCACGAATCAGGCCGGTCATGTAAACGGTGTGGAACGGCACCTGCGGTTTGCCATTTTCATCTTTGATGAAGTGCATGGTCATCATGATCATGCGGGCAATCCAGAAGAAGATGATGTCGAAACCAGATACCATCACGCTGGTTGGGTGGAACTGGCGCAGTGCGTCGGTGTTTTCCGGCCAGCCAAGGGTAGAGAAGGTCCACAGTGCGGAGGAGAACCAGGTGTCGAGAACGTCTTCGTCCTGACGCAGGGCAACATCAGCACCGAGGTTATTTTCTTTACGCACTTCGTCTTCGTTGCGGCCAACATAAACGTTACCCGCGTCGTCGTACCATGCCGGGATACGGTGACCCCACCACAGCTGACGAGAGATACACCAGTCCTGAATATCGCGCATCCAGGAGAAGTACATGTTTTCGTACTGCTTCGGTACGAACTGAATGTCGCCGTTCTCAACCGCTTCAACCGCCGGTTTCGCCAGCACGTCGGCACGTACGTACCACTGGTCGGTCAGCATCGGTTCGATAACCACGCCGCCACGGTCGCCGTAAGGAACGGTCAGGTCGTGCGGTTTAATTTCTTCCAGCAGGCCGAGTGCGTCAACCGCGGCAACGACCGCTTTACGCGCAGCAAAACGCTCGAGTTTCTGGAACTCTGCCGGGATTTCGCTGGAATAAACGTCAGATTCGTTACCTTTGGTATCGAACACCTGGGCGCTTTCACGGATATCACCGTCAAAGGTCAGGATGTTGATCATCGGCAGGGCGTGACGTTTACCGACTTCATAGTCGTTAAAGTCGTGCGCCGGGGTGATCTTCACGCAGCCAGTGCCTTTTTCCATATCGGCGTGTTCGTCGCCAACAATCGGAATACGACGGTTAACCAGCGGCAGAATGACATATTTGCCAATCAGATCTTTGTAACGCGGATCTTCCGGGTTAACGGCCACGCCGGTATCGCCCAGCAGGGTTTCCGGACGGGTAGTCGCAACCACCAGATAATCTTTACCGTCTGCGGTTTTCGCGCCGTCAGCCAGCGGATAGCGGATGTGCCACATCGAACCTTTCGATTCGCGGTTTTCCACTTCCAGGTCAGAGATTGCGGTACGCAGTTTCGGGTCCCAGTTTACCAGGCGTTTACCACGGTAAATCAGGTCTTCTTTATACAGACGAACGAAAACTTCTTTCACCGCATTGGACAGGCCTTCGTCCATCGTGAAGCGTTCGCGCTCCCAGTCGACGGAGTTACCGAGACGACGCATCTGACGGGTAATGGTGCCGCCGGATTCCGCTTTCCATTCCCAGATTTTGTCGATGAAAGCTTCGCGGCCGTAGTCGTGACGGGTTTTACCTTCTTCTGCGGCAATCTTGCGCTCAACTACCATCTGGGTAGCGATCCCGGCGTGGTCAGTACCGACCTGCCACAGGGTATTTTTACCCTGCATACGCTGATAGCGGATCATGGTATCCATGATGGTTTGCTGGAAGGCGTGACCCATATGCAAACTGCCGGTGACGTTCGGCGGCGGGATCATGATGCAGAAACTTTCCTGGCTTTCATCGCCATTAGGCTTAAAGTAGCCCTGCTTTTCCCAGTGCTCGTAAAGCGGCTGTTCGATATCTTGTGGGTTGTATGTCTTTTCCATTATTTCCAGGTTGCCGTATTCAGGTTGAAACCAGCCACGCGGTAGGCTTTATAGCGTTCGCGCGCCAGTTGTTTCAGAGAATCTTCATAAGGAACGAAGTCTACCACTTCTGTGAAAGCGGTGGCAAAATCTGCAAAGCTTGTTCGCAGACTAATCAATATATCGCGCGGGCTGCTGCTACGCTTTTGTGGCCAGGCGATCTCCACCGGCGCACCGCCGCGCGGTCCTTCTCCCGCTAAATTATGCGGAACAAAGCTTTCTGCCGGACGCGCCCACAGGGCTTCATCCAGTCGGTAAGCCTGCTTTTCATCTTCACAAGCGATGAGCACGCGCTTACCGCTGCGCCAACGTTCTGCGGCAATTTCACACACCAGTTGCTCAACGGCGCTTAAGCCATCGACGGTGGTGTCATTGTCCAGAAGATAGAACGTCGCGTTTTTCATAAATGGGGCTTCTTGTGGTGGATTTAAATACACATCAGATAAACGCCGAATTGCCTGATGCGACGCTGTCGCGTCTTATCAGGCCTACGGGTCCGGTACTCTGTGTAGGTCGGATAAGGCATTCACGCCGCATCCGACAATAACAACACAGCCTGATGCAATTACTCTTCGCCGTTAAACCCGGCGCGGTTGAGCAGGAACTGTGCCAGCAACGCCACCGGGCGACCGGTTGCGCCTTTTGCTTTACCAGAACGCCAGGCGGTACCGGCGATATCCAGGTGTGCCCAGTTGTACTTACGGGTAAAGCGCGACAGGAAGCAACCTGCGGTAATCGCCCCGCCAGGACGACCGCCAATGTTCGCCATATCGGCAAAATTGGACTCCAGCTGTTCCTGATACTCGTCACCCAGCGGTAAACGCCATGCGCGGTCACCGGATTGTTCAGATGCAGCAATCAGCTCATGGGCCAGCGGATTGTGGTTCGCCATCAGACCGGTAATGTGATGGCCCAGCGCGATAACGCAGGCACCGGTCAGCGTCGCCACGTCAATCACCGCTTCCGGCTCAAAACGCTCAACGTAAGTTAACACATCGCACAGTACCAGGCGGCCTTCGGCGTCGGTATTCAGCACTTCTACGGTTTGACCGGACATGGTGGTTAACACATCGCCCGGACGATAGGCACGTCCGCCAGGCATGTTTTCGCAGCCTGCCAGCACGCCAATAACGTTAATCGGCAGTTGCAGCTCCGCGACCATACGCATCACGCCGTAAACCGCCGCCGCACCGCACATATCGTACTTCATCTCATCCATGCCTTCTGAAGGCTTGATGGAGATACCGCCGGAGTCGAAGGTTAAACCTTTACCCACCAGCACGATTGGGCGAGCATCTTCCGACGCGTTGCCTTTGTACTCAATCACCGACATCAGCGATTCGTTCTGCGAACCCTGACCGACCGCCAGATAGGAATGCATCCCCAGCTCTTTCATCTGCTGTTCGCCGATAACGCGGGTGATGACATTCTTGCTGTAGCTGTCAGCCAGCTGGCGCGCCTGAGAGGCGAGATAAGCGGCGTTACAGATATTCGGCGGCATATTACCGAGATCTTTCGCTGCTTTTATCCCGGCGGCAATCGCCAGACCGTGCTGGATCGCGCGCTCACCGCTAGTCAGTTCACGGCGGGTCGGCACGTTGAAGACCATCTTACGCAGCGGGCGACGCGGTTCGCTCTTATTCGTTTTCAACTGATCGAAACTGTAGAGCGTCTCTTTTGCTGTCTCGACAGCCTGACGCACTTTCCAGTAGTTGTTACGGCCTTTAACGTGCAGTTCAGTCAGAAAGCAGACCGCTTCCATCGAGCCAGTATCATTCAGCGTATTAATGGTTTTCTGAATAACCTGCTTGTACTGACGCTCATCCAGCTCACGTTCTTTGCCGCAACCAATAAGGAGGATGCGTTCAGAAAGCACGTTTGGCACATGGTGCAGCAACAGTGTCTGCCCCGGTTTTCCTTCCAGTTCGCCCCGACGTAGCAGGGCGCTGATGTACCCATCGCTGATTTTATCGAGCTGTTCTGCAATCGGAGAAAGGCGACGTGGTTCGAAGACGCCCACGACGATGCAGGCACTCCGCTGTTTCTCCGGGCTACCGCTTTTTACACTAAACTCCATGCACTACGCTCCTGAATCTTAAAGACAACGGCGGTGGCTACAGATAGAATTGCAAGCTTTCGTAACTCATGTCCGCTGTTGCGATGACTTCGTGTTAATCTTAACGTTATTACGGCATTGGCACGTCAGAACAAAATCTGAGAGGTGAATCCGTTGAGTATAATTATCTTAGCGACGATTTCGACGACTCAAGAGAATAAATGACGTTTAAGCCATGAAACAAGCTAAAATCCTGCAAAAGACGAGTTTTTACGGGCGTATTTAAAGTGATAATCATAAGATATCTGGTGCGGGAGACGCTCAAAAGCCAGCTGGCGATACTCTTCATCTTGCTTTTGATCTTCTTCTGTCAAAAGTTAGTGAGGATCCTCGGCGCAGCGGTTGACGGCGATATTCCGGCGAATCTGGTGCTCTCCCTTCTCGGGTTGGGCGTGCCGGAAATGGCGCAGCTTATCCTGCCATTAAGCCTGTTCCTCGGGCTGCTGATGACGCTGGGCAAACTGTATACCGAAAGTGAAATTACGGTAATGCATGCCTGCGGCTTGAGCAAAGCGGTTCTGGTGAAAGCGGCAATGATCCTTGCGGTATTCACGGCAATCGTCGCGGCGGTTAACGTGATGTGGGCGGGACCGTGGTCATCGCGACATCAGGATGAAGTGTTAGCAGAAGCGAAAGCGAACCCTGGCATGGCGGCGCTGGCGCAAGGGCAATTCCAGCAAGCGACTAATGGCAGCTCGGTGCTGTTCATCGAAAGCGTTGACGGCAGCGATTTCAAAGATGTGTTCCTCGCGCAAATTCGACCAAAAGGTAATGCACGTCCTTCTGTGGTGGTGGCCGATTCCGGACATTTAACCCAGCTGCGCGACGGCTCCCAGGTCGTCACTCTCAACCAGGGAACGCGCTTCGAAGGCACTGCACTGTTACGCGATTTCCGCATTACGGACTTCCAGGATTATCAGGCGATCATTGGTCACCAGGCGGTGGCGCTCGACCCGAACGATACCGACCAGATGGACATGCGCACATTGTGGAACACTGACACCGATCGTGCCCGCGCAGAACTGAACTGGCGTATCACGTTGGTATTCACCGTGTTTATGATGGCGCTTATGGTCGTTCCGCTGAGCGTGGTTAACCCGCGTCAGGGGCGCGTACTGTCGATGCTGCCAGCCATGCTGCTGTATCTGTTGTTCTTCCTGATCCAGACCTCCCTGAAATCGAACGGCGGTAAAGGTAAGCTGGACCCGACGCTGTGGATGTGGACCGTAAACCTGATTTATCTGGCTTTGGCGATTGTTCTCAACCTTTGGGACACCGTGCCGGTCCGCCGCCTGCGCGCCAGTTTTTCGCGTAAAGGAGCGGTGTGATGCAACCTTTTGGCGTACTTGACCGCTATATCGGTAAAACTATTTTCACCACCATCATGATGACGCTGTTCATGCTGGTGTCGCTGTCGGGCATTATCAAGTTTGTCGATCAGCTGAAAAAAGCCGGGCAGGGGAGTTACGACGCGTTAGGCGCAGGAATGTATACCTTGCTGAGCGTGCCGAAAGATGTGCAAATCTTCTTCCCGATGGCGGCCCTGCTGGGTGCATTACTTGGGTTGGGGATGCTGGCACAGCGCAGCGAACTGGTGGTCATGCAGGCTTCTGGTTTTACCCGTATGCAGGTGGCGCTGTCGGTGATGAAAACCGCCATTCCGCTGGTCTTGTTGACGATGGCGATTGGCGAATGGGTCGCACCGCAGGGCGAGCAGATGGCGCGTAACTACCGTGCGCAGGCGATGTACGGTGGCTCGTTGCTCTCTACCCAGCAAGGCTTATGGGCAAAAGATGGCAACAACTTCGTCTACATTGAGCGGGTTAAAGGTGACGAAGAGTTAGGTGGCATCAGTATCTATGCCTTTAATGAGAATCGTCGTCTGCAATCTGTACGCTATGCCGCTACCGCGAAGTTTGACCCGGAACATAAAGTCTGGCGTCTGTCGCAGGTTGATGAATCTGATCTGACCAATCCGAAACAGATCACTGGTTCACAGACGGTGAGCGGTACCTGGAAAACCAACCTCACGCCGGACAAACTGGGCGTGGTGGCACTGGACCCGGATGCCCTCTCCATCAGTGGTTTGCACAACTATGTGAAGTATCTGAAGTCGAGCGGTCAGGATGCCGGACGTTATCAGCTCAACATGTGGAGCAAAATCTTCCAGCCGCTATCCGTGGCGGTGATGATGCTGATGGCGCTGTCGTTTATCTTTGGCCCACTGCGTAGCGTACCGATGGGCGTGCGTGTGGTCACCGGTATCAGCTTCGGTTTTGTCTTCTACGTACTGGACCAGATCTTCGGCCCGCTGACGTTGGTTTACGGCATCCCGCCGATTATCGGCGCGTTGCTGCCAAGCGCCAGCTTCTTCTTAATCAGCCTGTGGCTGTTAATGAGAAAATCGTAACCTGATGAACGAATAAAGGGAGCGAAAGCTCCCTTTATTATTGTTAGCAAAGTGTGCTTCGTTCATGCCTGAAAAATCATGAAAATTCAATATATTGCAGTAGTGTAGGCATGATAAGGCGCGCCAGCGTCGCATCAGGCAAAGACAAATCGCACCTGACTTACCTTCTTCTCCCCCCCAGCAAACTCCCCAGCACACCACGCACAATCTGATTCGTCACCTGGCGGGCGGCGCTTTTCGCCATTGTTTGCACCACACCATCTTTCTTCCCGCCGCGTGGTCCGGTAGTGCCAAACAAAATATCCTTCAATCCACCAAGAATACCGTCATCCACCGCCACCTCTTTCCCTTTCGCGGGAGGATTATTTTGCTGCTCGGTACTGGCCTGAAAGCCTTTTTGCAACATTTCATAGGCGGATTCCCGGTCCACGTCATCCTCGTACTTGCCATACACCGGGGAGTGATTAATCAGGCCGTTACGCTCATCTTCCGTCACCGGCCCCATTCGTGAACAGGGGGCAATCACCATCGCCCGTTCCACCACTGAAGGGCTTCCTTTCGCATCGAGAAACGAGATTAACGCCTCGCCGGTCCCCAGTTCCTGAATCGCCTTTTCGGTATCAAACGCCGGATTGGCCCGCATGGTTTGCGCCGCAGCTTTTACTGCTTTCTGATCTTTGGGCGTAAAAGCCCGCAAAGCGTGTTGAACGCGATTACCGAGCTGCCCGAGCACATTATCCGGAATATCTGACGGGTTTTGCGAAACGAACCAGACGCCCACGCCTTTTGAGCGAATAAGCCTTATCACCTGCTCAATCTTATCCAGCAGTACCTGCGGTGCATCGTTAAACAGCAGATGTGCTTCGTCGAAGAAAAACACCAGTTTTGGTTTCTCCAGATCGCCCGCTTCAGGCAATTGTTCATATAACTCTGAAAGCATCCACAGCAGGCTGGCGGAGTACAGTTTCGGCATCTGATAAAGCTTCTCGGCGCTGAGGATATTGATAACGCCTTTACCGTTGGTATCGCTACGCATCCAGTCTTTGATATCCAGCATCGGCTCACCAAAGAAGTGTGCTGCGCCTTGCTGTTCCAGCGATAACAGCCCGCGCTGGATGGCACCAACCGATGCGCTACTGATATTACCGTACTGATTCTGGAAGGATTTGGCGTTATCGCCGATGTACTGGGTAATCGCCCGCAAATCTTTAAAGTCGAGCAGCAACAGCCCCTGATCGTCAGCAATGCGGAAGATAATATTCAGCACGCCAGATTGCACATCGTTGAGATTCAACAGTCGCGCCAGCAACAGCGGCCCCAGGTCTGAAACCGTCGCCCGCACCGGATGGCCTTTCTCGCCAAAGATATCCCACACCACCACCGGATTAGCATGTGGTTGCCAGTCATTGACGCCGATATTTTTAAGCCTTGCGAGCAGTTTTTCCGAAGATGTACCTTCCTCCGCTACTCCCGTTAAATCACCTTTCACATCGGCCATAAACACCGGAACACCGATTTCCGACAATGACTCTGCCAGTTTTTGCAGCGTAACGGTTTTACCCGTCCCCGTTGCGCCAGTAATCAGCCCGTGACGGTTAGCCATTCCCGGCAGTAAAAACAGTTCTGTGTCCGGCGTGCGGGCAATTAACAGGGGTTCGCTCATGAGATATCCTCCAGTTTCCTGCCTGGAGTATAGGCAACGTCCGGCAAAGAGAATACGTGTAATGAAGAGAAAATAACCTAAAGCGTGTTACCGTGATAAATCTGATACCCGAGGTCAACAGTGTTGTGGTTGTGATCGTTATTTTTAATTTTGCTCAGCAACATTTGGGCGGCCATCCGACCAATATCAAAACGGGGAGTAATTACGCTGGCGAGGCTTGGGATCATTTGCCTGCCAATCTCCAGCCCATGAAAACCCGCAATGGAAATTTGTTCTGGCACGGCGAGGTTTCGCTCGCGGCACAGCAGAAGCGCACCCATCGCAATATCGTCATTGGTGCAAAATACACCGTCTAAATCCGGGGTTGCGCTAAGGGCATCACGCATTAATTGCATTCCTAAATGAATGGATGAGATGGCGCGTGGATTCATGCGTAACGGGGAAAGATTATGCAGCATCATCGCATCGCAATACCCCTGATAACGCTGTTCATCGCGGGTGTCATCTTTGGAACCGAGATACAGAATTTTGCGCCTGACTCGCTTATCCAGCATGGTACACACCATGTCAAAAGCGGCCTGCCGATTATCAAAACCGACCTCCATATCCAGCCGTTCTCCCTGTACATCCATCAATTCCACGACCGGAATGGTGGCTGAACGCAGAAATTTCACCGTCCTGATGGTGTGATATTTTTCCGAAAGAATAATCCCGTCAATGTTATAAGAGAGCAGGTTAATCACCGACTCTTCTTCGGAATCGCGATCGTAATTGTAATTAGCAATAAGGGTCTGATAATTATGCTCAGAGGTGACGGATTCTATTCCCGCGAGAATGTCAGCGAAGAGTTGATTTTGAAATGACGGAATCAAGATACCGAGGGTATAACTTTGTGCATTCAACAACATGCCGGGAGCGCGATTAGGGATATAATTGATCTCTTCCATAATTTTGGCGATGCGCTCGCCTGTTTCCTTTGCCACCTTTTTCGGCGAGCGGATATAACGACTCACGGTCATTTTTGTTACGCCAGCCAGCGTAGCGATATCCTGTAAAGAAATTCTGTGATTGCGCATAACTTCTCCCAACGTCGGGGGAATCTTCAATCTTCCCCCGAAACTACATCACAATATTTTATTCTTTCAGTGCAATACGGCGTTAATGGCTAACACGCCCAGCAAACCCATAATAGAAATAAGGGTTTCCATCACCGTCCAGGTACGCAACGTTTCACCAACCGTCAGATTAAAATACCCTTTAAATAGCCAGAAGCCAGGGTCGTTTACGTGTGACGCGATCACGCTGCCCGCACCGGTTGCCAGTACCATTAAAGCGGGATCGGCATGGGTAACGTTGATAATCGGCAACACCACACCCGCGGTGGTAATGGCCGCGACGGTGGCAGAGCCCAGAGCGATACGCAACAGCGCCGCAACAGTCCAGCACATCAATAACGGCGAAAGTGTAGTTCCGGTCATTAAGTGTGAAATATACTGCCCGACACCGCTATCTACTAATACCTGCTTAAACGCGCCGCCGCCAGCGATAATAAACACAATCATCGCGATAGCGCCTATAGAATCCCCAATGATATCCATGATTTGCTCGATGGTGCGTCCATTACGTCGGCCCAGTGTGAAAATCGCAATAACAATGGCAATAAACAGCGCAACGGCAGGGTTACCGACAAATTCAAAGAAGAGGCGCGCGGTGTTAGTTTTCGGTAACGTAATTTCACAAACGGCGGCGATAGCCATCAGGATGACCGGGATCACGGCAGCGAAAATACTGTTCCAGAAGGAGGGCATCTCCTCTTCGCTAAACAGATGAGGATTAAATAAGCCTTCCGGTGGTGCTTTCTCAAAGCGAGTTAGCAGTTTAGAAAACAGCGGTCCTGCGACAATAACTGTCGGAATGGTAATGATAAATCCATACAGTAAAGTCGTTCCGAGATTAGCCTCAAAGATAGTCGCGATGGCAGTAGGCCCTGGATGTGGCGGCAGAAAACAGTGGGTTACAGAGAGCGCTGCTACCATTGGTACGCCAACATACAACAGGGGTAATCCTGATGATGCTACGATGGTAAATACCAACGGCAACAGCAGGACAAAACCCACTTCAAAAAACATGGCGAGGCCCACAACCAGACCGGTGATCACTAGCGCCCATTGCACGCGTTTTTTACCAAAAGTAGCAATCAGCGTAGTGGCGATACGTTGTGCCGCACCCGTATCAGAAATCAGCTTGCCTAACATGGCCCCGAAACCGAGGATCATTGCCAGCCCGCCGAGCGTGCTGCCGATACCATTTTGTATAGAGTGCAGGACGGCCTGTGCATCCATCCCTTCGGCAAATCCGACGACGGCAGCTACCAGAACGAGGGCAATAAAGCCGTTAACTTTAAAGCCGATCATCAGGATAAGAAGCAGCGCGACGCCTGCCGCAATAATGATTAATGGCATAGTCTTTATCTCTTATTAGTGCCAGAAAAGCAGCGCTTTCGCGCTGCACGTAGGGTAGTAGGTGTTAAACAGCCACTAACATGCCGCCATCAACAAACAACAGGTGGCCGTTTACGAAATCAGAGGCTTTTGAAGAAAGGAACACCGCAGCACCAATCAGTTCCTGCGGATCTCCCCAGCGTGCGGCGGGGGTCCGTTTGCACAACCAGGCGGTGAAGGCTTCGTCCTCAACCAGTGCTTTAGTCATTTCTGTTTTGAAATAGCCCGGCGCAATACCGTTGACCTGAATATTGTGGCGCGCCAGCTCGACGCACATGCCGCGGGTGAGCATTTTTACCGCCCCTTTCGATGCGGCATAAGGGGTGATGGTGTCACGTCCCAGTTCGCTTTGCATCGAGCAAATATTAATAACTTTACCTGCCTTGCGTTCAACCATGTGACGAGTTACCGCTTGCGACACCAGGAACACGGCGGTCTGGTTTACTGCGATCACATCATTCCACTCTTGTTCAGGGAACTCAGTAAAAGGATGACGGCGCTGGATACCGGCGTTATTCACCAGCACATCAATGGGGCCGATGTCCTTTTCGATATGTTCAACGGCGGCATCAATTTCATGTTTATGAGTAACATTAAAAGGTGCGGCAACGGCCTGAATACCCTCCTGGTGGAGTTTTTTTACAGCAAGTTCTGCGCGTTCGGCAGTAATATCATTAATAATTATTTGTGCGCCATATTTACCCAGGCCGGTTGCCAGTAAAAAGCCAATGCCCTGTGCTGAACCGGTAATCAAGATATTTTTTCCTGCCAGTGAAAATAGATCGTTCATTGTATTATTCCTTTATTTATCTCTTAGAAAACAAGCTGGACTTTTGCTGCCTGGGTTTTATCACCGGCGAAACGTAGCGCCTCTTCCAGGTCAGTGAAGGGATATTCAGCACTCAGTAAAGGCAGTGGATTGATAACGCCATTCGCCAGCCATGACACTGCGGTATTAAATTCGCTGGTAAAACGGAAAGAGCCTTTGAGTGAAATCTCCTTACCAATCAACGTCATCATTGGGAATTCTGCCATCGCGCCTCCCATACCTACCTGCACCATTACGCCGCGTGCACGAGTGACCTCCAGACAGGTATTCACTGATGAAGGATGACCGGACACTTCAAAGCTGACATCGAAATAGCCTTTTTCCGCTTTCCAGTGATCCATGTCGTCGTTTTGTGGGTTTACGAGCACATCCGCCCCCATCTCTTTGGCCAGCAAAAGGGAACGGGGACTCACATCGGCACAGACAATTTCCGAGGCCCCCAGTGTTTTCACAGCACTGACAATCAGGCAGCCAATGGGCCCAACACCGGAAATAAATACTCGCTTGCCCTGTAACTCGCCGGCCTGATGTGCGGCATGAATCGCGACGGCTAAAGGTTCGGCAAAAGCCATAACCTTTTCGTCAGCTTTGGCCGGATAAGGGACACATTGCGACGTTTCGACCATTTTATAACGGGTAAAGCCACCATCAACATGAGGGAAATACATGGCACTGCCAAAAAAACGCATCTCTGTACACTGATTCTCGTTATGTTCAATGCAGTATTTGCAGTGACCGCAAGGTTTAGACGGATTAATGGCTACCGTTTGCCCTTCATGTAATTCTGATGAGTCGCTATGAATAACTTTACCGATAACTTCATGACCTAACACCATCGGTGCCTTTATCATGAAATTACCTACTTTTCCTTCCTGATAATAATGTAAATCGGAACCGCAAATTCCACCTCGGGTTATTTGTACTAATGTTCCATTATTATTCCAATCTATCGTCTGCTCGGTAACGGCAACAGTTTTCTTGCCCGCAACAACGCAGGACTGTGTTTTCACTTGCATAAATTCCTCACTGGTCAGGTAGACACCTCGGAAGCATTTAAGCGGTTTTAATTGTCATTATTTGTGATGAAGATCACGTCAGAAAATTGTTACATTACTATGTTACGCATAACGTGATGTGCCTTGTAATTCTTATCAACAGAAATAAAAAAACGTGAAATTATTATGCCGCCAGGCGTAGTATCGCCGCAGGTAAGATGATTCAGGAGATTTTAAATGGCGGGTGAAAGCTTTATTTTGATGGGCGTATCAGGGAGTGGTAAAACATTAATTGGTAGCAAGGTTGCCGCGTTATTGTCTGCGAAATTTATTGATGGTGACGATCTTCATCCAGCCAAAAATATAGATAAAATGTCGCAAGGCATTCCATTATCTGATGAAGATCGACTTCCCTGGCTGGAACGCTTAAATGATGCTTCATACAGTCTTTATAAAAAGAATGAAACAGGATTTATTGTCTGTTCATCATTAAAAAAACAGTATCGTGATATTTTACGCAAGGGTAGCCCCCATGTTCATTTCCTCTGGTTAGATGGCGATTATGAAACTATTCTCGCGAGAATGCAGCGTCGGGCTGGGCATTTTATGCCGGTAGCGTTACTAAAAAGTCAGTTTGAGGCGCTGGAGCGTCCACAAGCAGATGAACAGGATATTGTGCGCATTGATATCAACCATGATATTGCCAATGTCACCGAACAATGTCGGCAGGCTGTGCTGGCGATAAGACAAAACAGAATATGTGCGAAAGAGGGCAGCGCCTCAGATCAGCGCTGCGAATGATTTTCAAAAATCTGCTTTCAGGACCACTCGGTAGCGCGCTTTACCATCGCGTACATGCTGAATGGCGTCGTTAATTTTCGACATTGGGAACAGTTCGGTAGTCGGTGCAACCTTGCTGCGGGCGGCAAAGCGCATCAGCTTACGCAGCTCATAAGGTGTACCTGTTGCTGAACCAGAGACGCTGCGGTCGCCCGCAATTAACGTAAAGGCCGGAACAGACAGCGGCGTGAGGACCGCGCCGACTGTATGGAAATTACCGCCATACGTCAGCGCCTCAAAATAAGGCTGCCAGTCGAGGCTGACGTTGACGGTGTTGATAATGAGATCAAACTGCCCCACCAGTGCTTTCAGTGCCTGCGGATCGCGGCTATTCACCACTTTATCGGCACCCATCGCCAGCACCTCCTGCTCTTTCGCCGGATTCGAACTAAAGGCCGTCACCTCGCATCCCATTGCGTGCAGAAGTTTTATAGCGATATGCCCCAGCCCGCCAATACCAATTACCCCAACGCGGCTGGTGGCAGTGATATGGTGCATCAACAGTGGTTTAAAGACCGTGATACCGCCGCACAACAGTGGCCCGGCAGATTCAATGTCGATATTTTCTGGCAGTGGAATCACCCATTGCCAGTCCGCACGCAACTTCTCAGCAAAGCCGCCACGATTCATAATCGTCGGCACCGCACCTTGCTCACAGTTGATCTGATTACCGCTAATACAGGCGTCGCAGTGACCACAGCTACGCGCCGTCCAGCCAATCCCGACACGCTGACCGACCTGCAAACCTTTATCCTGCGCGGCGCTCCCGAGCGCCACCACGCGCCCAATCACCTCATGCCCGGCAACCAGCGGATACTGTGAAAATCCCCATTCGTTGTCGATCATCGACAGATCGGAATGGCAGATCCCGCAGTAATCCACCTGCACTTCGACATCTTGTGGTTTCAGTTCACCGGGATCGTACTCATAAACTTCCAGTTTGCCGCCAGCCTCTTTTGCGGCATAGCTTTTTATCATCGACATATTTTTGTCCTTCTCTGGTGTTGTCTGGGAAGTGTAGAGCATGGTAGGGCGGGGTGCCTGGAGTGTGACAAAGGTTACACATCGCGGAATGCAATGCTGAAAATTTCAGCACTTAGCGAGGTGCGAGCAAGCTGGCGCTTGCATGGTGGCGCGTGACAGGTATAATCCACAACGTTTTCCGCATACCTCTTCAGTGCCGAAGTGGCGAAATCGGTAGACGCAGTTGATTCAAAATCAACCGTAGAAATACGTGCCGGTTCGAGTCCGGCCTTCGGCACCACACCGTATGCAAATCGAGTCGCTCAAGAGCGGCTTTTTTTGTGTCTGAAATCACCCATATCCGTGCAGTATATAGGCCTGCCAGAAAAGCAGTTCAGTATTCTTCATTTGGTAGTCGATGGTCCCAAGTTTGCTCTGGCTGGAAGCTGCATCGTCCACATTACGTGGGCAGGGTGGTTTCGCTATGCTACTTGAACGTTTTGACCATGTGGCTCAGGTAGCTAATATCAAAAGACGTCATTTTGTCTCCACGCCCACCTTGGTGAACATTCAATAAATAGTTTCGGTCGAGAGCAGTTATGTAGGGCTAGCAGACGAGATGCGCAGACATCTTGTTGAAGACAATTTTACTGACCACCTGAGAACGCTATTCTACCGAATAATATTTATTATCTTGGTGAATAATGATGATTACCTGTGTAACTATGGTTTTATGCTGATGGGACCGGCAGTACAATTTCTGTAGTGTACTCGCAATTTCAGGTCTCTGGCGTTTATTCTGGTGCAAAGGAGGTATGTGATGAAAACTTTGCTACCATGCCATTAAATGCGACCAATATCGGATTATCCATCAGTTGCTTGTTGTAGATTTCATTGGTTATAAAAATGCAAGGTGCAAAAGATGAAATTTATAATTATTAGTTAAGTGGCTAATTTTATAGTAATTTAGACAATAGGATGTATGGAAAAATGGAAAAAGTTTATGATACCACTAGAATTAGTAATCTTGCTAACGACCCGAAACAGTTTTGTTCTTTTTTTTGTGAGTACATAAAAAGAGATGATATTAGTATAGATATCGCCTTGGATGTGCTGAGAATATCTTCCATCTATTATAATAGATTTTCAGTTCAGACTGAAGTTGAGTATAACAATACATTCAAAAAATGTATTAATGAGCTAGTAAACTCATTTCCTGATAACATTGAACTAATCTCTGAGTTCGAGAGTCAATGTAAAATTATGCATGATATAAATAATTCTTTCTTTGGGGCTGCAAAATGTGCTGGTATTTGGCGTAAAAATACAAAAAAATCACATGCATTAATACTTAATCTCATCATGTTTTGTGAGATGTTTTTATCATCATTATCATCCTTGGTTGTGGTCAATGATCCTAAAAAAATGAAGAGGATTTTTCCATTATTTATCGTTTCTGAAAATATTAATATTCATGCTGAACCTGATATCGAATATTTTCGAGTTATCGATAGGGCATTTGATGAGGTAGCCAATTACACCGGAAGAATATTTTCTTATTTACGGACTCATGGGCCATTGAAACTAACTTCTTGTGTGAATAAACAAACCTTGCTTTCAATGGGAGGGTACCTTAATGAGTGGAATGTTTTTGACTCATTAAGCAGAGTAAGAGACTTTTTCAGACTAAGTAGTGCAGTATTTACAAAATTGGATAATAACATTTACTCTCTTGAGGTTGATAGTTTTTGTTTATACCGAGATTATGAGATTGCAAGAAATAGACTAATGATGAGAGCGTCACATCTATATAGCGAAGTTCATGAATTTAGTAACAAACATTTTCATCTAAATAGTTGGGTAAAGGATCATATGCCATCTTACTTAAATTCTGATGGCGTTTTTAGCTCATTTCATTTAAGCGAGTTGGAAAATATGTCTCCTGATGACCTTCATGAAGAATATGGGAATATATCATTATTTAATTGGGTGCACGCTTATCAATGTTTAGTCGAGTTATCTAAAGAAGAAATGAGCAAAAGATTTTCATCGACAAAACCTATACCCCTACAGTTGGATCGCTGGCTGGTCATAAAAAGCCGTGAGAGTTGGTTATCATTCTTTCAACGTAAGGGGATTGCAGCAGATGCAGCAAAAAAACTGATAGATTATTTTACCTTCAATTCAAAATCACATGATCTTAATGATTGCCCATTTATTCCCTGTATGGACGGTTTATGCTTAATGCCTGCATTAATAGCAAATAGCTCAGTGACTCGCTCTCTAATGTCATTATTTGGTTCCAAAAAAATTTCTCAAGCAAGTAAAGGGCGATTTCATGAGCAACAATTTATAAAACAAGTTCGTGATGCGGGGATTAAAGCTTCTCCAATTGATGCTCATGCTAATTATCAGTGCGATTGCGTGATTCTCCTGGATGATTGTTTGATTTTTACAGAACTAAAATCAAATGGTCAACCAATATATTATGGTAAGTACTATCAGCAAGTGTGTAACATCGTTGGAGATAGCTCATTAATACATGATCATAATAATAAATTTATGCGTTCTTATTTTCAACAAATAAATCGAATTTCTGAACATTATCTTAATCATCTTGATGTGATCATTAAAGAATTCGAACTACCATCAACATGGCAACCCAAAGGTGTGTATAAGCTTATTGTTACTACAACTATGCTCGGTGGGAAATATCATGTGGATGATACATATGTAGCGGACAAATATGCATTATCTAGTTTTTTTCAACGAATACCTGGAGTGATATATCAAACAAATGAAAATGGAAAAATGGCGAAAAATATCATTGATGGGTTTGAGTGTTGCGAAGGGAAAATCACTATCGATAAGTTTATAGATTATCTTTCCTCTTTGCCCAGTATTAATGCTGTACGTAAAAATATAAAAAAATTAACTTATAGTGTTCGATTTAATGAAAAATTAGTCCATCACCCTTATTATGATTCTTGGGCTTTTGGCCCATATATTCGTAAGGGAAATGATTAGAGCAATTTATTATATAGTCCATGTTATTCACTGATTATATTATTGATAATATAATCAGTGAATAACTCTAATTTTTTTAATGTTGGGGTTTAGCCTGAAGTTGAAATTGGTACTACGGAACGGTATGATCATATCGCATCAAAATATCAAGGAAGTGATGATTTTCTACGCACCGATCCAGAAACGTGGATTTTATCATCACCATAAGCAATGGCAGCGACAACACCATCAATTTCTATATCAAAGGTGGTGAAATAAATTAGAAAATTGTTTATTTAATCCATTAGCGATAAGTTTTATTGTTATTTAGCCGAGATATATTCCATTGAAAAAAGTAAATTGGCACTGATATTATATCAAATGGGAATAATCCTTTTGTAAATAAGCTGAGGAATGTGTTAATTCACATCCAGCGCCTTATAAACCGCATCAACCGGTTCTGAGTAAAAACTTACCTGAAACTTGGTAAACAACTCTGCCGGAACTGTTGGAATATCCATAGCCGAGGATATCGGCAACAGAACTCGTTTTGCGCCGCTATCGAAGGCGAGTTGTAAACTAGCGGCAAGATCCTGCACTGATTATGTCAGCAATATTGAACATACTGCGATAGTTATCAACCTCACCCCCTAAAAACCTCTTTTCGATGCCACTCCACAAACCCCTCAAAAGGGTAATTTTTACGCACCTGTGGTAACGCAATAGTTTTCCCGTCAAAATCCCAGAATAGTTTCTCAACGATCCCTCCGCCGTTTACCGCATCCGAGACCAGTACCCGCATATTTTCATCCAGGCCAATCGATCCTTTATCAAAGGCTTTATGGTGTATTGCACAAAGCGCCAGGCCATTAGGAATTTCACAAGGACCGCCGTGCTGTTTCCATTTTATATGCGCTGCTTCCAGTGCGACGGTGGTGTCATCGTGGCGCATATTAAAGCCACATATCGCGCACTGGTAGTTATATGCGCGCAATACAAGTTTGCGAAATAACGGGTCGCGCTGTTTACGGATTTGCTGGAGATCAAAACCCAGCTCGTCAGCAATTTCTTCCTGAATGCTCTCGGTGAAGTGCGCTTCGAGTATCTGTTGCGCCAGGGTATTGATGAGTTTTTTATTGCCGATTACCAGGGCATAGTGCTGTTCATCGAAACCGCCTGCAACGCGGTGTTCGGTCAGTTCCTTCACTGGCGGTTGTCGGCTACTCCCTGCTGTTGAGCAAAGTTCGGCATTGTGTAATTGCCAGAATCCGTCGCCTTGTAATCGCCAGAACGGCATATCAGGTCGGTACTGTGAACGCTGTGGCCCAAAACGTTCCAGTAAACTGTGCAGAGGTTCGTAGATTTCCGAGCCATAATCGAAAAGGCGCGGATGTCCATTCAGGTATCCCGCTAATACGTATAGCAATAACAATGGCTTATGCGGCGCGCGCTGTTCACCCTTGTGCCAGATTTTTATATTGGCAATTGCCTGCTGTAGCGATTTACTGGAAGCCATTGATATCCCTGGCAGTGAAATAATTGCGATCATGCTCGCAAATTTTCTGCTGTTCAAGCCTGCAAGTGAAGATATATTACCTTGATCTCATTTGTTTTTTTGCTGCCTGTTCTGAGAACGTATAAGGACATTCTCCATGAATAAACTCCCTGATCATCTTCCGCGGCGGTATATCATCGAAGCTATCCATTTATGGGATGCGGGAGAAACTCATCAGTTCCAGCCTGCGCGGTTGTATGAGATTGAATATCATGGCCGACGTTACCCCTCGAAGGCGATTGCTGGCATCGCAGCGACATTGATGACGGGGACGCAATTTACCCCTGCGGATTTCACCGGCGGAATAAAATCTAAATGCGTCAAACTACTCATAGAGCAGGGATTTCATATTCATCAGGATAAAGCCGCTGCGGCTCCCATAGCCGACGTTCTGTTCCCGGATGAGTTGCCGTCGCAGGAGACATACGTTGAAGGTGCGGCGATAAAGGTGACAGTAAACCGCTATGAACGCGATAAAAAGGCCCGAGATAAAGCGGTCGAACATCATGGATGCCAGTGCAACGTATGCGGCGTTGATCTGGTGAAGATCTATGGTGATATCGCTGAAGGCTTTATCCATGTGCATCACCTGGTGCCGCTTTCAGCCATTAAAGAGAATTACCAGCTGGATCCAGTTAATGATTTGCTTCCTGTGTGCCCTAATTGCCATGCGATGTTGCACCGACGCAAACCACCGTTTTCGCCGGAGCAGTTAAAAGCGTTGATGGATGCAAATAAATCAAATTAATGAACGCTCACCCTTCACGCCAAAACCGCAAAATAGCGTCAACAAATTTGTCTACAATCATCCCCCGACTGAAATGACTGCTTCGCAGTACCGTCATCCAGTTCTCCGGTGACCGGTACGCTGAATCTTTTCCAGCTTCGTTAAGATCTTCAAAATAGCCATTGAAGATATTCTGGTTAACACCGCCAGTAACATAAGCCTTGCCGTTGTGTACAAATGTCACATGACCCGCCATGCCCATCGGCGCGTGCGACATCAATTTAACCCAGCTATTGGTTTTGAGGTTGTATTTGTGAACGTCATTAAATACCTGAGTCAAGCCCTCACTGTTTTTGCCAATGCCGTCAAACACATACAGATTGCCATCAATAAATGCAGAAGTTGCTTGATCTCTCGGTCCACCAGGAAATGCAGCTAACGCTGTCCATTTTTTTATCTTTGGTCTGTTTCTCCAGCTTGTACCATGCCGTACCTGCGCTACCTAAACCAATGTAGACAGTGTTGTTATCAATTGCTCCGGTACCACTTTTAAATGGCACAGGCGTTTCCGGTAATACATACGCATTTACGGAAAATGAAGCCATCATTATAGCAAGCACCGTTATTGCTTTATTCATTGTGACTGTAACCTATCTACCAAGCTTTAACCTTCACCCGTATGAGGAAAGTTTTAAATATAAGGCTAACCATAGCATATGCCTTTATACCTATTACACCAAAAAAACAGACAAGTTATGCCATAAACGACTTTTATAATTTGAGTCACAAATCAGGAGAATTTTATTTATCTTCCGTGAAAGTCTTAACTTTCACGGAGTTTCGGAATTTACAACGTTGCTGACGTAAAGGCTCCTGTTTGTATTTCTTTAACCAGCTCACCCACGGTATATATTCTCCATCCTTCGACTTCGGCGGGAGTAAGGTTAACTGCAATTTTAAGGCCTGGCCATGCAGCTTCTACGGTTGCAATAATTTCATGTTCTGAGTTTTGAAGATCTAACCCAGGAACAGGAGGTTGAAAGCCTTTATGTTGCATCATATTAATATCACCATGCACTGATGGATCAGTCAGGTCATATATTTCATTCCAGGATTCTGCTTTTAATAACCCTTGTTGGGAACGTAAACGTTGAATGATAGCCATCTCAGCTTGGGTAACGAATATACCTTCGTGGAGGGGCTGTTTTCGATGGCAATCCTTGCACAGAACAAGAAGGTTTTCATGGTGATTATCATATTTGATGCCATTTTTATGATGGACATGGCACAAGTTTTTGGCGGTTGATAAATTCACGCCACAATCATTACAAACATAATTTGCCTTTTCTCGTATTGATTTAGATATATCTTTCCAGTTTTCGACATACCCACTATTTGTTTTGTCATAGATACCCTTAGGCATATGACGAAAACAGGTACTATAATCTGAAAAAAACTCATTTAATGAGAATGATTTAAAAATCTCTCTTTTTCGTTGTTTATCAATACTTCCTTTATAATTAAGTCGTTCGAGGCAATTCATACATACCCGTAAATCAACATCCTGGCTCCGACCTGAACCATCATCAATTTCGAATAAACCATCTATGCGGTTAGTTGCATGATACCTTTCAAATCGATTTTTATGGCGCATTTCATCAAGAGTTCTGCACCAGGCAATATGAAAACGTTTTCCTTTTTCGCCATCTACGATAGCCGCATCATAACGCCCTGAATGGTCCCGAATATATAAAAGAACCTGGCGGCCATGATAAGAGATAAGCCCGCTACCAGGGTCAAGATCTTCGATACTAACTTCTTTACCCGTGGATAACTCAATATCTATAGGATCAAAGTCAATAGGGGATTCATCCAGAAAAAAATCGACTCCTTCTGGTAACATTTTCTTCCCTAATTGAATAAGTTCTGAAATGTCGATAGATAATTTCATCTCTTACTCCTGAATAATCTTTCTAATCTGCAATTCGGCATTTGTTACAACTTTGAAGGTGACACGACGAGAGCGATTAGGATCCTCCTTGCCGGTTTTATCAAGAATGGGATGTGCAGATGAATAACCTACTGCGGCAAATTTACTTTTAACCCATTGTTGGTGTGTCGCGATATTTTTTATGTCATAAACGTATTGTAATACTGCACGTGTACGACCTTGTGATAGTGCCATATTATTAAAATAAGCAATATCAGGATTCGTTGTTCCTGTCCAGTCAGTACTTGTGTGACCTTCAATGCGGACTTCAGTAATATGGTCCTGATAATTATCTAGAACTTTTAGGTAGCGAGGAAAGAAGTCGTCAAGAATGAGTTTAAACTTTGGTTTTAGCTCTGTGCTTCCTAAGCCAAATAAAACATCCGGTGATTTAAATCGAACCTCCAGAGTCTGTTTATCGATCTCTGCATCCCAGTCTTGTAAATCCTTTGCAAACTCAATATCCAGAGCATTATAAAGCTGTAACTGAGCATTCTCGTAGGCTACGGCAACTTCTTTAATTTTTTCTTTTTCAATACGTACGTAGTGCATATAAGCAATAGATATGAACATAAAAACCATCATCAGCCCTGCCATTAGGTCTGACATGGATACCCAGTGTTCATTATCTTGATCTTTTTTAGGTAATTGTTTCCCTATAATCTTATCCATGATCGATTACCCTCGATGTTTATTAGCAGAAATTAATGCTTGTAACTGTCCCATAATTATTTGGTAATCTTTAATAAGTTTTTCATAGTTACCGACAAAACCTTTGCTGATTGAAAGCAGAGCATTACCTAATGATTGCATTTCACGGTTCATCTCACGTTCAGTTGCTTGCTCAAAAGCATGTAACTGCTCGTTGATGGATAGAGCAAATTTTTCAATTGATTCTCTGACTTGAGAAGTCAGCCCTGCACTTGCCTTATCAAATGATGTCTGGATTGAATCAAACATATTATCGGCATTACTGGATAGTTGATGGTTAATCTTTTCACCAGTCTTACTGAACATATCAATTACATTAGTCGTATTTTGTTCCATATTTCTATGCAATTCTTTCGAGTGCGACTCTAGTGACTTCAGGAATTCTTCACCACTTTGTTTCATTTCAGTAATTGTTTCACCTAACGTGCTGGTTAGAGTTTCGGAGGAATTGCTGACATCATGTGCCATCGAGGCAAATGCTTGTTGTGTTTGGGTAACCGATTGTCTGAATCCTTCGGTACCTTCATCCAGGGCCACGCGCATTGAATCTGCATTAAGAAGTATTTGCTGGCTGGTTTGCTCAAGAGATGCACTAACATTTGCAGCTCCGGATTTCAGCAGTTCACCCACTTCAGCCATTTTGTTCTGTATTTCAGGTAATACGGTTGTAGCTTTATCGCGGATAGCGACAAAGGTTTCTAAATGGCGGGAGAGTTCGCTGATTTGATGTTGGTTCACCTGAAGCACTTCACGCAGTTCAGACATAGCCAGAGGAATTTCTTTACATTCTTCCCAAATCCCGGCAACCGCAGTTTTTGTTTCAACCAGAGACTCGACACTTTGTTGATATTGTTCTGACATCAGCTCAACTTGCGTTTTATAATTTTCCTGCCACTCAACAAGTTTTTTTACAGAGGCATCAAGTGCTTTAAAGTTTTCACCAAACTGTTCAGTTAAATTTTCATTAAAATCAATAATGACTTGTCGTAAAGCATCAATAATTTGTTCTGTAGCACCTTTTGCCATTAGATCTGCAAATTGTTCAAGTTGTTCCCAAAGCTTATTACTGAAATGAGTGTGATTAGCTAATTGTGCCTGCGAGGAATCGCTAATCTCAGTACGTAGTAATTTTATTTGAGCAATAAGAGAACCTTCACTATCACCGTTAATACCCAAGACTAATTTAGTCAGAGTCTGGTTCTGCTCTTTTAATTCATGATAGATATGTTCAGGTGTAACAGATTCAGGGTTATTTTCTGCTAACGCACTTCGTTTATTGGCAAAAAAGAAAGCATCCATTCCATTAAATAAAATGGCAAAAAACATACCTACAATGCTTGTAATGAATGCTGTTTTTAGGCCGCCTAATAATACGGGGATGCTGGTATCAATACTTTCAGTATTAAAATTGAGTAACCCAATAATAATACCAATGAAAGTACCCAGAATACCTAATGCCCCCATTAAGGTTGGAGCATATTCTCTAAACTTACTATGTATATTTTTTTTGTCACACCACCACGCTGATAAAAATACGAATATAACAGCCCAGATGAAAATATTGGTGATCAGTGTAGAGTCTATCGATTGAAACAACTGCTCAAAAAGCTGCGCTAACATTTTGATACCTGTGTAAATAATGGATAGTTGTAATTGTTTAAAAAATAAACAAAACGCACATAATTTATATGGTTAAGTTCGGTGTAGCGCTCATGATTGTAACAAGTTTTTTCGAGATATAAATGATTTGTCTCATTTTTAGCGAGTTCATCGGGTTGAGCTTTTTTATGATGATAGTAACCTGTTACGAATTGTATCAAAGGAAGGCAGGTTGCTTGTGAAAACTCCAGTTAACCCACTTTTGCAATGGCTTAACATGTTTTTTAGTCGCCGTTCATTATCCGGAGCTGATGGACGGGCGTTATATGCTTACCGTTGTACTGATACAGAGTACGAAAGTTTGGCAGAACTACTGCGTACATATGCCCCTCGTAGTTATCCAAGAACGATATTCATTTCCTATAGCGATGTTCTATTTAGCATATATGCCGCAGAGTTTATCCGCCGGACTCATACGGTCGGACACCCTAAATGGGACACAATTTTAGATTCTATTGACTGGAAAGTTCCGTATGTTCATCGACAGAAGCTGGTTAATGATGGCATTCGCTACTGGAAAAGAAAGATAAGAAACCTGGGGCAAGCTTCGGGTTATCTGCATACACTGGCTTGTGAAGGTGGTTTACCTATCCGCATGATTGAAAATGAGAGCGGTTATTTGATTACCTATTTCAGAAGGATATATCAGGCGCTTCGTGGGCAAGCATCTCAATATCCTGCCGCTAAAATTGCACAAGAATTAGGCGATACGATTCCTGTCACAATGCAAAACGAACTGGTCTATGAAATAGCCGGTGAATTCTGCGAGACTCTCTGCCGATTACTTAGTGAGCATCCACCTCAAAGCAGTGATCCCGTTTCTGCATTACGTAAGCTCTCTCCAGACTGGCATCTTCAACTTCCACTCGTTCTCCCCGAAGCGAATGCTGCAGAGATTGTAAGGCGATTACTTTCTCAATCTTCTGAAATACGCAGTGCAAGTAGTCTTCAGGTTGAAAGAATCTGGGTCGATGTTGATGACAGTTGGTATTGTGATGCCCGGTTCCGATTCCCGGCCACAATGCGTACAGAACAGTTAACCTCTTTGTTTGAATGCCATATTCAGCCGGAGCAGACCCGACTCATCATTTCAGGAAAATGGAGAAATGGCGGGGCAAGGTTGGCAATGCTAAGCCGTTATGAGCAGCAAGATTGGCGGGTCGAGTTATTACCTATTGCGATGCAAAAGCTCTCTGGTGCAGATGCAATGGCCGAAATCTCGTTGTCGCTTCATGAAGGTCCAATTCTGTTAGGCCACACAATTCCAAAAGGCGGTTATGAACTTACTGAAGAACTCCCCTGGGTTTTTGAAGCGATGAATGAGAGTGAATCGCAGCTAAAACTTGTCGGTATGGGGTCTGTGAGTTCCAGGCTAAATGCTCTGTTTATTTCGCTACCGAAAAATAGCCATTTAGATATTAGTGGAGAAGGTGAGTTTGATATCCCAAGGTTGCTGAAAAACAGTGAACGCAGCTTAACTAAAATAAGTGGAGTATTTAGCGTTGTTTTACATGATGGTGCAGTTTGTACAATTCGCACCCAGCAACTTTATGATTCTGCGATTGAATATTATATTAAATCGACAGAAGTTGAACTGGTTAAATCGGATTATCCTGTCCATCGAGCCTGGCCGAAGATCGGTTGGAAAAAGGATCTGCAATATGGCATTGTACCGGAGAAAGAACTTTTTTGGCGTTCCATTCGTTCAGGTAACAATGCCTGGTATTCTGTCGCATCAGAAATGCCAAAAGGACAGATAGAAGTCCGGCGAATAGTTAATGATGAGGTTTTATTTAGCGGTAAAGTTGTAGTTTTACCAGCAGACTTCGATATTAATATTATACCTGAGAGTGCTCAGCAAGGCATTATTATGCTTTCTGGTATAACGGATACTAGAGTTGATAAATATTCAAACAATGAAAAAGTAACACTTAAGTCCGATTATTCACAAAACGAGTGTGCTATTTATTATAATTCATCGCAGATGCTGGAAAATACCGTTGATTTACGGGTCTCCTGGAAAGATGGTTCTAATCTTAAACTATTATTACCTAAGCCGGTTAGCGGTGGCCGATTTGTAACTAATGATGGTTCTGTTCATTTTGATGGTGTGGCATCTATAGCACATTTGCATGGAATAGATGCTGAGTTATTAACCATATCATGTGCTGGAAGAGGATATCTTAATATCGAGTTATTGGATGAAAATCCAGTAGCTGAAAAATTCCGTTATTTACATGCCGACCTTCCTCTTTTATCAGGACGCAATGACAAATTACAACAAATTTCACTTTATGAGAACTATAATTTGCTAAATGCTATGCTGGCATGTGCATGGAACAGCAATAGTACATTATGTGTTGATTTTTACTCTGACAGATTTGGAAAGGATAAAGCAACACTCAATATTAAACGCTACGATGGTAGTTTTATTGAACACGATCAAGGGTTGCTGGTTGATATAAAAAATTCTGTTGTTTTTCCTGCAAATAGAATAGACGAACTGGTTGTTGATGCTATTTCTCTTAAGGATCCTGGCTTACACAAATCATTGCTAAAAAAAGATGAATTTGCTTATGATCTTTCAGCTCTGAATGTTCAGGATAGTCCATGGTTAATTGTGGGAAAACTTGATGGTACAGCTCGCATTGCACCAGTAATTAAATGGATGCTACCTGTATTGCAGACAAATGATTTATTACTAAATGCTCTATGCGAAGCAGACCCAGAACAGCGCAAAAAAAATTTTAATGAGCTAATTTTTGAAATAGATAACAACCCATTGCAAAATTATTGCTGTTTATTAACAGAGTATATTAAGAAGTACAAAATGAATAATGGCTTATCCTTGCTGGATCTGGACTTGTTCAGAGGTATTTCGAGTAATTACCGCGTGGTTGTTCAATTGTTAATATCATCATGTCTTTCTGGTGATAGCGATACGATTTATGATATACAGGAAGAATTACCCTTTTCATGGGGATGGATTCCCGTTTCAATCTGGAAAGATGTTTTCCAAAAATGTTGGACTTATCTGGAAAAACAGATTAACGATAAAACATTAGCATTACATATATTGCAACCCTTTATTGCTTTTATGAACCATCGTGCACATATCGATCGTCGGCTGGCTCCCATTGCGAATATGTTACTTACATATAGTGAGAGCCTACCAACCGGTTGTGATGTATTGCCAACTGTTAGTCGTGAGCAGTTTAATGAAGCTAAACAGATGCTATTAAGGAACCCCGACAGCTTTGGGCGTATCAGTATCTTCCCTAAAGAACTTTGGTCTAGTGCTATTACTCCAGAGTTAAAATCTGTTTTTAATAAGCTTTGGATTGAAGATAAATATCACTCACGGCTTGAAAAACGTTTTAATTTGATGTTAGTCGCAGCGCTGTTAACCCAAAAAGATAATAACCTGATACATCAACTGTCTGCGCTTTTTGAATTTCACTATCAGCAAGCCCCACAGCAATTAGGGGTAATCTATCAATATTATTTTGAACAAGCAGGAGTATGTCATTGATGGACGTTCAGCAACTGCATTATGCGCCACTTCTAAATCAGCTTCATCAGCGTGCGGTGAGGTCGGTGGTAAGTCAGTTGGCATTGCGGAGCAAGTCGTTGACTCATTATCTGGAATCACAATATTTTCAGCCTCCCGGTCAGGAGGGGTCACTGCTTGCAGACCCGGTATTCGAAAGTACATTCGGCTGGATGCCTGCGGATGAAACAATGGAGGATTTGCGGGACAAGCTGATCTCCAGCCCGCTGGTTGATGCATTGAGCAAAGCGCCAGTGCCATTTCGTCATCAACTCACTGCGTGGCGAACAATTCTGGAAGACAAAAAATCCTTGTTAGTGAGCAGCGGTACGGGATCCGGGAAAACAGAATGCTTTATGGTACCGGTTCTGGAAGATCTTATTCGTCAGCAAAAATCGACCCGCCAGTCACTAACAGGGACACAAGCTATTTTCTTGTATCCGTTAAATGCATTAATTAACAGTCAACAGGAGCGGCTTCGCGAATGGACGCGCGGATTTAAGGGGAAAATACGCTTCGCGCTATATAATGGCGAAACCCGGCATACCAAATACGAAATTCAGGAAGATCAGTTGAAAGTACCTGAACAAGCTTTGAGTCGGGAAGCCATTTACGAAGCACCACCTTCCATCATGGTGACGAATACCACCATGCTGGAATATATGCTGATTCGTCGTAAAGATGCCCCAATCATCGAAAAGTCTCAGGGGATGTTAAAGTATATCGTCCTGGATGAAGCCCATAGTTATATTGGTTCTCAGGCTGCTGAGTTAGCGCTGCTTTTACGTCGTGTTATGCAGGCTTTCAATGTTGGACCCGGCACAGATAAACCTGTGCAGATTATCGCGACCTCTGCCACTATTGGTGAAGACTCTCCTGAAGGTAATAAGGAGCTTGCTAAATTTGTCGCTGATCTCGCGGGCGTTACAGAACGTGATGTCAAAGTGGTTCGCGGTTATCGACAAATACCGCGGGTATCGGAGTCGCTGATTCGTCATGAATACCCCACATCTTTAACTTCTCTTAAATCTCTGAGCCCTCAGGATCTTTACCAACAGCTTTGTCATTACCGTGTGGCCCAGCAATTGCGTCAGGCGTTAACTCATCCCGGACGGCAGGCAGTACGTTTGAGTGAGTTGCTCAATGTTGCCAGAAGAACCTGGCCAGATATTAATCACCGTGAGCTACTGCAACTCCTCGATCTAATGGCAAGATCGCGAGAAGGTGAACTGGCTTTTACGCCATTACGTATGCATGGATTTATCAGAACACTGGCGGGTCTATGGGCATGTTCAAACAAACAATGCTCACATAAAGCACATGAATTAAATCAGAGTGACTGGCCATTTGGTCAGGTATGGTTTGAGCAGCGCCAATATTGTGACTGTGGTGCGCCGGTATTTGAAGTTTTACGTTGCTCCGGGTGTGGTTCAGCTTATTTGTCTGCCAAAGAGGAGATGCGCGGTGATGGAACGAACTGGTTGGTAGCGCAACCCGCCGCTGCCGAAGTGGATGAGTTTGCTCTTGATGTAGATGTTTATTCTGAAGATGAAGACAACGACGAATTAGACAATAACTCTCAATTTGATCGTCTGATTGCGAGCGATGGTGAAAAATATATCATTTCACTGGAAGAAACGACGGCGGGGAAAATTGATAGTGAAGCGCAAAAGCACTATGAAATAAACCTGTTAAGACCGGAATCTCGAGGTGAGGGACGTAATAATTCCTTTGCTTGTGTTTGCTGTGGTGACACCCAACGAAAAAATAATCCTTTATTCCGTCCGCTTCGACTTGGCGCGCCCTTTTTTTTAAATGAAATTATTCCTACTCTGCTGGAGTTTTCACCATTACCGCAGACAAGAGAAGAGCAGTTAGGACCGTTTAATGGTCGACGTCTGCTCACCTTTACGGATTCACGTCAGGGCACTGCCCGCATTTCTGCCCGCTTACAGCAGGATGCCGATAAAGCGACGTTGCGAGCTCTTTGCTACCAGGAGCTGGCCAATATTAATGAGCCATCAGCAAAGCTCAGCCCGGCACACTGCGCATTGTTAGAGAGTTTTATTGCCCAGTTTTCTATCCTTCCTTTAAAAAACTCTATTGACGCGCTGAAAAAAGCGATGGTTGCTAATGAAGAGCTTAGCCCGGCGGACATTCAGGCACTTAAAATTATCGAGCCGATGGTGAGTTCCTTAAGCCCGGATCATGCTGAAGCGATGCAAATACTCCAGGCTAACTCTGGCAATCAGCAGAAGAAAACCATGTCATGGCAAACACTGTCTGAACAGCTGGTTGGCAGTGTGGACCTTGCCGATAGAATGAGAGGCAGTTTTAAAGAATTGTCTGGGCTTGATCTTACTAAACAACAGTTTGCAGATTTTTGTTTATACAGTGAGTTTGGTCGCCGCCCTAAAAATGCCTGGACCCTCGAAAGTCTGGGTCTGGTAGCCATTCACTATCCATTTATTGATAAAGTTACAACCTGCCCGCAGGACTGGAAGACATTATTACCCGATCCCGATAAGCAATTAGCGGAATGGCGTAATTTATTGAAGATTACTCTTGATTTCTTTATACGTGAAAACAGTGCCGTTTTTTACGAAAACGAGCAATACCCTCGCTGGATGGGGGCTCGTTTCCCGGTAAAAATGCTGCAGGGTCCAGATAAAAAAAACAAAGGGCAGAAACGTGATCAACTTTGGCCACAAATACGCGATCGCCATTATAACCGGGTCATTAAGCTATTAATTGCAGTCTTTCCGGCAATACAACCTGAGCAGGCTCACTGGAAATCGTTAGTTAACCACTTAATGATTGAGGTCTGGGATGCAATTCGACCCTGCTTACGTCAGTTTGAGTCGGGTTATCAGCTGGATATTAAACAACAAGCTGAATTTTACAGTCCAAAGCAAGTGTGGCGTTGCCCCTATACTCGACGTGCGTTAGACGTCACGTTACTGGGATACTCTCCGTATTTGCCGGGTAGCAAAGAAATTGCACCTGAAAAAGCAGTGTTGATTGAAATGCCTGAGCTTCCTGTACGTCACTGGCGTTTGTCTGGTGGTGGAGAAATCGCCCGAGAAGAACGTCTGGAGTGGCTGGAAAGTAATGCGCTGATTCAACATGCCCGCGAGGAAGGATTATGGTCTACTCGCAGCGACCGACTGGCCCTGAAAGATAGCTGGTATCGTCTGGAGGAACACTCTGCGCAGAGAACGCCTGAGCAGAACCAGTTTAATGAAAAACAATTTAAGTCAGGCAAAGTTAATGTGCTGAACTGCTCCACGACCATGGAGATGGGGGTGGACATTGGTGGTATGAGTTTGGTGGCAATGAACAACGTTCCTCCAGCTCCGGCAAATTATTTGCAGCGTGCAGGCCGCGCGGGTCGACGTGGAGAGAGTGCATCTGCTGCCATTACGTTATGTAAAAACACGGCGCATGGAATGGAGGTATTCAAAGACCCCCTCTGGGCGTTCAACACTACTGCCAGTGCGCCACGGGTTCGTTTTGGGAGCAGCAGTATTGTTCAACGACATGTTAATGCCCTGGTTTTAGGTCTGTTTTTACGAGCTGAAGTTCCTGATGCGACAAAACTGAGTTGCAAATGGTTCTTTGAAGGTGATGAGAGCCAGTGTCTTCGTTTTCTCCATTGGTTAAATAACCAGGCCGATCAGCTAGCGGATAAACTTAAACGCCTTACTCAGGGAACCGTCCTGATGTCATTGACGGCAACCCAGCTCTTGACCCGCACACAAGCAATGATGCAGCAGGTTGATATCCGCTGGAGAAGCCAACTTGCGATACTGTTGGAAAATATCGAAGCGTTGAAAGCGGATAACAGCGCGTGGGAAGAAACGCCAGCAGGTAAAGCCATCGCTTATCAGCTTCGTGATTATCGCGGTGCATATCTGTTTTCTAAACTCATTAGTGAAGCGTTCCTGCCGGGGCATGGTTTCCCGGTTGGTGTCGTCAATTTCAATTATCTGACGGCAGATGAGCTGGAAAAACGTCGCGCAATAAAAGCTACTCAGGCTGACCCTAATGAAGGGGGAGAAAGCTTTTCTCGTCGTATTGAAAAATTGCCCAGCCGTGATCTACCTACAGCATTACGCGAGTATGCGCCTGGTGCAGATGTGGTATTGGGCGGAAAAGTATATCGTTCCTCGGGCATTATGCTTGGCAAGGTACTTGCCAGCGGGCAGGAGCTGTCAGGCGATCATCATATTCCGTGGTTCTGGCATTGCCGTAAATGTGGTGCGGGGGCAACCAGTGCTACCCATCCTGTCGAATGTAGTCACTGCAAAGCGGATATACAGCAACTTGATGTGAAGCGTTATTTACAGCCTGTTGGTTTTGCGACAGATATTCGTTATCAGGCACATAATGATGTATCCATGCCTGCACAACTTCCCTGGAAAGATCCACGTGTTCTTGTACCGTCTTCGGTGTGGGTTTCTTTACCCGATGCTGGGCTAGGACGTTACCGTTTTAGCCATAGTGGGGAATTGTTCCACTTCAGTGAAGGGGAATTTGGGCACGGCTACGCAATTTGCCTCTCATGTGGTCGGGCAGAATCTCAAACTCAACCCCAGCGTACCCCTGAAAATCTAAAGAACCCAGAGCGGGAAAATACGCATTACCTGTTGCGAGGGGGCAGTAACGATCGTCAGGGGAGCAATAAATTGTGCCACGGTCATGTGCATAAAGATCTGTGGTTGGGGTATAGCAGTCGTACAGATATGGTTGAGCTGCAACTCAATGATGATAATGGCCTGTTGATCCGTGATGAGGTTGCCGCGCGATCCCTTGCGGTCGCTTTGCGTGAAGGGTTAGCGCATAAATTGGGTATCGAAAATACTGAGCTGGGCGTGACGACGCAGCAAGCGCGCGATATCAATGGCTATACCGGATATTCCATCTTCATTTACGACAATAATGCGGGTGGTGCAGGTTATGCAGTGCAATTGATCGACCATTGGGCTGATGTCTTTAATTACGCCAGAAAATTGCTCGATTGCAGTTGCGATAAATTCTGTCACCACTGCTTGCTCAGCTACGACAGTCAGCATTATGTCAACAGATTAGATCGTCACCATGCATTAACCCTGCTTACCAATGTACGGTTGCAGCGACTTAACCTCGCGCCAGAATATCAGTACTTCGGCGATGGTAGCCGGGTTGAAACTAACCCGCTGAGTTTACGTATTGCGCAATGCCTGAACAGCGAGATTTATGACTCCTGCTCGCTGGTTCTTGCGGGGCCGCAGGAACAGTGGGATTTTGCCCAATGGCCATTATTTAAAGAGTTGCTCCAGTTTGCCTCCTCCGGTGGGCATGTTGAGTTGCTGGTGGCCACGCCGTTGGCAAACTTAACTGATAGCTCCAGACATCAGCTTTCCGCGTTGGCGGCGATGCCGGGAGGGCGCTTACAAGTGAAATCCATTGCCACTGCGCAACTCATGCAAGGAAAGGGGCGCTGGCTTGCGCAGGTGACTCGCGAAGGGCAAAGCCAACAGTGGGCCGCAGACGACAGCGCTACCGTTGCACCTGGTGAATTATGGGGACAAAGTGCGTCCTCACCAGTAGTGACACTTAAAGGAACGTCCGGAAAAACCTTCTCGGGTCAGACCTTAAGTGCAGAAGATTTACTGCCCGCCTTACCCACCGGGGCGGTGCGCATCAACCTCTGCGAGCAACTGGACGGGCCGCTGGAAGGGTTTGGTTCGCGTTTCTGGTCGTTAGTCACGCAACAGCACGCTGGCTGGAAGCAGGCATTTACCCGCCACAAAGAGATAACGCATGTTGAGTACAGCGATCGTTATCTTAATAGCCCATTCACGGCGCGTTTGTTAGGTGAAATCTTAACTGAGCTGGTTGAACAGGGAATGGCGGAACGTGCCAGCCTCACTGTTTGCGTCAAAAAATTGGATTACAACTCTCGCCAACACGACGCTCTCTATAACGCGTGGCTTAATGAGGAAGATCGTCAGCAGGTTGTGACCACTTTACTTGAAGAAGGATATCTGGGGCCTGCGTGGCCGGGAGCAATTAGCTGGTTAACGGGGGATAACCAGAGTACGGAGCATGGACGAGAACTGACAGTCACCTTCAGCGATGGCAGTCAGCATTATGTCCTGCTCGACATGGGGCTTAGCTACTGGCGCTGTATTGAAGACACCTTCTTTGATTTTGCTCTGCGAGTACCGCAGCAAGTTGAACGGCTGGCAAACACGCGAGCGCGAGCTGTTGCCCCGGGTAATGACCTTAGGAGTTATGTTATCGCTGGATAAATAATTGCTCCCCTGGGGATATCTTCCAGGGGAGTTGACCCAGCTCACTTTTTAATAATTTTTGTTTGAAAATCATGCGCAATTTATGCGCATTCCCTCCCATTTTGTCACTTTGCCGGGGGCCTTCATGATATCTTTAAGGCCCTCTTTTTTATCGCAGTGTGCCGCGCCACATTTTTCAGGATGACGTTACCGCCACTGCCCCAAATAGACAGAAAAACCGATGAATAAGCAAAATTATGCACCTGGTATGCGGGTGGTTATTCGTGATGCCGAATGGCGTATTCGCCGGGCGGATGACAGTGGTGATGGTGGGTATTTGCTGACCTGCGATGGTATTTCAGAGCTGGTGCGCGGTAAAGAAGGGTTATTTCTGACCAAACTGGAACAAAAAGTAGAGATCCTTGATCCCGCAAAAACGCATTTGGTGGAAGATGAATCCGCCAATTATCAGGCGGCACAGTTGTATATTGAAAGTCAGTTACGCCAACGCGTACCGACAGACAGTAAAGTCCATTTTGGACATCTGGCGGCGATGGATTCCATGCCGTTTCAGCTCGATCCTACGCGGATGGCGCTGGCACAACCGCGTCAGCGGATACTCATTGCCGACGCTGTCGGTCTGGGTAAAACGCTGGAAGCGGGTATTCTGGTTTCGGAACTGATCCGTCGTGGGCGCGGAAAACGTATTCTGGTTCTGGCGGTTAAATCGATGCTGACACAATTCCAGAAGGAGTTCTGGAGCCGTTTTGCGATCCCATTGACCCGCCTGGATTCTGCTGGTTTACAAAAAGTGCGTAACCGCATCCCTACCAACCACAACCCGTTCCACTATTTTGACAAGACCATTATCTCCATCGATACGCTGAAACAAGATATTGAATATCGTCACCATCTGGAAAATGCCTGGTGGGATATTATTGTCATTGATGAGGCCCATAACGTCGCAGAACGTGGAACCAGTTCGTTACGCAGTAAACTGGCAAAACTGCTCGCCGGGCGCAGCGATACGCTGATTATGCTTTCAGCAACGCCGCATGATGGTAAAGCTGAAAGTTTTGCCAGCCTGATGAACATGCTTGACCCGACGGCGATCGCCAACCCGAAAGAGTATGAATACGCCGACTTTGCCGATAAAAATCTGGTTGTCCGTCGCTTCAAAAAAGACGTGAAAGATCAGATGTCTGGCGAGTTCCCCGAGCGCAATATTGTCAAACTGACTCGCCTGGCATCCGGTGCCGAAGAAGAAGCATACCGTCGCCTGGTTGAGAGTCAGTTCCGTGATGATGACGATGAACAGGCCCAGTCTAACAAAGGTCGTCTGTTCAAGATAACCCTCGAAAAAGCGCTATTTTCCAGCCCGATGGCGTGTGCCAGCGTAGTGGCTAATCGTCTGAAGCGTCTTGAGAGCCGTAAAGATCATAATAGCCAGAGCCAGATCAACGAACTGGAGTCATTGCTGTTGGCGCTGAATAACATTGATGCCAGCCAGTTTAGCAAATACCAGTTGCTGCTCGACACCATCCGAAAAGACCTCGCCTGGAAAGCCAATAACACGGAAGATCGCCTGGTGATCTTCACCGAAAGCATTAAAACGCTGGAGTTCCTCGAACAGCAACTGCGAGCGGATCTGAAATTGAAAGATGATCAGATCGCCACGCTGCGCGGCGATCAGGGCGATACGGTGTTGATGGAAACCGTAGAAGCCTTTGGTAAAACGCAGTCGCCGTTGCGTCTTCTGGTTTGTTCGGATGTGGCATCTGAAGGGATCAACCTGCATCACCTTAGCCACAAAATGATTCACTTTGATATTCCGTGGTCGTTGATGGTATTCCAGCAACGTAACGGGCGTATTGACCGCTATGGGCAAAAACATCAGCCTCAAATCCGCTATCTGCTTACCGAGGCCAGCGAACCGCAGATCAATGGCGATATGCGCGTACTGGAAGTGTTGATCAACAAAGACGAACAGGCGCAGAAGAACATTGGGGACAGTTCGGAGTTTACCGGCAAATTTACCCAGGAAGAGGAAGAAGAGCAGGTTGCAGAGTTCATGATGCAGGATGATGGTGCCAGCCTGTTTGATCAACTGCTGAACAGCAACGTCTCGGAAAGCGCCGAACATGATCTGTTTGGCGAAATATGCAGTGCGGTTTCCAGCGATGCCTCAATGGTTACCGAAACAGACACCAGCTTGTTTGCCAGCGAACAGGCGTACTGCGAAAGAGCATTGGGTTACCTGAAAGCCAGTGGTCAAACTATCCAGTATGAAACCTTGCCTGATAATACCTTGTCGCTGGTGGCACCGGAGGAGTTACGCCGCCGCTTCAACCAGCTACCGCCTGAAATCGCCCCGGAGAACTGGCAGCTCTATTTAAGTCAGGATAAAACCGTCATCACCGACGCGATTGCACGCGCTCGCGGTGAGCAACATGCCTGGCCCGATGTGCAGTATCTCTGGCAAATCAACCCGGTAGTGCAGTGGCTGGACGATAAAATCTCTTCGGCTTTTGGTCGTCATCAGGCACCGGTTATCCGTCTGCCATACCTGCTTGAACCCGATGAAGATCACTTCATTCTTTCCGGGTTATTCCCGAACCGTAAATCACATCCGATGGTGAACCCGTGGATAGTGGTGAGCTTTAACCGTGAATCGCTAATCGGCAGTCAGCCATTTGCTGAGTTTTTACAACGTCATCCGCAGTTGAGTAACAAGCTGACTAACAGCGGCGGTAAAGATCGTAATCACCAGCGCCAGCAGGATTTACTGGAAGCGGCTATTGCTCATGCCCGGGAGGTATTCATCCATGATCGGAATGCGTTTGAAACGCACATTAACCAGCAACTGAATGAGCATCTGCAAAAGCTGGACGTTTTGCGTGGGCGGCAGTTGAGCCAACTTGAGCTGGATTTTGCCGATAACAAACAGCAATTGTCAGTTAAGCAGAGCCGTAAAGAGCAGAGACAACGCGAAATCGAACACAATTTTGACAGCTATATTGAATGGATTGAGGACACCATGACGACTGAAAAAGAACCCTACATTCAGGTAATTGCTGTTATCACCGGAGCGGAGGGTTAATCATGGCGCTGGTCGGTATTAATAACGAAAACGAATTTTACTCTAACCACTATTTGGGTGAGGTTTTCACCAGTGATATCCGCGATGTGCTGGAACCCTGGATAGCCCAGGAAAATGCAGCGCGTGAAGCGGAGCGTGCCGCTCGTGAACAGGGCAAAGACGTAGAGCCGGGATACCGCGCTCCGTGGAACCAGTTTAACAGTCTGGCGACTGAGTTTTTCCGCAAACTTGCCGAGCACGAAAAACAGCGTCAGATCCCGCAACGTCTGGCCGATCAACGTAATCGCTGGCAGCCATTGTTAAAGGCGCTGGGTTACGAAATTACGCCGCAGATCCAAATGCTGGATGACGATACACCGCTGCCGGTACTGGCGCGTTACAACAGCACTGACGGTAGCCCGTGGCTGTGGATTGTCGAAGCACACGATCAGGAAGAGGGAACGCTGGATCCGCTGGCGCTCTCTTTACTGACCGCGCAATTCCCGGCGGATACCGACAAACATAAGCGCGACAGCCTGCGCAAAAAAGCCAACGGTGAATATCGCAGCTGGCAAGATCTGCTCTCTACGGCGGTCTTCACCCAAAATGAACCTCCGCGTTTTGTGCTATTGCTCGGTAACCGTCAGCTATTGCTGCTGGACCGTACTAAGTGGGCGCAAAACCGTCTGCTGCGTTTTGATTTTGAAGAGATTTTAAGTCGTCGTGAAACGGATACGCTGAAAGCGACGGCGGTGTTGCTACATAAAGATTCTCTGCTGCCGGGCAGTGGGGCACCTTATCTTGACTCGCTGGATGACAATTCGCACAAACATGCGTTTGGCGTGTCGGAAGATCTGAAATATGCCCTGCGCGAAAGCATTGAGCTGCTGGGCAACGAAGCGATGCATTACCTGATCGACCGTGGCCTGGCAAACTATACCGGTAACCGTGCGGTGGACCCGGATGAACTGAGCCGCGAATGTCTGCGTTACATGTACCGCCTGCTGTTCCTGTTCTACATTGAAGCGCGCCCGGAGCTGGGTTATGCGCCGATGACCGCCAAAACCTATCTGCAAGGTTACAGCCTGGAAACGTTGCGCGATCTGGAGATGATCCCGCTGACCAGCGAAGAAGATCGCAACGGGCGCTACTTCCACGACAGCCTGAATATGCTGTTTAAACTGGTGCGCGAAGGCTACAACGGCGGCGTGAAAATGCAGAGTGACCTGGAGAGCGGCGACCGGATCACCATCCATAGTCATCAGTTCAGCGTCCCGCGTCTGGAAAGTCATCTGTTTGATGCCAACAACACGCGCATTCTTAACCGCGTGGTATTCCGTAACGAAACCCTGCAACAGATTATCCAGGCGATGTCGTTAAGCCGCCCGGGCAAAGAGCGCTTTAACCGCCGCGGACGTATTTCTTATCGCCAGTTGGGTATCAACCAGTTGGGTGCGGTGTATGAGGCACTGCTCTCCTATCGCGGATTCTTCGCCAGCGAAGATCTCTACGAGGTGAAGAAAGCCGGAGAAGAGTTTAACGAGCTGGAGACGGGTTACTTCGTCAGTAAGGATGAGATTGGCAAATACCACGAAGACGAGAAGGTCTACGAGAAAGACGGCAGCCTGCGCATTCACCGCAAAGGCAGTTTTATCTACCGTATGGCCGGACGCGACCGTGAGAAATCTGCCTCTTATTACACCCCGGAAGTGCTGACCCGCTCACTGGTTAAATATGCCCTGAAAGAGTTGTTTAAGGAGCAGATTGATCCCATTAGCGATCCGCACGCCAAAGCTGATGCCATCTTAAACCTCACCGTGTGCGAACCGGCGATGGGCAGCGCGGCGTTCCTTAACGAAGCCATCAACCAGCTGGCGGAAGCGTATCTGTTCCACAAACAGCAGGCGGAAGGTCGACGTATTCCGCAGGATCGTTACACCCAGGAGTTACAGCGGGTGAAAATGTACATTGCCGACAACAACGTTTTCGGCGTGGACTTAAACCCGGTGGCGGTGGAGCTGGCGGAAGTGTCACTGTGGCTGAACGCCATCAGTGGCGATGCCTTTGTACCGTGGTTTGGTTACCAGCTGCACTGCGGTAACTCGCTGGTGGGCGCGCGCCGTCAGGTGTTCAACAAGAGCGAACTGACCTACAAAAAAGTCAAAGATCCGAGCTGGCTTAACAGCGAGCCGGTCGAACTGGCGATGAACACGCCGCGTGAAGAGACGCAGATTTTCCACTTCCTGCTGCCCGACGGCGGTATGGCTAATTACAGCGATAAAACTGTTAAGCAGCGTTATCCGGATGACTTCAAAGCGCTGGACAGCTGGCGCAAAGAGTTTATTAAAAGCTTTGCCGGGCATGAGATTGCTGATGTGCAGCGTATCAGCGAAAAGGTGGAAGCACTGTGGAACACCTATCGCCAGCAACTTAAAGCAGAACGTCTGAAAACCGCCGACAGCTACCCGGTGTGGCCGGCAGAAAACAGCGAGCAGACACGTTCTTCGCTGAGCAGTAAAGATGAAACCTTTAGCGGTCGTCTTGAAGATAACAGCGCCTACCAGAAGCTGCGTTGGGTGATGGACTACTGGTGCGCGCTGTGGTTCTGGCCGATCGACAAAGCTGATGAGCTACCGGATCGCGGTACCTGGTTGTTTGAGATTGAAACCCTGCTCGACGGGATTGTAATCACGGAAAAAGTCACTGAAGTTGCGGATCACACCACTGGCGATCTGTTTGCCGAAGAAGGCCTGCTGCGAGAAGAGTCTTCGCTGTTTTCCGTTGCTGGTCGTCTGAAAACCGATGTGCTGTTCCGCCATTTGCCGCGTCTGGCGATTGTCGATGCCCTGAGAAAGCAGCACCGTTTCTTCCACTGGGATCTGGAGTTCTGCGACTTGTTTGCCGAGCGCGGCGGTTTTGACCTGATGCTCGGAAACCCGCCGTGGCTAAAAGTGGAATGGCAGGAAGCGGGCGTGCTGGGTGATTACGAGCCGGAATTTGTGCTGCGTAAGCTGAGTGCATCGAAGCTGGCAACGTTGCGTGTTGATACCTTTAACCAGATCCCAGCGCTGGAAGCGGCCTGGCGCAGCGAGTATGAAGGCTGTGAAGGGATGCAAAACTTCCTCAATGCGCAGCAAAACTACCCGGTACTGCGCGGGGTGCAGACCAACTTGTATAAATGCTTCCTGCCGCAGGCATGGCGCTTAGGGGCAGAGAAAGGCGTGGCAGGCTTCCTGCACCCGGAAGGGATTTATGATGACCCGAAAGGTGGGCAGTTGCGTGCGGCAGTGTACCCGAGGTTGAGGGCGCATTTTCAATTTGCCAATGAAGTTAAAATATTTGCTGAAGTAGATAATCACACTAGATTTAGCATCAATGTATATGGCCCCTATTCTCAGATAGTGGCATTCTCAAATATAGCAAATTTATTTATTCCTCAAACTATTGACGCGTGTTTTGAACATAAAGGGGAAGGCATTGTCCCGGGGATAAAAGAAGAAACTGAAATCGATGGCAAAGTAAAAGTTAAATGGAATTTCCAGGGACATTTCGATCGAGTCGTGCCTATAAATTTAAAACAGTTGGGTCTTTTTGCGCGTCTTTATGATGTTGTCGGAACTCCTGCCCAGGAAGCCCGTCTTCCTGCGTTGCATGCTACACAATTAGTTACAGTACTTGAAAAGTTTGCGAAACAACCTAGGCGATTAGGTGATTTGCAGGGGCAATATTATTCTCTAGAAATGTGGCATGAAACTAATCAGCAAAGCGATGGTACAATTGAGCGACATACACAGTTCCCGGAAGAAGCATCACAATGGGTTTTGTCTGGCCCTCATTTTTTTGTTGGCAATCCTTTCTACAATACGCCTAGAGCGGTTTGTGACACGAATAAAGCATACGATAACCTAGACTTGCTAACTCTGCCCGACGACTATTTGCCGCGCACTAACTATATTCCAGCCTGTGATGCACAGGAGTATGCCAAACGTACTCCATGCGTTACATGGACTGAACTGGCTGAAGATGAACCGAAGAAGGTAACAGATTATTATCGCTTAGCTATCAGAGCCATGTTGGCTCAATCGGGGGAACGTACACTAATTAGTGCTATTTATCCGCCAGAAATAAGTCACATGAACGCAGTACGTTCTTACTGCTATAGCTCACAGAATCAGTTACTCGAACATTCAGGTATGTGTTTTTCTTTACCTTTTGATTTTATTTGTAAATCTACTGGCAAGGCAAACTTACATCAGATGCTTGATGGTTTCTCATACGTATTATTCAATCCGAGACAAAAGGCATTATTATACTGCTTAGTATTATCATTAAATTCTGTAAATGATGTATATGCTGGCCTTTGGCAATCCTGCTACACCCCAGACTTCAATACCCAACGCTGGAGCCGCGATCTCCCGCAGCTCCCACAAGATTTCTTCGCCAATCTGACCCCAGAGTGGCAGCGTAACTGTGCCTTACGCTCCGACTACAGTCGTCGTCAGGCGCTGGTGGAAATCGACGTTCTGGTGGCACAGGCGCTGGGGTTAACCCTCGAAGAGCTGCTTACCATTTACCGTGTACAGTTCCCGGTGATGCGTCAGTACGAAGCGGACACCTGGTACGACCAAAACGGCCGCATCATCTTTACCCCAAGCAAAGGGTTGGTGGGCGTTGGCTTGCCTCGCACCGCGCGTAAAGCTGACCTGAAAAACGGCTTTGTCTTTAACGTCGACAGCCCGGAGTGGACCGGCGGTGACTGCACCGATCAAGCCATCGGTTGGGATGATGTCAAACATTTGCAAACCGGTACCGTCAGCGTCACCTTTGATGACTATACCCGCAGCGACGAAGGCGAGCGCCGTACCGTCACCTGGCAGGCACCGTTTATCAAGCCGGATCGCGAAGACGACTACAAAGTGGCCTGGGCGTTCTTTGCACAAGATAAGGAGAGCGCCTGATGTTGCCGTCCGTTGTCAGTCGGCAGGTCGCCGACAGCGTTGCCGCCTTTTTACGGGCGGCGTTCCCGCTAAACAGCCCGCTGTTTAACGGTGAGAATAACGATAATGTCTCAATGCTGGAGCAATTTCTGGCCCAGCCGGAAACGCTGCTGAAAGGACCATACCTTTCCGCCCAGTTGCCGTTTCGTAAAAGTGACTTACCGCTGAATTTTTTCCCTAATCTGACGCTGCCGTTCCCGCCGCACGCGCATCAGGCCCGGGCATTTCAGCGTCTGGGAAGCGACGCGCCACAGCCGACACTGGTCGCTACCGGTACCGGCTCCGGTAAAACAGAATGTTTTATGTTCCCGCTGCTCAACCACTGCGCGGGCGCGTCACAAGCCGGGGTTAAAGCGATTATCATCTACCCGATGAACGCCCTGGCAACCGATCAGGCCAGCCGTTTCGCCAAAACCATCGCCAGCGATCCACAACTGCATGGCAAGGTGACCGTCGGCCTGTTTGTCGGCGACAGCGAAATCGAACCCAGCAAAAAAATGTCGGCAGAAAAGGTCATTACCTGCAAGCACACGCTGCGCGAAAGCCCGCCGGACATCCTGTTGACCAACTACAAAATGCTCGACTACCTGCTGATGCGCCCTGGCGATCAGCCGCTCTGGCGTTACAACCAGCCCGGTTCATTGCGCTACCTGGTCGTGGATGAATTGCATACGTTTGATGGCGCGCAAGGGTCGGATCTGGCCTGTCTGGTGCGACGTCTGAAGCATCACATAGGTGTGGATAACCAACGATTCGCCTGTGTCGGGACATCAGCGACCGTCGGCGACGAACTGGGGCAACTGCTCGATTACGCAAAAACAATCTTTGACCAGCCGTTTACCGATGACGCCGTTATTCGCGAAGATCGCTACACGGCAGCGGAGTACTTGCAGGATTACGCCATTGCGTACAGTCAGTATCCGGGGCAGGAGGTCGCTTCGGCCCTGGACCCGCAGAGTTACGCTACCCCGGTAGCGTATCTTAACGGGCAAATCCCTTTGTGGTTCCCCGACAGCGACTTGCAACTCCCGGACGATCTGGAGAGCGACGACGGGCGTGAAAAGCGTATTGCGCTGGGGTCACTGTTACGCCGCCACAGCGTGATGCATGTCTTACTCCATGATCTGCAAGGCGGGATCCTCTCTGAACGAGAGTGTCTGGAAAATCTCCAGGTTATGCTGGCAGAAAGCGCCGACCATGCCCGACGCGTGCTGCAAAGCATTCTGGCGCTGATCGCACAGGCACGTCTCGAAGTACCGGAAATGGAACACGATCGGCAAAAACGTCTCCAGGCGAAGAAAGCGCGCCCGGTGCTGCCGTTTGTGCAACTGCGCTCCCAGTTGTGGCTTCGTGAGATGCGTCGTCTGGTCGCCAGCGTGGCGAAAACGCCGAGACTGGTGTTTGCCGATGATGTGGCGGTGGAAGACCGCGAACACTATTTGCCGGTTATCCACTGCCGTGACTGCCACGCAACTGGCTGGGCCAGCCTGCGTCATGGGCAAAGCGTTCAGCTGGAAACAGACCTCGACGGCATTTATCGCCAGTTCTTTGAAAAAGGGCGCTCCATCGTCCTTGCTTTCCCGGATAACAACGAAAAAGCGGTCAGTGGCGCACACCAGAAACTGTGCCCTACCTGTCTGAAACTGAACCGACAGTCCAGCGTCCAGTGTGGACATTGCGGTCATACGGAACTGTTGCAGGTACTGATCCCGGATATGCTCAAAGAGCGTAAGGACGAGCTGGAGTTTGCTAATGAATGCCCGTACTGCAACAGCAAACAGGGGATTTCGATTCTGGGGTCACGGGCTGCCAGTTTGTCGGCGGTGATGATTCACCAGCTTTATGGCAGCCAGTTCAACGAACATAAAAAGCTGATTACGTTTTCTGACTCGGTACAAGACGCCGCGCATCGTGCCAGCTTTTTTACTGCCCGAACCTGGCCGCTGATGATTCGTGGGCAAATCGCCAGTGTTCTTGGCGAAAAAGAGACATTACCGCTGGATGCGTTCGCGGCGCGTGTTTGCCAACAAACGCGTGAACGTTCACCGGACGATGCTCATTTTGCAGCGAACTTCATCGCACCAAATATGCAGTGGCTGAATGATTATCAGACACTGAAAAATGAAGGCAAACTGGCGGAGAACTCCGATCTGCCGGAGCTGGTTTCCCTGCGCCTCGACTGGGAGGTGTACAGCGAATTTACCCTGCGCGCGCGTATCGGACGTACGCTGGAAGCCACCGGTTATGCCGTTGCCGGAGTGGATAAAGAACGCTTTAATCCGGCAATTACCGCCCTGCATCAACAGCTTTGTGAAGAGCTGGGTGATGAGATGTCCGGTGTGAGCGTCGAGCAGGTAGCGCACCTGGCGCTGGGGGTTATCTGGTATCAACGCCAGGCCGGGGCCGTTATGCATCCGGCGTTCGAAAGTTATCGCCGTGATGGCACGACCTTTATGATGACGCAAAAAGAGCGTACATCGCGCTATATGCCTTCTATCGGTCCGAAAACGCGTAAACCGGCTTATGCGTCGTTTGAAAAAATTAATGGTTTCCATCGCCTGATTGGCGCGAAGTCTAACCCCAGTTGGTATCAGCATTGGATCAATCGCACGCTGAGTAACGGCAATAATCTGTTTATCAGTAGCGTTGCGGAAACAGTGTTACGACGCCTGTTTACGGCGTTGAAAATAGCCGGAGTAGTAAAAGATTTTGACACCAAAGGGCGTGAAGCCTGGGGACTGGTGCCTTCGGCGCTGGTGGTGAGCCGTGACGTCGTTCAGCTTAATTGCTCATGTTGCCGTGAGGTTGTCCGGGCTCCGGCCGATCAAGGCTGGCAGTGGCGTAATGCGCCTTGTCTCTCTTTACGTTGTGAAGGTCGTTACCAGGAAGTCGACAATATGGCGACCTGGCGTTGGGAGAACATGGACATCGCGCGCGTGCAGGGCGCAGAACACACGGGGCTGCTTAGCCGTGAAGATCGCGAAGCCACCGAAAAATCGTTCTACCGTGGCAACCAACCGTGGAATATCAACCTGTTGTCGGCAACACCGACGCTGGAGATGGGTATTGACGTTGGGGATCTTTCCACCGTTTTACTCTGTTCTGTCCCACCTGCTCAGGCCAACTACTTGCAGCGTATTGGTCGCGCCGGTCGTAAAGATGGTAACGCGTTAAACATTACCGTGGCAGAAGGGAACCCGCACGATCAGTTTTTCTTTGAAGAACCGCTGGAGATGATGCAGGGCCAGGTGCAGGCTCCTGGCGTCTTCCTCAATGCAACGGCTATTCTCGAACGCCAGCTGGCAGCTTTTTGTATGGATAACTGGGTGAAAACCGGTGTACCAGAATCCGCTATCTGTAAAAACGTCAAACAGATGCTGGATGAGCTGGAGTTCGGGCGTAAATCGGGTTTTCCGTATAACTTACTGAGATATATCGAACAGCATCATGCGGAGATTGCTGCACAATTTACGGCGATCTTCCCCGATCTTGCCGCAGAAACTCGCCAACAGTTGTTGTCTTATCTTCAGGGCGCGCCAGGACAACGCTCTCTGGTGCAGCGTATCGAAGAGGCGTTAAAACTGCTGGTGGAAGATCGCAAATCTCTGCGTTCACGCATCGATAAACTCAAGCGCAGTATCGATAAGCTGGAGAACGCGCCGCGCGATCAAAACTTTGACAGCGATATGCGCGAGTTAACTTCAGAACGGCAGGCGCTGATGGCGCTAGTCAATCAAATCAACAATAAGCAGACGCTGAATTTCCTCACGGATGAAGGTCTGCTGCCTAACTACGCCTTCCCGGAAGCCGGTATTACGTTACGTTCTGTGCTCTGGCGGCGTAAAGAAGGCGGGGAAGCGCGTGAATATCAAAACACCACTTTCGAATATGAACGCCCGGCATCAACGGCGCTGGCTGAGCTGGCTCCGCTGAATAATTTCTATGCCGGTGGGCATAAAGTTGAAATTGAGCAGATAGACCTGAAGGTCTCTGAGCCGGAGAACTGGCGTATCTGTAGCCACTGTAACTACAGCGAAAATATCGACCAGACGGGCGACCAGCATAAATATTGCCCGAAATGTGGCACACCGGGGTGGGCCGACGCCGGACAAAAAACCACGCTGCTGAAACTTCGCCAGGTGTATGCCCGCGCCAGCGCACGTGATAGCCAGATCAGCGACGAGAGCGACAGCCGTGAACCTGCTTTCTTCCAGCGTCAGCTATTGGTTAGTTTCGAAAAAGAAGATGTATCGGCGGCATACGCGATTGAGGAAGGCGAAGTTCCGTTTGGTTTTGAATTTTTAAGCAAAGTCACCCTGCGGGATATCAACTTCGGCAAAATGGCGGATGATGCCAATGAGTTGATGATTGCCGGAGAAGCGAAGAAGCGAACCGGGTTTAAAGTTTGCCTGGGGTGCGGCATGGTACAGCGTCCTCGCGATCATGAACCACGTCATGATTTGAGCTGCAAATATCGCACGGAACCGGAAAAGGCGAAGTTCGAAGATTATCTCTATCTCTATCGCCAGCTGGAGTCAGAAGCGTTGCGAATTCTGCTCCCGGTAAGCAGTTACAGTAATGACCGTGTCGTGGAGGCTTCTCTTGGGGCGGCGATCCAGCTCGGCCTTAAACATTACTTCAAGGGGAATGTCGATCACCTGAAAGGCGTTGTGTACCGCGAGCCGGAAAATGAAGGCGAATCCTGGCGGCAGTATCTGGTGATTTACGATACCGTCCCGGGGGGGACTGGTTCTCTTAAAGAGCTGATGCGCACTCCCGACAATTTGCTGAAATTACTTGAACTGGCCTATCAGGCGATAGTGGAATGCAGTTGCAACCATGATACGCATAAAGATGGTTGTTATCGTTGCGTTTACGCTTACCGTGACCGTGGGCGCATGAAGTATGTCTCCCGCGATCAGGCGCGTCTCTTGCTGGCGAAAATTTTGCAGGCAAGAGATTCGATACGGGTAATTGATTCCATCAAAAACATTTCCCTCGAAGCCATGATGGGCAGTGAGCTGGAAAAACGGTTTATTAGCTGCCTGCAAGAAAATAAAAACCTGATTGTCAGTCGCAGTTACGCGCATCAGGGCGCTGGGTGGATTATTAACACCCGCAGCGAACCGATGATGAGCTGGCATCTTAAAGCTCAGGTGGATTTAGGCGCTAAAGAGGCTGTGGGGATCCCTTGTCGCCCGGATTACGTGCTATATCCGCTTATGCAGTCTGATGCCATTAAACCGGTAGCTATTTTCCTTGATGGCTTTGCGTTTCACAAAAATAGCGTCGCAGAGGATGTGCAAAAACGCCAGGCGATTCGGGATAGCGGTAATTTCTGGGTGTGGACAGTCACGTGGGCCGATCTCAAAGAGCCTGGGCTTAAACATGTTCAGGATGTCCTGGGGCTTGGGCATAACCCGGATATGAAACAGCCTAAGTTTTATAACCTGTTTCACGATACCAACTTTGCGGCCCTTGAAGCGTCGTTCCGGGAACGCAACAGTTTTGCACTGCTGCTGGATTATCTCGCCGAGCCGGGAGGAAGAACGCAGTTATGGCAGAAAATGGCTGCTGCACATGCCTGGGTGTGGTTGGATGTGAAGAAGTCACAGGACGCGGGAACGAAACAAAAGTATGCCTATGAAATGCAGGAAAACGCGCCAGACTGGCGGCTAGCAGAGCTTTTGCCAGACGAACCGTTTGTCTTTGGTGGTTTACTCGATAGCTGTAACTCATCGCAGCAATTTATTGAGCTGGCTTCGGTGTTGCCACAACAAGCCATTAAACCGACGACCAGTGTCGCACAAATGCGCAGCTGGCTGCGTTTGCATATCTGTTTTGACGATCGCTATACGCAGGATGACGGTTATGAAGCGGGACTCAATGGCTTCTGGCGACTGGTAAACCTGTTACAGTTCCTGCCGGATATGACCTTTACCAGCCGTAAAGCCGTACATTTACCGCAGGAAAGCGTTGACGTTAAAGTTACGGCAACGCCAGAGGCAGTACCAGAGACTGATGAAAGTTGGGCTGAGATTATTGAGTTTGGCTTATTAAGCGCTGAAGAGATCGCGTTGCTTCAGTCTCATTCTCTCTCTGCGCCGACTCTCGGCTACGAATTGCAAAATGATGAAGGTGAAATTATTGCGGAAGCCGATCTCGCCTGGCCATCACAAAAATGGGCATTGATTATTGATAATCAAGAATTTATTCCATTATTCACAACCAGGGGTTGGCACGTTGCATTCGGGCCAATTGACGAAAATACATTGCAACATCTGTCCGGAGGTGACAAATGACGGTGCAAACGCCCAAGGTGGCACTTTCTGATGGTTTTCTGGGCGCATTCGCGCGGATCCCAAAAGCACAGCAAAAAAAGGTGCAGGAATTCATCTCCAAATTCCGTCAGGACCCGACCAGTAATGGACTTAACTATGAAAAGATCCACGATGCGCGCAGTAAAAATGTCCATTCGGTGCGAATCGATCAAACTTATCGCGGCATTGTTCTGAAACCTGAACAGGGTGCTCTGTATATGCTGATGTGGGTGGATAAACACGACGAAGCATATGACTGGGCGCGGCGGCATGATTGTTCGATTCACCCGGTTACTGGCGCGATTCAGGTCATTGATATTAGCTATATCAAACCGGCAGCGGAAACGGTGGTTGATAAACCGAAACTCTTCGCAGCTTACAGCGCGGAACAGATTCTGGCCCTGGGTGTGCCGCCTGTCTTTATTGATCAGGTGATGGCGCTTACCGATGAAGCCGGGCTTAATCAACTTGAAAGCATAATGCCAGCAGAAGCCTGGGAACCTCTGCACTGGCTGGCAGAAGGGCTGGATTACCAGGAAGTGCTGGAAGAGTTTAACGATCATCGTGATGAGCCTGTTGATACCAACGACTTTATGGAGGCGATTGAACGAAGTAAACGTCGCTTCCATGTCGTTGAAAATGAACAGGAACTATTGCAGATGCTTAATGCGCCTTTAGAAAAATGGCGTGTATTTCTGCACCCGAGCCAGCGAAAACTGGTGGAGTCGCCCGCTAATGGTCCGGTACGAGTACTGGGCGGTGCAGGTACAGGGAAAACGGTTGTTGCAATGCACCGTGCGCGGTGGTTATCTCAGCGTCTGGTAGATAAACCCGGTAAGAAGGTACTTTTCACGACCTTTACGCGTAACCTGGCGGCAGATATTCGCGCTAATCTCCAGCGGTTGTGTACGCGAGAAGAGATGGCGCGTATTGACGTCGTTAACATTGATGCCTGGATGAGCGACCAACTAAAACGCCACGGTTATGATTTCCGCGTGGTATACGACAGCGATGAAGGGCGACGTAAATGCTGGAACTATGCCTTGCAGCAGGCACCTGCCGAACTGGGGCTACCTGACAATTTCTATGCTGAAGAGTGGCAACGCGTTGTCCAGCCAAATGCGGTTTACACCCGGGAGGAATACCTCAAAGTCAGCCGGGTTGGACGTGGTACAGCGTTATCCCGTATTCAACGGGCGAAAATCTGGCCAGTTTTCGAAGAATTCAGAGCACAAATGGCGCGTGCCAAACTGCGCGAAATGGGCGATGCCATGCATGAGGCTATTGTTCTGTTTAAAGAAAAGCAGGTCCAACTACCTTATAGCAGTATTGTCGTCGATGAAGCTCAAGATATCGGTGCCCCGGCATTTACTCTTATTCGCAGCCTGGTTCCCGAGTCGCCCAACGATCTGTTTATTGTCGGGGATGGGCATCAGCGTATTTATCGCAATAAGGTCGTTCTTGGTCAGTGTGGTATTAACGTCCGTGGTCGTCGCAGTAAAAAATTGAAGATTAACTATCGGACCACAGAAGAGACGCGTCAATTTGCTGTTGGGCTGTTAACTGGTGTGAAGGTTGATAACCTCGATGGCGAAGCGGATACCAGTAATGATTATTTGTCATTACTGCACGGGGAAAAGCCCATGATTACGCATGCGGCAGATTTCAAAGAAGAGGCTGCAACACTCGTCAAGCAAATTCAGGCATTGCTGGCGAATCAGGTTCGTTCTCAGGATATCTGCATTACTGCGCGTACTAAACATGCTTGTGACCGCTACGCATCAGCACTCAATGACGCCGGAATTGAGACATTTAATTTAGGCAATGATAGCGGTGACAGCGATGCACGCCCAGGCGTGCGAGTTGCAACGATGCACCGTATTAAAGGGCTTGAGTTCCAGTATGTGTTCCTGGTGGGGATTAACGAAGGCGTTGTGCCGGAAATAAAAGCATTAGCATCCGATGATCCCGTTGAACAGCGTGATGCATTATTTAATGAGCGCGCGTTACTGCATGTGGCTGCAACCCGTGCCGTAAAAGGGCTGTTTGTTTCATCATCTGGTATCCCTAGTCCGCTATTAGTGGCTGATTAATAATATGTCCGAAACAGACCAGGAGCCGAAACGCTCCTGGTCTATATAACCGTTCTGGCAACTGGCGATATTTATATTGTTTAGCTCCCAACAGCCAGACAATATCAGCTTAGAAATTATATTCGCTTATGCGGTTAGCATATTGCACAGTACAACCTGTTTTCTCTATATCTAACATAACATCAGGATGTGGATGATTTTTGGATGGGGTAACACACTGGACAAATATAGCTGGCACGAAAAGGCTGGCATTTTCTGGTGACCAATAGTCTTTGGAACCATGATTATAAAACAAACACCTTAAATTTTAAACGTATGATGCCAGGATTACCAGAATTATAAACGAATGTATGAGTTCTTTTCTGTTTGTTCAGGGGAGGGTATAAATATTGTAATTGTTAATAGTATCGTCAGGACGATAAAAATATAATCATGACAAAGGAAATTGAACTAAAATGATTGACCTTTTACAGGTGGTTTGTCAGTGATTTCTTGTTATTAATGATTCATCTCTTATTCATGAACTGAATTATTCGTATGGTTACTGTTACTATTGCGATAAATCGCAATTCCTTTTCTTAATTGCTCGACATTCATTTCGATTTTTGACTTTTCAATGAGCAGGTTTTTTCCGGTAAGAATATATCCAGGAAGTATGCTTATTCCTTTCCAGACTAATTCGCTATTCATCAGTTTGTACGTCGGAGTTGAAGGGATGGCATGTTTACGTGTTTGCTTTTTCGCGATGATGTTAAGGCATTTTCGCGCGATATCGCCGCCAACGAAAATAACTTTTATATTGGCAAAGAGTTCGAGCTCCCATTCTACAATAGGTGACCAGAGAATGATCTCCGCGGGTGTGGCTGTGATCTGTGTTTTAGGTAGTTTCAGTGCGGAGGTCAGGTAGATACCATGGTTGAGTAAGACTTCGCCACTACTTGCCGATAATCCAGCCAGCGCTAACTGTCGGGCGACAGTCGTAAAATAACCAGACTCTGGTGTATAAAAATCTTCTTGCGGTGTTATAGCTACCACCTCATTAATCATAACCATTTTTATGGTCGATGGCATAATTTCATAAGTGGGGAAATACAGTAATATATCTTTAGCCTGTTGAGGGTATTCTGCATAGATTCGGTCATGTAATGATTGACGGATATTCATGATTTATTTTCCGTATAAAATAGTAAGGTGATCACCTGAATAAAGGTGATCATCATATTTTGATGAGTATAGTGATTTTTTATTTCTCTGGTGAGGAATGAAGAAAATATCAATGGTGAGGATCGTCAGAGATTCAGGGAAAGTTAAGGCCAGTCAGAAACACAATGCCGTCACTTAAGCGGGGCAGCACTGTGTTTCACCGGATAACGGGTTTTTGATACCTTAACAGCCCTCGGCCTTGATAGTCGTGGGAACACCGCTTCCAGAGCACCCCGCAGATGCTCCAGCCGTTTCGGGATGGTTCCTGGTGACGCCGTATTTCCCTGCACTATCATTTCTGTCACGATAAACTGGAATGCGAACTTAAAGCTGATTTCTGACGCCGCTTTAGTTGCCTCACGCTGTATCGCTCCGCCGGTAGGCCGCGGTCATGGCATTCAGCAGAATGTGATTCCCAGATTCATTAACGCCACCAGACGCATGACCGGGTAGGCGCTCTGCCGCTCAGTGGATGTGTTGGCAGAGCCATAATATTCACGCAACTCAGGTTCATAGGTGTCCTGAACTGTGCGCCATCAATGGCAAAAAGTTGCAGGCCGTGCCAGTCATCCTTCAGGTAACGTTCCGCGCCCCATGTCTGTGCGGTCTGGCGGAAGAGCCATTCCACCAGGGGGCCCCCACGCGCTGGCGCTCCTGGGTGACAGCGCTGCGGGCCAGCAGGCTAATCCCCGCTTCGCCATCCGCGCTCAGGTTAAGACGACAAATAGTCGCATGAGCAGAAAGCGTCAGGAGGTGCTGTATCCACTCGGTGGGAAGGTGCTCTGCAAACAGTTGCGTAGAGGGCGGTGGCATAAGCGGATGGTCTCTGAAAGTGGTATAAGAAAATGGCTCCTTGTTGTGAAAACCATTATAGTGCCGCACGCCGGAGCAGTTAAAAGCGTTGATGGATGCAAATAAATCAAATTAATGAACGCTCACCTTTCGCGCCAAAACTGCAAAATTGCTTCTACAAATCTGTCAGAAATAATCCCCCGACGGGCTGCTGAGCTGAAATGACTGCTTCGCAGTGACGTCGTCCAGTTCTCCGCTGACCGGTACGCTGAACCGAAATATCCCGTGCTTAAATCGTCTGGATCTTCATCAGGCGCGTTCGTCAGTCCTCTTGCACCTTGTTGCTGGAAGTCGACGAAAATAATATTGGCTAAAACATTATTTTGATAATTGCCATAAATAGCTTCATACGCATGAGGGAAATTTTCTTTCCAGTACCAGGTGGTATCGCCGCAAAACCACGGCGCGTCAGTAATTTTATTAAGCTGAGAATGGTATTGTTTTAGATCCCTACGAAAGGCTTTAACCATATGATTAAAGTGTTGAGGGTGTGACGCGTAGTCACTGGTCATTAGGTCAAATTCGCCTTGCATCCAGCATACGCCGAGGAATTTGTTCTGCGGATTTTTTGCCAGTGCGGCTCGCGTTCTGCTGACTAAATCCTGGTATAGCGGAGTATCCGTTCCCCAACGACAAGCATCATGGCTGGCTCCGTGCCGTTCTGAATATGTCCCTTCGCTGCCCGCGGTAAAAGCCGATCCGCCACGGCAACACGGAACGATGAGAACCCCTGCATTATCAGGAATAAAGGGCAGTAATTTCCGTGCAATATGCAGTGCCTGGCCAACGGTGCCGTACTGTGTTTGATGATTCGTTGCCAGAGGATGGTGATAACCCTGCATATCCTGAACATCGTGTGGGCAGTGAGTCAGTGGAATAATGTCGTTAAAGTGACATGAGGGGCCTCCGGGATGCGTATGCGCGAATCTCGCTAATTGTTTAATCCTGGGATGAGGCGCATCTTCCCTGTCCGGTAATGGCAGTCCTTCGCCATACGCCATGGCATTAGACTGACCGGCAACGGTAAGAACATAGTAATAATCGGGCGATATTATTGCGTTCATATAATTTTCGCGTAATTGAAATGGCAAATTGATAGCAGAGCCCCTTTACTGGGGCCCTGAAGCATTAGTTTTGTACTGTGACTTTATTATCCTTCACAGAGATCAAAACTGAATCCGTCACCGCTTTGCCGCCTGCAGTTTCACCGCCAATAATCAATAGACTATTATTCCAGGGCAATGATACTCCGTAGGCCCGACCTTGCGATAATTCGCCCGATTTATCCCATTTCCCGTTATGCCAAAGATGAATATCAGCGCTATATGATTTTTTCAGGCCTTCATGCGCATAGTTCTTACCGTTCTGATAATTTTCCCGCGACCCCTTGAATCCGGCCCCCCCGGCAAATATAAGTGAGTCATTGCTTATCCCCGCAAAACCGCCAGCGACGCCATCTGGTGATGAGACGGGAGCAAGTTTATTCCATTTTAAATTATTACCGGTGAAATCAAGTTCAAATACGGCATCCGTTCGTAGTCCTGGTTTGGCTTCACCATTAATAAGCCAGGTTTTATCGCCTTTATTCACAACCGCTGCACCAGCCGTCCCGTACCAGGGAGATTCGCCAGCGTAACTCCATTGCTGTGTTGAGGGATCAAAAGACAACAGAAACTTATTGAAGAAATAATCTTCTGCTTTTTTGTCAAAATAGTGGGCGTTGATTTTCTCTATAGCGGTTGGATCTTTTCCAGCTTCGTTGAGATCTTCAAAATAGCCATTGAAGATATTCTGGTTAACACCGCCAGTAACATAAGCCTTGCCGTTGTGTACAAAAGTCACATGGCCCGCCATGCCCATCGGTGCGTGCGACATCAATTTAACCCAGCTATTGGTTTTGGGGTTGTATTTGTGTACGTCATTAAATACCTGAGTCAAGCCCTCGCTGTTTTTGCCAATGCCGCCAAACACATACAGATTGCCATCAATAAATGCAGAGGTTGCTTGATCTCTCGGTCCACCAGGGAATGCAGCTAACGCTATCCATTTTTTATCTTTGGCCTGTGTATCCAGCTTGTACCATGCTGTACCTGCGCTACCTAAACCAATGTAGACAGTGTCGTTATCAATTGCTCCGGTACCACTTTTAAAAGGCACCGGAGTTTGCGGTAATACAGACGCGTTTGCGGCAAATGAAGCCATCATGATAGCAAGCGCCGTTATTGTTTTATTCATTGTGACTGTCTCCTGTCTACTACAGTTTAAATGACACACCAATGCGATAACTGTTTTCTGATAAATTATCTCTGCCGTTATAAACACCCTGACGGTCAAGGTAGTCATATTCTATGTATGGCGTAATATCAGGCGTCATATGGTATTGTAGAACAAATGCATTTTCCGTCGCCCATTTCTTATGGTTTGCATAGCGATAATCGTTTTGTTTGCTGTATAGCGTCGTTTGCCATGCGAAGGTGAAATCACTATTAATATGGTAAGTGACATATCCATCCCAACGATGAACGTTATCACGAGACATATCACCGGATAAGTCTTGTTGTCGGTAAGCTTTCCAGTCGTAACGATAGCGAATGCCAAAATTAAGATCTTTTGTCGCGTCCCAGGACAGTTTTACGTAGGGTCCGTAGCGTGTGCCGTTGCTGCTAAAATGCGTTAACATTCCCGGGCGCACCGTCCATTGATCATCAAGTTTAATCGCGTAATTAACTTCAACCTGAACATCATTGAGTGCGGCATTTTCCTTTTTATTATCATGAATGGTATTCCAGGTATTACTTTCCATGCTTGCCCACCATCCATTTTGCCATCCCTCACTGACTTTGAGTCGAGTCTCATAGGCGTGGCTTCCACTACGATATCCACCACGTATGTCCAGTGTCGCAGCTTGAGAAATTAATGGTGACGAAAAGCACAGTAATAATACGCCAGAAAGTATTTTAGCCTTTTTCATAAATTTCACTCATTTGTAGGATACAGAAAGCAATACAAAGCCCGCATAAACAATTAGCATTTATGTTGTGTAATATTTTTGCCAGGCTTATAGTGTCTTTGGTAACGGGTAGCTGTATTTTATATTTTTTGTATAAGGTCTCCTGTGAAAATTCTCTTCCACATTATTTAAATAAACAGAGAACCAGATTAAATACCTGAGTATAAAATCTCTTCTGATGTTTAATTGATTTGAATGTTCGTAAGCTATATCACTTACTCAATCCATTTTATCCTGAGTCATAAAATAGAGTGTCTGTTGATCTCATTTTCATATTCCTTTCAGACTGAAGTGATGTTTGTCATAGATTGCGAGATGCTCAGTCTCATTGACTACTGCGGTACACCTTTATACCTGTTATACCAGATCAAAAATCACACAATCCATATAACAAAACCAGATTTGCAATTCGTGTCACAAAATATGTCTATATTTTTCTATGAAGAAGATGCCATGTGAAGTCAGACGAACACTTATGATGGCCTTCACAAATCAAAGATATTTGATTAACTATTTGTTTTATATGTTATTTATTTGCGCTCTAAACAAGGGGCGCTTTGCTGGCTAACTCAGTGAGCGTGGTGAAAATAAGCGTTTACCCGCCATCAGGCTGAGCATAATTCTCATCATGAAATATGTTTCTAGGTTTGTGGCTTGTAACTGGTCACTTCTGAAGTCGATCAGGAGAGGCTTGTTGATGTTCAGTACGCATTGGTGTTTTCAGGATGATGCTTCACTTAGTTTGTTTGCCGTATCGCCCGGCGAATAGCTGTGATTGAAGAAGGTTTAAGACGTAGTGACCAAAGCCATATTTACCAATGAATGTAGATGAAAAAGCGTCGCCTGCGTTCCCCCATATCTCCAGGATAAAAAGGAATGTAGCAATCTCATGGCGTAAGCTGACGAACCAGGCAGGAATAATCGCTAGGGACCTAAGAATTAGCATGATAATAGACGCTAAGAAATTACTGCGTTCCATGAAATAGCCATTTTGTGGCAAATGCAGTTGACTAATAATGTCATATGTGAGACGGCTAGTTGAACGAATATTAAATTTTGCTGAATTTTTTATGTTGATTTTACTTGTTACAGAACATATCACATGATATATAGATAAGATTAGTTGCATTAATGATGAGGGTTATTATTAGATTCGTATCAGATTGATAAATATATAAAGGTACATAGCATGCAAGAGCATGGCGTTTGTATGGCAAAGTTATTATAAGTAACTATCGCTACTCCATTTAAGTTCACTCAGAAGAACTGGTCCACTTACGTTAGTTATTAAGCAAACGTTCGCTTTTATAAACATAATCAGGATTAAAATGTTGGATTATTGCTAACCCAGCACAGCTAGTGCGCGTCTGTAATTATAAGGGAAAACGATGAAGAATAAGGCTGATAACAAAAAAAGGAACTTCCTGACCCATAGTGAAATCGAGTCACTCCTTAAAGCAGCAAATACCGGGCCTCATGCAGCACGTAATTATTGTCTGACTTTGCTTTGTTTTATTCATGGTTTCCGGGCGAGTGAAATTTGCCGATTGAGGATTTCGGATATTGATCTTAAGGCAAAGTGTATCTATATCCATCGATTAAAAAAAGGCTTTTCAACAACGCACCCGCTATTGAACAAAGAAGTTCAGGCTTTAAAAAACTGGTTGAGTATACGTACTTCTTATCCGCATGCTGAGAGCGAGTGGGTATTTTTATCACGTAAGGGGAACCCGCTTTCTCGGCAACAGTTTTACCATATTATCTCGACTTCTGGTGGTAATGCTGGGTTATCACTGGAGATTCATCCGCATATGTTACGCCATTCGTGTGGTTTTGCTTTGGCGAATATGGGAATAGATACACGACTTATCCAGGATTATCTTGGGCATCGCAATATTCGTCATACTGTCTGGTATACCGCCAGCAATGCAGGGCGTTTTTACGGCATCTGGGATAGAGCCAGAGGACGACAGCATCACGCTGTTTTATAGAGATAGATGAGATACCAGGGATGGTGTTAAAAAATACATTATTCTTACGATATATCAAAAATGATTAACTATTTATTAATTGATGTTATTGTAAGTGTGATTCTTAATTATCATAATAAACATTAAGTTAACCATATCCATACAAAATACAATGGTTTATGTTCTTCAAAATAAATAAACAAAATCATTCATAAATTTACACATCACTCAAGCTCTCCTGTTTCTGCACTTTTTTCTTTATTTTTTAAGCAACTGGAAGTTAATCCGCTGCAATCTATTGTTATATTGAATCAAATCAATGAAAATAGATGTTGTCACATCAGTGATATTTTATTTTTGTATGATATTTAATGTAATTGACTGATAGCCACATAACTTCCTGTGCGGTTATCTTTTTATCTATTGGGCTAATTTTAACCGATCGAGGTTTCCTATAGGTATTCATTCAAATATATCTCAGTCAGGAGTACTACTATTGTGAGTAAACGTCGTTATCTTACCGGTAAAGAAGTTCAGGACATGATGCAGGCGGTTTGTTACGGGGCAACGGGAGCCAGAGATTATTGCCTAATTTTGTTGGCATATCGGCATGGGATGCGTATTAGTGAACTGCTTGATCTGCATTATCAGGATCTTGACCTTAACGAAGGTCGAATAAATATTCGCCGACTGAAGAACGGATTTTCTACCGTTCACCCGTTACGTTTTGATGAGCGTGAAGCTGTGGAGCGCTGGACCCAGGAACGTATTAACTGGAAAGGCGCTGACCAGACCGACGCCATATTTATTTCTCGCCGCGGGAGTCGACTTTCTCGCCAGCAGGCCTATCGCATTATTCGCGATGCCGGTATTGAAGCTGGAACCGTGACGCAGACTCATCCTCATATGTTAAGGCATGCTTGCGGTTATGAACTGGCGGAGCGTGGTGCAGATACCCGTTTAATTCAGGATTATCTCGGGCATCGAAATATTCGCCATACTGTGCGTTATACCGCCAGTAATGCTGCACGTTTTGCCGGATTATGGGAAAGAAATAATCTCATAAACGAAAAATTAAAAAGAGAAGATGCCTGATGTAACTTATTGATAATAATATGAAAAGATAAGGAAATATAAGACAATTGGGGCCAAACTGTCCATATCATAAAAAAGTTTTGTATTTGTTCTCAAGCATAAAAATATAAAAAAACGACATAAAGCAACTAACTGTTTGATATGTAAATTGTTTCTCTTATAAATTAATTTCACATCACCTCCGCTATAGGTAAAGCTAACGTTTCTGTGTCTCGAAGCAACTTCCTCATTCATCTCTCCAAAAACCACCGTGTTCAATATAAAAATCTATAAAATAATGTATTAATAGAATATAAATCCAAATAATAAACTAAGAAAGTTCGTGCGTAATGCTTTCCTCTATGAGTCAAAATGGCCCCAAATGTTTCATCTTTTGGGGGAAAACTGTGCAGTGTTGGCAGTCCAATTCGTTTCAAAACAAAGTGTACAGAACGACTGCCCATGTCGATTTAGAAACAGTTTTTTTAAAGGAAAGCAGCATGAAAATTAAAACTTTGGCGATCGTTGTTCTGTCGGCTCTGTCCCTCAGTTCCGCAGCGGCTCTGGCCGATACTACGACGGTAAATGGTGGGACCGTTCACTTCAAAGGGGAAGTTGTTAACGCCGCTTGCGCAGTTGATGCAGGCTCTGCTGATCAAACCGTTCAGTTAGGACAGGTTCGTACCGCTAGCCTGAAGCAGACTGGAGCAACCAGCTCTGCCGTTGGTTTTAACATTCAGCTGAATGATTGCGATACCACTGTTGCTACAAAAGCCGCTGTTGCCTTCTTAGGTACGGCAATTGATGCTACGCATACTGATGTACTGGCTCTGCAGAGTTCTGCTGCAGGTAGCGCAACAAACGTTGGTGTGCAAATTCTGGACAGAACCGGTGCTGCGCTGGCGCTGGACGGTGCGACATTTAGTGCAGAATCAACCCTGAATAACGGTACTAACACCATTCCGTTCCAGGCGCGTTACTTTGCAACCGGTGCCGCAACCCCAGGTGCTGCTAATGCGGATGCGACCTTCAAGGTTCAGTATCAATAACCTACCCAGGTTCAGGGACGTCATTACGGGCAGGGATGCCCACCCTTGTGCGATAAAAATAACGATGAAAAGGAAGAGATTATTTCTATTAGCGTCGTTGCTGCCAATGTTTGCTCTGGCCGGAAATAAATGGAACACCACGTTGCCCGGCGGAAATATGCAATTTCAGGGCGTCATTATTGCAGAAGCTTGCCGGATTGAAGCTGGTGATAAACAAATGACGGTCAATATGGGGCAAATCAGCAGTAACCGGTTTCATGCGGTTGGGGAAGATAGCGCACCGGTGCCTTTTGTTATTCATTTACGGGAATGTAGCACGGTGGTGAGTGAACGTGTGGGTGTGGCGTTTCACGGTGTCGCGGATGGTAAAAATCCGGATGTGCTTTCCGTGGGAGAGGGGCCAGGGATTGCCACCAATATTGGCGTAGCGTTGTTTGATGATGAAGGAAACCTTGTACCGATTAATCGTCCTCCAGCAAACTGGAAACGACTTTACTCAGGCTCTACGTCGTTACATTTCATCGCCAAATATCGTGCTACCGGGCGTCGGGTTACTGGCGGCATCGCCAATGCTCAGGCCTGGTTCTCTTTAACCTATCAGTAATTGTTCAGCAGATAATGTGATAACAGGAACAGGACAGTGAGTAATAAAAACGTCAATGTAAGGAAATTGCAGGAAATAACATTCTGCTTGCTGGCAGGTATCCTGATGATCATGGCAATGATGGCTGCCGGACGCGCGGAAGCAGGAGTGGCCTTAGGTGCGACTCGCGTTATTTATCCGGCAGGGCAAAAACAAGTACAACTTGCCGTGACAAATAATGATGAAAATAGCACCTATTTAATTCAATCATGGGTAGAAAATGCCGATGGTGTAAAGGATGGTCGTTTTATCGTGACGCCTCCTCTGTTTGCGATGAAGGGAAAAAAAGAGAATACCTTGCGTATTCTTGATGCCACAAATAACCAATTGCCACAGGATCGGGAAAGTTTATTCTGGATGAACGTTAAAGCGATTCCGTCAATGGATAAATCAAAATTGACTGAGAATACGCTACAGCTCGCAATTATCAGCCGCATTAAATTGTACTATCGCCCGGCTAAATTAGCGTTGCCACCCGATCAGGCCGCAGAAAAGTTAAGATTTCGTCGTAGCGCGAATTCTCTGACGCTGATTAACCCGACACCCTATTACCTGACGGTAACAGAGTTGAATGCCGGAGCCCGGGTTCTTGAAAATGCCTTGGTGCCTCCAATGGGCGAAAGCACGGTTAAATTGCCTTCTGATGCAGGAAGCAATATTACTTACCGAACAATAAATGATTATGGCGCACTTACCCCAAAAATGACGGGCGTAATGGAATAACGCAGGGGGAATTTTTCGCCTGAATAAAAAGAATTGACTGCCGGGTAATTTTAAACCGGAGGAATAATGTCATATCTGAATTTAAGACTTTACCAGCGAAACACACAATGCTTGCATATTCGTAAGCCTCGTCTGGCTGGTTTTTTTGTTCGGCTCTCTGTTGCCTGTGTTTTTGCCACACAGGCACCTTTGTCATCTGCCGAACTCTATTTTAACCCGCGTTTTTTAGCGGATGATCCCCAGGCTGTGGCTGATTTATCGCGTTTTGAGAATGGTCAAGAATTACCACCTGGGACGTATCGCGTCGATATCTATTTGAATAATGGTTATATGGCAACGCGTGATGTCACCTTTAATACGGGCGACAGTGAACAAGGGATTGTTCCCTGCCTGACGCGCGCTCAACTTGCCAGTATGGGGCTGAATACGGCTTCTGTCTCCGGTATGAATTTGCTGGCGGATGATGCCTGCGTGCCATTAACTACAATGATCCATGACGCTACTGCGCATTTAGATGTTGGTCAGCAGCGACTCAACCTGACGATCCCTCAGGCATTTATGAGTAATCGCGCGCGTGGTTATATTCCTCCAGAGTTATGGGACCCCGGTATTAATGCCGGATTGCTCAATTATAATTTCAGCGGAAATAGTGTACAGAATCGGATTGGTGGTAACAGCCATTATGCATATTTAAACCTACAGAGTGGGTTAAATATTGGTGCATGGCGTTTACGCGACAATACCACCTGGAGTTATAACAGTAGCGACAGTTCATCAGGTAGCAAAAATAAATGGCAACATATCAATACCTGGCTTGAGCGAGACATAATACCGTTGCGTTCCCGGCTGACGCTGGGTGATAGTTATACTCAGGGCGATATTTTTGATGGTATTAACTTCCGCGGCGCACAATTGGCCTCAGATGACAATATGTTACCCGATAGCCAAAGAGGATTTGCCCCGGTGATCCACGGTATTGCTCGTGGTACTGCACAGGTCACTATTAAACAAAATGGGTATGACATTTATAATAGTACGGTGCCACCGGGGCCTTTTACCATCAACGATATCTATGCCGCAGGTAATAGTGGTGACTTGCAGGTAACGATTAAAGAGGCTGACGGCAGCACGCAGATTTTTACCGTACCCTATTCGTCAGTCCCGCTTTTGCAACGTGAAGGGCATACACGTTATTCCATTACGGCAGGAGAATACCGTAGTGGAAATGCGCAACAGGATAAACCCCGTTTTTTCCAGAGTACATTACTCCACGGCCTTCCGGCTGGCTGGACAATATATGGTGGAACGCAACTGGCGGATCGTTATCGCGCTTTTAATTTCGGTATCGGGAAAAACATGGGGGCACTGGGCGCTCTGTCTGTGGATATGACGCAGGCTAATTCCACACTTCCTGATGACAGTCAGCATGACGGGCAATCGGTGCGTTTTCTCTATAACAAATCGCTCAATGAGTCAGGTACGAATTTTCAGTTAGTGGGTTACCGTTACTCGACCAGCGGGTATTTTAATTTTGCTGATACAACATACAGCCGAATGAGTGGCTACAACATCGAAACACAGGATGGTGTTATTCAGGTTAAGCCGAAATTTACCGACTATTACAATCTCGCTTATAACAAACGCGGGAAATTACAGCTCACTGTTACTCAGCAACTCGGACGCACATCAACACTGTATTTGAGTGGTAGCCATCAAACTTATTGGGGAACGAGTAATGTCGATGAGCAATTCCAGGCTGGATTAAATACTGCTTTCGAAGATATCAACTGGACGCTCAGCTATAGCCTGACGAAAAACGCGTGGCAAAAAGGACGGGATCAGATGTTGGCTCTTAACGTCAATATTCCTTTCAGCCACTGGCTGCGTTCTGACAGTAAATCTCAGTGGCGACATGCCAGTGCCAGCTACAGCATGTCACACGATCTCAACGGTCGGATGACCAACCTTGCGGGCGTATACGGTACGTTGCTGGAAGACAATAACCTCAGCTATAGCGTGCAAACCGGCTATGCCGGGGGAGGCGATGGTAATAGCGGAAGTACAGGCTACGCCGCGCTGAATTATCGCGGTGGCTACGGCAATGCCAACATTGGTTACAGCCATAGCGATGATATTAAGCAGCTCTATTACGGAATCAGCGGTGGGGTATTGGCTCATGCCAATGGCGTAACGCTGGGGCAGCCGTTAAACGATACGGTGGTGCTTGTTAAAGCGCCCGGCGCAAAAGATGCAAAAGTTGAAAACCAGACGGGGGTGCGTACCGACTGGCGCGGCTATGCCGTGCTGCCTTATGCCACAGAATATCGGGAAAATAGAGTGGCGCTGGATACCAATACCCTGGCTGATAACGTCGATTTAGATAACGCGGTCGCTAACGTTGTTCCCACCCGTGGGGCAATTGTGCGAGCAGAGTTTAAAGCGCGTGTTGGGATAAAACTGCTCATGACGCTAACCCATAATAATAAGCCGCTGCCGTTTGGGGCGATGGTCACATCAGAGAGTAGCCAGAGTAGCGGCATTGTTGCGGATAATGGTCAGGTTTATCTCAGCGGGATGCCTTTAGCGGGAAAAGTTCAGGTGAAATGGGGAGAAGAGGAAAATGCTCACTGTGTCGCCAATTATCAACTGCCACCAGAGAGTCAGCAGCAGTTATTAACCCAGCTATCAGCTGAATGTCGTTAAGGGGGCGTGATGAAAAGCAAACCTTTTTATCTTCTGTGCGCTTTTTTGTGGCTGGCGGTAAGTCACGCTTTGGCTGCGGATAGCACGATTACTATCCGCGGCTATGTCAGAGATAACGGCTGTAGTGTGGCCGCTGAATCAACCAATTTTACTGTTGATCTGATGGAAAACGCGGCGAAGCAATTTAACAACATTGGCGCGACGACTCCTGTCGTTCCATTTCGTATTTTGCTGTCACCCTGTGGTAATGCCGTTTCTGCCGTAAAGGTTGGGTTTACCGGCGTTGCAGATAGACACAATGCCAACCTGCTTGCACTTGAAAATACGGTGTCAGCGGCTGCGGGGCTGGGAATACAGCTTCTGAATGAGCAACAAAATCAGATCCCCCTTAATGCGCCATCCTCCGCGATTTCGTGGACGACCCTGACGCCGGGTAAACCAAATACGCTGAATTTTTACGCCCGGTTAATGGCGACACAGGTGCCGGTCACTGCGGGGCATATCAATGCCACGGCTACCTTCACTCTTGAATATCAGTAACTGGAGATGCTCATGAAATGGCGCAAACGTGGGTGTTTATTGGCGGCAATGTTGACGCTCGTAAGTGCGACGCTACAGGCAGCCGATGTCACGATCACCGTGAACGGTAAGGTCGTCGCCAAACCGTGCACGGTTTCCACCACTAATGCCACGGTTGATCTCGGCGATCTTTATTCTTTCAGTCTCGTGTCTGCCGGTGCGGCATCGGCCTGGCATGATGTTGCGTTAGAGTTGACTCATTGTCCGGTGGGAACATCGAGGGTCACCGCCAGCTTCAGCGGGGCAGCCGATAGTACGGGATATTATAAAAACCAGGGGACCGCGCAAAACATCCAGTTAGAGCTGCAAGATGACAGTGGCAACACATTGAATACTGGCGCAACCAAAACAGTTCAGGTGGATGATTCCTCACAATCAGCGCACTTCCCGTTACAGGTCAGAGCATTGACGGTAAATGGCGGAGCCACTCAGGGAACCATTCAGGCAGTGATTAGCATCACCTATACCTACAGCTGAATCCGAAGAGATGATTGTAATGAAACGAGTTATTACCCTGTTTGCTGTACTGCTGATGGGCTGGTCGGTAAATGCCTGGTCATTCGCCTGTAAAACCGCCAATGGCACCGCTATCCCTATTGGCGGTGGCAGCGCCAATGTTTATGTAAACCTTGCGCCCGCCGTGAATGTGGGGCAAAACCTGGTCGTAGATCTTTCGACGCAAATCTTTTGCCATAACGATTACCCGGAAACCATTACAGACTATGTCACACTGCAACGAGGTTCGGCTTATGGCGGCGTGTTATCTCATTTTTCCGGGACCGTAAAATATAGTGGCAGTAGCTATCCATTTCCTACCACCAGCGAAACGCCGCGCGTTGTTTATAATTCGAGAACGGATAAGCCGTGGCCGGTGGCGCTTTATTTGACGCCTGTGAGCAGTGCGGGCGGGGTGGCGATTAAAGCTGGCTCATTAATTGCCGTGCTTATTTTGCGACAGACCAATAACTATAACAGCGATGATTTCCAGTTTGTGTGGAATATTTACGCCAATAATGATGTGGTGGTGCCCACTGGTGGCTGTGATGTTTCTGCTCGTGATGTCACCGTGACTCTGCCGGACTATCCCGGTTCGGTACCTATTCCTCTTACCGTTTATTGTGCGAAAAGCCAGAACCTGGGGTATTACCTCTCCGGCACAACCGCAGATGCGGGCAATTCGATTTTCACCAATACCGCGTCGTTTTCACCAGCACAGGGCGTCGGCGTACAGTTAACGCGCAACGGTACGATTATTCCAGCGAATAACACGGTATCGTTAGGAGCAGTAGGGACTTCGGCGGTAAGTCTGGGATTAACGGCAAATTACGCACGTACCGGAGGGCAGGTGACTGCAGGGAATGTGCAATCGATTATTGGCGTGACTTTTGTTTATCAATAAAGAAATCACAGAACATTGCTAATGCTGGTACGCAATATTGCCTGAAGCTAAAAACCTGCACGTTAGCCCTTTGTAGGCCAGATAAGACGCGTCAGCGTCGCATCTGGCATAAACAAAGCGCACTTTGCCGACAATCCGAACTGAGCCTGCCATTGGCAGGCTCTGGTGTTCTTTTACGCTACCATGCTAATAATCAACACAATAATCAGCCCAACCACGGAGTTGACCAGCTCCAGCAGACCCCATGTTTTCAACGTGTCTTTTACTGACAGGTCAAAGTAACCTTTGAACAGCCAGAATGAGGCATCATTAATGTGGGTGAGGGTGTTGGAACCTGCAGCTGTCGCCAGCACCAGCAGCGCCGGATTCACGCCAACCAGTTGACCGGTTGCTGGATCAAGGATTGCAGCACTGATAATCCCGGCGGCAGTCATCGCCGAAACCACACCTTGACCCGTCGCCAGACGAATTAGCACAGTGATCAGCCACGCCATGATGTACGGCGAGATATTGCCGTGTGACATCAACATGCCAATGGTGTCACCAATGCCGGTATCGATGATGGTCTGCTTCAGCACGCCACCCGCACCGATGATCAGAATCACCATCGCAATGCTTTTTACCGCGCTTTCAAAGGCGTTCATCACCCACTGCATGTCATGACCACGCGCGGTGCCAAAGAGTATGAATGCAACCACCATCGCAATAAACATTGCAATCGGCGATGAACCTATAAAGTTAACGACTTCCCACGCAGGGGTGTCTTTGGCCAGCCAGATATTGGCGATGGTGGTGGAGATCATAATGATTGCCGGGATCAGCGGCACCAGAATCGAAACGCCGAAAGAGGGCAGATTATTCATATCTACCGGTTGATCTGCTTTCAGGAATGATGGCGTTGGGCGCTCAAGATTGCCGAGGAACTTCGGCAGGATCAGACCTGCGCAGATGACACTTGGGATCGTCACCAGTACGCCATAGATATAAACCATCCCCATATCTGCACCATAAGCATTCACCAGCGCCACCGGACCCGGCTGCGGAGGGAAAAGTGAATGTGCGGTGGTAGCAGCCGCTACTGCCGGAATAGCCAGTTTCAGGAACGGAATTTTAGCTTCGGCGGCAATGACGATAACCAGCGGCGCTAACATGATAAAGGCCACTTCATAGAACATCGCCAGACCAAAAATCAGGCCGATGATAATCACCGATATCTGGACATAGCGCAGGCCGAGACGCGCCAGCAGCGTATGCGCTATCTGGTGCGCCGCGCCGGAGTCGACCATCAATTTACCAATGACCGCACCGAACACAACAATGATTGCCAGTTCCCCCAGCGTGTTGCCGAAGCCCGCTTTCATGGTGTGCAGCAGCGACATCAAATCCATGCCCGCCAACATCCCGACGGACAGCGCCGCCACTAGCAAAGCCACCATTGAATTGATTTTGAACTTCAAATTCAGTACCAGCATCAGGCCGATACCGAATACTACCCAAAGAATGTTAAGCACATGCATAACGTTTTACCTTACCTGGTTGAACCGTTGTTATTTTGGGCGACATGTTATGTAAATTGGTCAACCATTGTTGCGATGAATGTCACACCCTCTGATTAATAACTATCAATTACCCGTTGCTGCAATTTGCAGCAACGAGCGTGCGCGTGAAAATCTTGTGATGTGGTTAACCAATTTTAGAATTCGGGTTGACATGTCTTACCAAAAGGTAGAACTTATACGCCATCTCATCCGATGCAATGCCACGGCTGCGGTCTGGTTGTTCATCCGGATACCTAAACAACTCCAGGGTTCCGCGTCTCTTTGCTGTGGAACCCACTATGTGAAAGAGGAAAAATCATGGAACAGACCTGGCGCTGGTACGGCCCTAATGATCCGGTCACTTTAGCTGATGTCCGTCAGGCGGGCGCGACTGGCGTGGTTACCGCTTTGCACCATATCCCGAACGGGGAAGTATGGTCCGTAGAAGAGATCCTCAAACGCAAGGCGATCGTTGAAGACGCAGGCCTGGTGTGGTCTGTCGTAGAAAGCGTGCCAATTCACGAAGATATCAAAACTCATACTGGCAACTACGAGCAGTGGATCGCTAACTATCAGCAAACTCTGCGCAATCTGGCGCAGTGCGGCATTCGCACCGTGTGCTACAACTTCATGCCGGTGCTCGACTGGACCCGTACTGACCTCGAATACGTGCTGCCAGATGGCTCCAAAGCTCTGCGCTTCGACCAGATCGAATTTGCTGCGTTTGAAATGCACATCCTCAAGCGTCCAGGCGCGGAAGCGGATTACACCGAAGAAGAAATTGCTCAGGCCGCTGAACGCTTCGCCACTATGAGCGACGAAGACAAAGCGCGTCTGACCCGTAACATCATTGCCGGTCTGCCGGGCGCGGAAGAAGGCTACACCCTTGACCAGTTCCGTAAGCACCTGGAGCTGTACAAAGATATCGACAAAGCCAAACTGCGCGAAAACTTTGCGGTCTTCCTGAAGGCGATCATTCCAGTTGCGGAAGAAGTTGGCGTGCGTATGGCTGTTCACCCGGACGATCCGCCGCGCCCAATCCTCGGCCTGCCGCGTATCGTTTCCACCATTGAAGATATGCAGTGGATGGTTGATACCGTAAACAGCATGGCGAACGGTTTCACCATGTGCACCGGTTCCTACGGCGTGCGTGCTGACAACGATCTGGTTGATATGATCAAGCAGTTCGGTCCGCGTATTTACTTCACCCATCTGCGTTCCACCATGCGTGAAGATAACCCGAAAACCTTCCACGAAGCGGCGCACCTGAACGGTGACGTTGATATGTACGAAGTGGTGAAAGCGATTGTTGAAGAAGAACACCGTCGTAAAGCGGAAGGCAAAGAAGACCTGATCCCGATGCGTCCGGACCACGGTCATCAGATGCTGGACGACCTGAAGAAGAAAACCAACCCAGGTTACTCCGCGATTGGTCGTCTGAAAGGCCTGGCCGAAGTTCGCGGTGTCGAAATGGCGATCCAGCGCGCTTTCTTTAGCCGTTAATATCCACCGGCATGGCTGCGCGCCGTGCCGGTTCCTTCTTCCTTGCCGTCACTCTCTGAAGACGGATTCTGGAGTTTACGATGACTACTATTGTTGACAGCAATCTGCCGGTTGCCCGCCCGTCATGGGATCATTCTCGTCTGGAATCACGCATTGTGCATCTCGGTTGCGGGGCGTTTCACCGCGCGCACCAGGCGCTGTACACCCATCACCTGCTGGAAAGCACGGATAGCGACTGGGGGATCTGCGAAGTTAACCTGATGCCAGGCAACGACCGTGTGCTGATCGAAAACCTGAAAAAACAGCAACTGCTGTACACCGTAGCGGAAAAAGGCGCAGAAAGCACCGAGCTGAAAATTATTGGCTCGATGAAAGAAGCGCTGCACCCGGAAATCGACGGTTGTGAAGGTATTCTCAACGCGATGGCGCGTCCGCAGACGGCGATTGTCTCCCTGACGGTCACGGAAAAAGGTTACTGCGCCGATGCGGCAAGCGGTCAGCTGGATCTCAATAATCCGCTGATTAAGCACGATCTGGAAAACCCGACTGCGCCGAAGTCGGCGATTGGTTACATCGTCGAAGCCTTGCGCCTGCGTCGTGAGAAAGGGTTGAAAGCGTTTACGGTGATGTCCTGCGACAACGTGCGTGAAAACGGCCATGTAGCGAAAGTTGCCGTTCTGGGGCTGGCTCAGGCGCGTGATCCGCAACTGGCGGCATGGATTGAAGAGAACGTCACCTTCCCGTGCACCATGGTTGACCGCATCGTTCCGGCAGCTACCCCAGAAACGTTGCAGGAAATTGCTGACCAGCTGGGCGTTTACGACCCGTGCGCCATTGCCTGCGAACCATTCCGTCAGTGGGTCATTGAAGATAACTTCGTTAATGGTCGCCCGGACTGGGATAAAGTGGGCGCACAGTTCGTTGCAGACGTTGTGCCGTTCGAAATGATGAAACTGCGTATGCTGAACGGCAGCCACTCTTTCCTGGCGTACCTCGGTTACCTCGGCGGCTATGAAACTATTGCCGACACCATGACTAACCCGGATTATCGCAAAGCGGCCTTTGCCCTGATGATGCAGGAACAAGCGCCAACGCTGTCGATGCCGGAAGGTACGGACCTGAACGCCTATGCGACGCTGCTGATCGAGCGTTTCAGCAACCCGTCTCTGCGTCACCGTACCTGGCAGATTGCGATGGACGGCAGCCAGAAGTTACCGCAGCGCCTGTTGGACCCGGTGCGTCTGCACCTGCAAAACGGCGGTAGCTGGCGTCACCTGGCGCTCGGCGTGGCTGGCTGGATGCGTTACACCCAGGGGGTGGATGAGCAGGGGAATGCCATTGATGTGGTCGACCCGATGCTGGCGGAGTTCCAGAAGATCAATGCGCAGTATCAGGGCGCAGACCGCGTGAAAGCGCTGCTGGGCCTGAGCGGTATTTTTGCCGATGATCTGCCGCAAAATGCCGACTTTGTTGGCGCGGTGACGGCGGCATATCAGCAACTGTGTGAACGCGGCGCGCGCGAGTGTGTGGCTGCGCTGTAACTGACTGATTACCCAACAGACTTACTGGTCAATCAAAATAATATTTGGTTGACCAGTTTTCGTTTTTTTGCCCACCTGTACGTGCCAACTTCCAGTGCTAATGGTATAGTTTGAGATTGACGGGTGCCGTAAAATCGCCCGTTGTAGGCCGGATAAGGCGTGCACGCCGCATCCGGCAAAAATTTGATTAACTGCACCTAACGGACACAACACCATGAAATCTGCCACTTCTGCGCAAAGACCTTACCAGGAAGTCGGGGCGATGATCCGCGATCTGATCATAAAGACGCCGTACAATCCTGGCGAACGGCTGCCGCCGGAGCGTGAAATTGCAGAAATGCTTGATGTCACGCGGACGGTGGTACGTGAAGCGCTGATCATGCTGGAGATCAAAGGGCTGGTGGAAGTGCGCCGGGGTGCCGGTATTTATGTTCTTGATAGCTCAGACAGCCACAACACAGACGGTCCGGATGCCAACGTTTGCAATGATGCGGGTCCTTTTGAGCTGTTACAGGCGCGTCAGTTACTGGAAAGTAACATCGCGGAATTTGCCGCCCTGCAGGCTACCCGCGAAGATATCGTCAAAATGCGTCAGGCATTGCAACTGGAAGAGCGTGAACTGGCTTCCAGCGCGCCGGGTAGCAGCGAAAGCGGTGATATGCAGTTCCATCTCGCCATTGCCGAAGCAACGCATAACAGCATGCTGGTGGAGTTATTCCGTCAGTCCTGGCAGTGGCGGGAAAACAATCCAATGTGGATCCAATTGCACAGCCATCTGGATGACAGCCTGTATCGCAAAGAGTGGTTGGGCGATCACAAACAGATCCTCGCCGCGTTAATCAAAAAAGACGCCCGAGCGGCGAAGCTGGCAATGTGGCAGCATCTGGAAAACGTTAAACAACGTCTGCTGGAATTCTCGAACGTTGACGATATTTATTTTGACGGCTATCTGTTTGATTCATGGCCGCTGGATAAAGTCGACGCCTGACTTATTATGATAAGCGCAAGGGTAAACGTTCCTTGCGCTTTCTTAAATTAAGAAGTTGCAATGAGTATTACTTTGTAAATTGCAGGGTATTGTTTAAATATCTGTATAACCTGAATGTTAGTACTCATTCTTCCCCGTGGTTATTTACCAATATAATTCCATTCACCATTTTTTAATTCAAACAGTTCTGGGAGAGATGACGGTTGCAGAGTCATACGTTTGACATGTGCATTTTCATCCCCGGGGATAACTTTATATCCAATCTTAGCGTGGATCTCAGCGGTACCAGGATAGGCTTCTATACCAATTATTGGGTCATTTCCCATTCCAATATTAGCATTAAGTAATGCAGCAAGGGCGAATCCGGAAGAATTTGCTACCCCTGACACAGTCATTATCTGATCAATATAGATATCAATTCTTGGCAGTGTTGTATCTTGCCAATTTTCAACCTTTTCAAGGGGGAGTGTTGCCAGGTATCCTATCGTGGTTCCCGCATAGCCTGGAACATTGCAACCAGGGCCTAGGGTTATTTCATGTATCGTGTTTGGAATTTTAGAATCCATAGTTAGGTTAAACCGTAGACCAGCTTCTAACGCTGCGGAAACATGCGCCTTTTTACATACTCCACCGTATATTCCGTCTAATACTGAGCTGGCCTTCCAGGTACCACAGCGTATGTTTCCTGTGATTGAAATACCATCGGATTCTTTACATGCGGCTGTTACGTAATTGAATGGCCAATACCCTTGTTTACCAATTTCAAGCTGTCTAATTTCGACAACACTTCCCCCATCATAGTTATGGTTATTTCCACGAACAAGAGGTCTGACATAGATGTTTTCCGAGTTAAGATGCGAGGGCATACTGTCTGCTAATTCTTTATCGGCATTTGGATGATGAGCGAAATGATTATCTGTAAAAATTTTGTTGTTAGCGGCATTGCTTATTGGCATAGACATATTAATTACCTTTATGAGTATTTCACTGATGCTTAGAAAAATAGATAAATTTTTCTGTAGTAAAAAGAGAAGTAAACAAATGACATGCATGTTTCTGTTGTAGTGATATCAACTCTACACGGTCATATGAAAGGGTGGGAAACACTCTAAAGTATCAAAAAACGCTCATTTAAAATTATTTGCATGCAATTAAAAAGCATATCTTATTACTAATTGGAATTTGATGTTGTTATATTGATGTCTATATTAATAATGCCTGTGAATGGTGTTTTTGATGTATTTGATATGTTATCAATTTATATTATTTACAAACTAATTGTTTCAAGTAATACATGGTTGATTATACGAAAATAAATAATGTCCCGCCGGGATTAAGTAGCGGCGGTGACAAGTATTTTCATCTACGTAACTATTCGGAATATTCAGAATATACTAGCAGTTTTTTTTTGAGTTTGATGATTTTTATCAAATCATGACTTTTTTCCTGAAAAGTCAGTAGATATTCATAGGCAAGTAAGGTTTTATACTTTGCTGACAGGATTCAGGCCTGTCTCAGACTGACATGGATGTAATGAACAAAAGGGAATGGCTATGGAAAATGAGCATCAATACAGTGGTGCCCGGTATTCAGGGCAAGCCACATATGTTGCTAAACGTCAGGAGTGCGCAAAATGATGCGCCAATCACTTCAGGCTGTTTCACCTGAAATTTCAGGCAATAAAACGTTATCACTGCGTAAATCGGTATGCAGCGATCTCCTCACTCTTTTTAATTCTCCTCATTCGGCATTACCTTCATTACTTGTTTCAGGTATGCCTGAGTGGCAAGTGCATAACCAGAGCGACAAACATCTCCAGAGCTGGTATTGCCGTCAACTACGTTCTGCACTGTTATTTCATGAGCCTCGGATTGCGGCGTTGCAGGTCAATTTGAAAGAAGCGTACAGCCACACGCTGGCGATCAGCCTTGAGATAATGCTGCACCACGACGATGAACCGCTAACGTTTGATCTGGTCTGGGATAGTGGCGGTTGGTGTAGTGCGACGCTGGAGAATGTCAGCTAAGCACAATCTCCAGCTCGCGCAGTTCGCGCCAGAAGCGTTCGGCCACGGGATTCATACGGGTGTTCATCCGGTATGCATAGGCCTGAATCGGGATCACCAGTTCGTCCCGATTCAGAACGATAAGCTTCCCGCTGCGAATTTCTTGTTGGATGGCGTACTCCGGCAGCCAGGCAATCCCACAGCCGTCGAGGGCAACCTGCTTTAAAAGCTCGCTCATCGACGAGACAAAAAAGGTGCTGAAACTTAACTCACTGTGGCGCGTCAGGGTACGGTTAATCAATCGCCCCATGTAGGAGTTGCGGCTGTAATTCAGTAACGGAAAGTGTGGCTGTGCGAGGTTAAAAAGTGCTTCTCCGTGTTCGTCACTGGCGCAGACGGGGAACAATTGAGATTCAAATAAGCGAATGTGGTCAAACGGCGCTTCCAGCAAATCTTCGTCATGAAAGGAAAAAATACAGTCGCTTTGCCCTTCACGCAGTTTATCGACCGCTTCATCAACATCAATGGCTTCAATCGCCCAGGTAAAGAGCGGCGGCATCTGGCTGATAATTGACGGTAAAAGACCGAGAGAAAGAGAGTGTGCAGCGGCTACCTTGATTTTACGTTGCGCGTAATCGCTGCCGCCACGCAGTTCTGCAAGGTTGCTCTCTAACTGTTGCAGCAGATGGCGGATCTGCGAATGGAAGATTTTCCCTTGTTCCGAGAGTTGCAGAGGCGTCACCTGGCGGTTAAACAATTCAACGCCAATTGCCTGTTCCAGCGCGCGGATGCGACGGCTAAATGCGGGTTGTGAGACGTTGCGACTGACTGCCGCCTGGGAAAAGTTGCGGCATTTTTCCAGGGTCAGAAAATCATAAAGCCATTTTGTTTCAATATTATGCAAAACCGCACCACAGTCATCCATTACGTTTTACTCTGTCAGCCGCCCTTGCGGGCATTCTACGTCCATTCGGGCGGCTGACAACCGTTTATGCCGTTTCAAACGTTCCTTTCACGCAGGCTTTGCCGTCTTTAACCATCAGTTTGCCGCGGGCGTATACCTGTTCAATGCGCAGTTCTGGCGTCATGACCAGTAAGTCTGCGTCATTGCCTGGCAGAATTTCGCCTTTCCCGCTCAGGTTAAGGAAACCGGCTACGCTACTGGTGAGCGGGCGCAGGGCATCGCTGATACTGAAATCATAGTCTTTGACCAGAACCTGCACGGTTTCCAGCAACGTTTCAAAACCTGCAACACCGATATGGGTTAAATTCCCTTCGTCATCGAAGAACGGCTGGCTACCGTTGCCGTCAGAGCTGAGGGTGACGCGTGCCAGCGGAATACCGGCCTGAACGGCGCGGGCAATACCTTCGGCAGGGGCGACTGGTTCGTCAATGCTGCTGGTGATGTCGATGGTACCGCCTTTGCGCGCAAACTCCAGCGCCTGTTCAAACAACGGTACGTTGCGGTTAACGTGGGTCGGCAGCAACTTATTGATGGGAACATCGCAGTTTTCCAGCAGGTCATAGATAGGCTGCAATGCCTTTTTGCTGTCGCCCATGTGGAACACAGTGACGCCAGGCTTACCGCCGAGCAAACCGCCAACGCGGGATTCCGCCGCCATATTGGCCAGGTGATAAACGTCCGGTGCGGCAGAGCGGTGATCAGAGATAGCGCATTTCACGCCAATCACGCGATCGATAATTGCCACGTCTTTTTCCACGGAACCTGTAATGGTGCGGGAAGGTACATGATAAGCGCCGGTCAGCATCCAGGCGCTGATGCCTTCCTCATTGAGCGCACGGGTCTTGGCGAGCAGGGATTCCGGGTGGCGAGAGACAGAGTCGGTGCCCAGCAGTCCAACCACTGACGTGACGCCCGCTTCTGTCAGACGACTTAACGCCACTTCCGGCGTACGCGTAGTGGGGCCAGCTTCTCCGCCACCGCCAATCAAATGGACGTGTTGATCAATAAAACCAGGGCAGAGGATCTGCCCGCGGAGATCGACGACCATGCAGTCAGGTACGATGTCAGAAGGGATATTGCTGGCAACTGCGATAATTTTGCCGTTAGCGACGAGGACATCGCAAATTCCCCGATCTTCCGGCGCATACAAATGCGCTCCCTGCAGCAGGGTAAAACCGGCTGCGGAATAATCAATCATGATAACTCCTTGTTAAACAATAAGCTGCATAACCCAGATCGACAGCAATGCGTTAATGACGCAGACCGTAATGATGTGCGGGTAATATTTGGCATTCACTTCGGCTGTCCCCAGGCAGCGACCGACATTTTGCACCGGGTTGCCCATTAAATACATTGCAGGCAGTAAAACAGTGACATCGTGGCCGGTTAATGCGCCGGCGGTTGCCAGACTGGCGGCAACACCGACTGCGCCGCCCATACTCATTAATGCGGCTAAAAGGACGGTTGCCGCTTCACCGGGCAATCCCCACAGCGCCATTACGGGTTCACAGATATGCCCCACCCAGTCGAGCAGGCCGGTAATTTTCAGCGCCTGAATGATGACAAATGCCATCACCACGTTCGGCAGCAGGTTGGTGGTGGCGATAGTAAAGCCACGGCGTGCGCCATCGATAAACATATCCATGACATTTTTGCGGACCTGAGTTGTCATGCTTGCGCTCCTTGCGTTGGGTTGCGACGTTCTTCGAAGTTAAGCCAGACGCGCAAAATGTTGGCTCCGACAAATTTAAACACCAGGATGACGGCTAAAGGTACGATTACGGACGTGCCCAGAAAGGCAAACACCGCGACGCCGGAAGAGAAGTAGTTGGTGATGATGGCGCTACCGCTGGTTTGATATGCGGCGAAAATCACTTTATCGCGTTCGGTAATTTCACCTTCCTGCGCCAGCTCTTTGGTCATACCGGCGGCGGCATCGGTGTTTTGTAGGTTAGCGATCAGCGCCAGCGAGCAGATTCCTGGAATGCCCAACAATGGTTTTAGCACAGGTGTCATTAACTGCTGCGCGGCGCGTAATCCACCAAGACCATCGGTAATTGAAATAATCCCCAGAGAGAGAATGACTGATGGTGCCAGCTCCAGCGCAAAGAGAAAGCCATCTTTAGCCCCCGCGCCACCCGCTCCGCGAAACGAGGTGGTGGCTCCGTTCGCACCAGGCAGTTGCCCAAACGATCCGTTCAGAACGGAAAAATCAAAAACGCGCCACCAGCTGTCTGTCCCGGAAAAAACACCGGAAAAAAAGATTATGGTAAGAAAAAAAGCCAGATACCCTTTAATGCCCACTTTTTCTGTCGCCAGCTCCCCGGCTACAGCATCCCCTTGTTGTGTCATAACAATCCCCATTGTTTTTTTGTGTTTGTGTGTTGCTTGAGCCAGGAAAATTCCTGGAGCTGAAAAACCTTATCAGCCATGTGGGTATGGGGAAAATGCAAGTATGTTTCTGGCTATGCGTTTTTTGCATAGCGGAAAAATTACGCTGTTTGAACAAGATGCTGCGAAGGATTTCGTTGCAGAAAATTCATAAATCCAGTGACAATGACGTGAGTAAATAAAAACGGAAAATCCAGGGACGAAAACGCGATGGTAAAGTACAACGAAAAAGAGCTGGCGGATACAAGCAAGTTTTTAAGTTTTGTTCTCCGACATAAACCGGAGGCGATTGGTATCGTACTTGACCGTGAAGGATGGGCGGATATTGATAAGCTCATACTTTGTGCACAAAAAGCAGGTAAGCGGTTAACCCGTGCATTACTGGATACCGTTGTCGCCACCAGCGATAAAAAGCGTTTTAGTTATTCCAGTGATAGTAGGTGCATTCGCGCGGTTCAGGGGCATTCGACTTCGCAGGTCGCCATTGCCTTTGCCGAAAAAACACCGCCACAGTTTCTCTACCACGGTACGGCAAGCCGCTTTCTTGACGAGATAAAAAAACAAGGGCTGATTCCAGGAGAGCGTCATTACGTGCATCTCTCTGCTGATGAAGCAACGGCACGCAAAGTGGGAGCAAGACACGGATTGCCGGTTATTTTAACCGTCAAAGCACAGGAAATGGCGAAACGAGGCATCCCTTTCTGGCAAGCGGAAAACGGGGTCTGGCTGACATCAACGGTTGCTGTTGAGTTTCTTGAGTGCCCGAAGAAAAGAGCTGATTAATGTTTGCTCGTGCCAGATGCGGCATAAACGCCTTGCGCTCCCTACAAAAGCATAAAAATTCAATATATTAGAGAGATAGTGTAAGCCTGATAAGCGTAGCGCATCAGGCAATTTGGCTTTTGTCATGAGTCTGAAAGGATACCCTCGCAAAAGGGTATCCTTTAATAACTACTTCAGAAATTAAAGTGATTTACGGCAGGCAGTTAGTTGAGCGCTGGAATCTGCGTCGCTTCCAATCCTGCCCGTCAGCATCTGCACATAGACGTGTCTATTGTAATCATCCTGTTGATTGGTCCAGTAAGCACCCGCGGTAAATTGCGAATCACTGGAAAACTCCCCAACGTTCCCCCACTCACCATATAGCGATCCCAACGTGCGTTTGTTTTCGCCAGACGTTAAATGTGCGACGCCAGGAAGATTATATCCATCACTTTTCGCGTTGCAGAACGCATTGGCAGTTAGCCAGATATTGGTTTGATTCCCATGATTCACCCACCAGCCTTTCAGCTTAATTAATGTCTGGTAGGTTGTACCTCCTTGTCTGGGAACAGCGCTTATTACGACTGAAGTTTGGTCGCCGGTATTTGTGAAAGAAACTTTACCTGAAGCATCGACAGACACCCAACTCTGTGAACTTGTGAACATATAATCACTAACGGTTTTACCCGCTTCAAAGTTGTCATCATTAAGTGTGTAGTACGCCCCTATAAAACCTTCACTGGGGAATGTAGCCGTTGTGAAGGTATGGTTGTTGACTGTTACATGACCGTGCATGTCTTTTATTGAGCGGACAAGATCCAGTGATATGCTTAAGTTTGCTTGATGAACACCGTTCAGCATAGGAATGAGAGTCGCTCTGCCCTCTACGCCGCCAGTGACAGTGACGGTGTACTCGCCATAATTTCTTTGGCTGTAATCAATATTGCTCAACTTCAGGAGGTTCACGTAGGCACCTGACTGGACAAATTCCAGATGATCAGACGTCACTATCGGGTTACCGTACTTGTCTTGCAATATTAACGTAAGTGTCGCGCTCTCCTGGAAGTCAGCCATAAAAGAGCTAACGCTAGATTTCAATGTTGATTTACTTTCATCTGCCGTACCAGGAATCAATGTAATGGCTGCGGATTTGTGGACTGTGCCAGGGACCTGAACATTGACAATTAGAGCTTCTGCCAATGTACCTGTTATTGTCGCCGTGACTTGCCCGGACTGATCGGTACGCGTAGTTGGATTATTAATCACCGGGCTGCCTTTGGTGTCTAAGCTGTAACTAACGTCGACACCTTCAACCGGGAATCCATAATCATCTTCTACTCGTGAAGTGATGGTGCTGCTATCAACCCCGTCGGCGATTATGGTGTCAGGAGAAGCCACTACACTCACAACATGTGCCGTTGTAGCATCAGCCTTAACCGCAACCGTCACCTGGCTCTGAACGGGAACGTCTTTGCCCATTGTGGCCGTAACGGTATATACATTGACTTTGTCACTGGTCAGCGTCACTTTGGCCTGACCTGACTGATCAGTCAGGATTTCCCCTGTATTGCTTAGCGTTGCACCATCAGGTGTTACGCTAAAGGTGATAATTTGCCCCGGCATCAATTCACCCTGAATATTTCTTGCCGTTGCGGTCAGTGTAATACCTTCACTGTTATGGACCGTGGTTTCTGGCTTCGATGATGTTAACTCGAGTTTGCCCTTTGCCACACTCACGTCAACTTTACGACTACTGTTATTGTCCAGCGATGCTGTCACCTGATAGACCCCAGGCTGGGTGCTGATAAGGTTAACGTACGCATAGCCGTTATTATCGGTGTAAGCCGTATCGTCTATCGTAATGTTAGCGGTTGGCAGCGCACTTAATCTGACGCGTTGACCGGCTATGACGTTATTAAACGCATCCTGTACGTGTATTCGTAGCGTGATGTTTTCGCCAACCATTATCGTTTTTTCGGCTCCGGTTATACTTATTATCTTCGCCGAACTTTCATCCGGGAGCACTGATAAACTAAACGTTTTATTATCGGATGATTGCGCTTTCCGGCTCACCACTACGTTATGTTGTCCGGCAATATTGCTGGTCATTATTACCGTCGCTTGACCCTGCGTATTGGTGGTGACTTCTGTTCCGCTTAGTGTGACATCGTTACTCTGGAAAGTGACCTGTTGGTCTTTAAGCGGATTTTGGTAAGCGTCCAGGATCGTTGCTGTCAGGGTACTCCCCGTACTGTTGCCAGCAACTATGGTATATAATGAGGCAGTCAGCGGCTGGAGCTGCGCGCTGCTTGTATCCCCAATAAAATAGACTAGCTGATTAGCACTGGTATTATTTCTGCTCAGTGTCGCCGTCACTGTAAACTCACCCGCTTTTGTGCCTCGCAATGTGACCACGGCATTGCCGTTTGAATCGGTGCGAGCGGTGTCACTACTTAGCGTGAAGTTCCCTGTCATAGATGCTGGCAAGGTAAATTTCACATCCTCATCCGGTAGTGAGTGTCCATAAACATCTTTCACACTGGCAGTCAGGGTAACGGTATCTGTATTGTTAGCAATCGTACTGCCCGATCCGGCATTCAAAATAATTACCGATTGTTCCCTGTTTGGGACCACGGTAACCGTAACCGACTGGTGAATATTTTTATCCGCCTCAAGCGAGGCATCGACGGTATAGTTACCTGCTTTTGAACTGGTCAGGTGCACCCGCGCAATCCCGGACTGGTCAGTTGTGGCGGTCGTGTTGTCCAGTTGCGAGTCAGTTGGTGCCACAAAATTCACTTTCATATCTTTTAACGGGTTGTTATGAAAGTCTGTGACGGTGGCGGTCAGGGTACTACCCTGGCTATTACCAGCACTAATGGTATCTGGCGCGGCAACCAGTTGTTTGAGTTTTGGCGTATTCGAATCGCTAACAAATTTCGCAGTTACCCGTTGAGTAGAACCATTTGGCAGCGTAGCGCTAATCGTATTTTCTTCCGCAACCTGACTTATCATGTTGATTGTGGCAACACCATGTGCATCAGTATTTTGCTGCGTCGGTTCTACAAATTCCGCGCTTCCTTTCTCATTCTTAAAGGTGACCTGATGATTTCTCAGGGGATTATCACTCTCATCAGTGACGTTAATAGTGATGGTATTAAACGTCTTTTTATCGGCGTAAACGTCATTATTCGTTGCGGATAATGTGGCGACGTGAGCCTTATTCTGGTTTGCTTCGATATTATAAATATGCGATTGCAGAGGAGTATTCCAGTTGTGAAGGCTAAGTTGTGCCCTCAGGGCTGCTCCTTGCTTATGGGCCGGATAATTCGCTGCATAAACGCCCGGATGCTCTTCGTGCCAGACAACCGTGGCGCCAGGTTTGCTGTTCTCGACAGTGACGGCTTTTACCAACGCGTCTTCTTGATATTCAACCGGTTTATTTTTGTCGTCTTTCAGTTCTACCCTGACTTTGATGTCGTCTCCGGCATAATACAATATGTTATCTATGGATATTGAAGAATGGTCGCGGGATGAGACAACAGGGACGATATTAACGACGATGGATTCTTTTACCGCACTCTCACCGTTAAGTTGCGGTGTCAGTGTTACTGAACCTGAAGTCGTTCCTGCAGTCAGCATCTGTGTGTAGCTACCATCCCCGTTATCTGTCCAGTCAGACAGAGTGATATCCTGAACACCTTCACTGCGGGTTTGCAGTGCCAGCCCCGGAACCGGGGTACCGTCGGAATCGTGCGCAGTCACAGTCAATGTGGTAGTCGATTTTTTATCTGCTGCCAGGGTTAGCGGATTAACGGATAACAGAGAATCTTTCTGGCTTAATGCCGGAGCCTGGATGACGACCATGCTTTGCTCACGATGTGACAGATTACCTTTTACATCCTCAGCGGTAACGTCTATCGGCCACGTATTATCGGTTTCCGGGGTGTTAGTGAAGCGGTAACCAGGCAGCGTGACCGTGATATCTTTTCCGGAAGTGCTGACTTTTCCTCCAGCAGATTCCAGCGCAGCAGCGTCGATTTTATAGCCTTTCAGGGCATATTTGGTCTGTAGCGAGGAAACCAGCGGTTTTATTTCTCCCGATTTCCCTTTCACTGGGTCCAGCAGACTCAGGCGGATAAGCTCTTTCTTGCGGTATTCCAGAACGATGTTGTTGTTGCGATCAATCAGGTCATAACGACTACCGGCCAGACTGCGCCGTCCGGCCACTTCGTCCGGGTTAAGCTGTTTCTGCATTGAGCTGCTGGGTTGCCAGGTCAGATCAACGGCAAACCGTGAGTCATTTTCACCTTGTTTCCCCTGACGCTGTTCTGCACTGAGAGTCAGAAGCGGGAAGGGGGTATAGTTGAGGCCTGCGGTAATAGCATGGGGATTACTTTGACGATCATTCTTGTCAAACAGCGCCACTTCATCGCCATAGTATTGTTCATAGACCAGTTTTCCACCCAGATGCGGCCAGGCAGGTAACCAGCCTTCTGCGCGTAAATCCCAGCCGTTAGCCGGGCGGGCTTCGTAGTCATTATCCAATTCTGGTGCGCTACGCCAGCCGGTCAGGCCGATATAAGCATTGCTGCTCAACTTCAGATAGTCACGCCAGTATTCTGCGCCAAGTCCCGCGCGGGAGTGATAGCGGCTCAGGTCGTGATCAAAAAACAGGTTGATGCCTGACATCCAACTGGGGGTGAAGTAACGCCAGCCTAAACCGGTGTTGATCTGGGTGCGATCGTCCGTTCGGTGAAGAGTATGCTGGCTGAAGAGCAGATAATCGGGTGTGTCATACCATGGATGCAGGAAGTCGAATTCCGAATTTTTCAGGCTAAAATCTTCATCCACGCCCAGAGAGATTTTCGCGGTGCCAAAGTCATTTAACCAATCAGTCATCGTGCCAGAGGCTTCTGAAGACGCCCAACCACGCGCCATGCTGCTCGCCTGCTCACTATTCATATCTTGTGAAAGCAGAGTGCCAACTCGCTGTGAAGTACTGGCTATTTGATTCTCCAGAGTGTTTTCGGCATTCGCCGGTGATACGGCATTTTGTAGCTCATGACTTCTCTGCGAGGTTGTTGCCGGAACATCCAGTTCTTCACCCTGACGCACGTTATCAAAGCCGCGGGCAAAAGTACGAAACTGATTAAGACGACGAAGCTCTTCCAGTGAAATACCAAACCGGTCAGCAACACTTTGCGCTGATTCCAGCGCGCCAAGCGTGTAAGGTACGGTTTTATTTTCTGTAAGAGGGGGAGGAGATGAAACTGTCATCTGGGGTTTAGCGTGTACCACATTTTGTGCCGTCACCATGACGGGGAAAAAAATTTGTGTGAATAAACAAACTCCGGCGGCCAGGCGGCGTATTTTGTCACCCAGACCGCATAAAGAGTTTTGATCATTATTTTTTATTTGCTGCGCATTTGTCGAAGCCATAGTGACCTTCCGTGAAAAAACAGAATTAAACGTGTTTTTTCTAGCACGGAGGTATAAAACGATCCTGACTATAATATGACCAGAAATAATGAATTAGCCGTAAATTTGCTAAACCATGAATAATAGTGGCGGTGGCTGAGCACCGCCAAAGAACAAGGGGGTTTTAGTTATTTTACGTGCTGTACTGAAAAGTTAAATTCATTAAATCAACTAAGAGTAATTCGTATGTATTTTGAATATTTGCATCCCGCAGATTAACGCTGCGATAAATAGCGCAGCTGCGCCACAGAGCGTGGCACTGGCGAGCGCCGACGTTCCGTTGCCGAGCATGCTGGTCAGCACCGGGCCAAGAATTTGCCCGATACCATAAATGAGTGTCACAAAGCCCAAAAGGTTAAGATTTCCCGGCACGCTAAGCTGGCGGGCGATGGTCATCACCAGCGAGGTCGTCCCCATAAAGGTGCCGCCAAAACCAATACTGCTGATGATGAGTAATAAAGGAGAGCTACTGGCGAGGGTTAACAGCACGCAGACAGCCTGCACCAGCAAATTTGCGGTCAGGCAAGGTAATGCTCCCCACCGTTTGGCTGCCCATAGCCAGCCAAAACAACCTGGGACAATCGACAAGCCAACCAGTGTCCAAAGGTGAGCCGTCAGCACAGGCTGGCCCGCGTCTTTCGCCATGAGCGGCAGGTAGGTGGCGACGATGATATAACCAAAACCCGCCAGACCATACAAAATCGCCAGTAACCACCAGCTCATGGGTTGTTGCGCGATTTTTGCCAATGGCGCTGGCGCGATAATATGTTTCTTCGACGGAATGAGCAGCGCCAGAACAAGCAATATTATGGCAGAAAGTGCCCCGGCACCTTGCCACAACGTTTGTGAAGAGAGGGAAAAATGCAGGCCTGCCAGTACATATTCATTACCCAGAGCAATACCGACGCCAACGCCAGAAAATAGCGCCGCAAGAACAAAGGGATGGCGGGTATGTTGCATGATAAGCGTCGAGCCGAAAATCAACATCCCGGCGCTGGCGACCCCTGCCAGAAAGCGAATGATGAAAACCAGAAGAAACGGCGGCAACCACGCCATCGCGAGGATTAATAATCCAGTTGCGAGGGCGGAAGTTAACAGGAATGGGCGCAGGCGTGAGGGCAAATGAAACGCGCCGAATGAAAACAGCAGGCTCCCCGCCAGATACCCGGCATAGTTACCACTGGCGATCCACGAGAGTTCGCTAAAGGAAAACTCGCCTTCCGCTAGCATGACTGGCAGCATAGGCGTATAGAGAAAGCGGCCTAAACCCATACCTAAGGTCAGAACCAGCATCCCGAATAACGCGGTGCTGAAAGAAAAACGTTCTACAGGATGCGATGTCGAATTCATGTTCTGCCTGATTTGTATTAATTGAGTTAACAATTTAATAACAAAAAAGGCGAGCCTGCCAGACTGTTATTGTGATTTTGTCGACGTAAAGCGATAAAAAAGATTGGGTTCGCCAACGATATAGATGTTGCCACTGGCATCCATCGCTATCCCTTCCGCCTGCTTGATATTGTGTGAAAGGCCATACCTGCCTTTGGTTAACGACATTTCGCCGATAACGTCACCTGTCACGGTCACTTCCTGCAGGGCGCGTGACTCATGTGACAACACCAGCAACGTATTTTTTTGTGGGTTAAATTCCGCGCCAGAAACATCATCCAAAGTAAACTGACGCTGCAACGCTTTATCTTTGCTGATATGCAACTCATCGCTACGCAATAGCCCGGTAACTTTGTAGACCTCTATCGGATTTTTCTCTTTAAAAAACCAGAAGGTATGGTCCTGAGAGGAATAAGCCAGCCCTTCAAAGCCACAGTTGGTTGGCGTTTCCTGCAATGGGATTTTAATTTTTTTGAGGATGCTCACTTCCGAATCAGCGTTAAGTGAAATCACATAAATGGCATAATCACGTTCATCACTGATGACAAATTTATTATCACCAATGTATTCAATCGTCTCGAGATCCTTAACGAAATCGAGCGGAATGGTGCGGATCAGATCGCCCTCGGTCGTCATTTCAACGATGGTTGCAGGTTTGTTGATAGTGCTAAACAAGGTATTGCTCTGCGCAGACCAGGTCAGTGAGGAGATATTTTTAGTTACTCCTGTAATCTCTTTACCATCGATAGTGGCCTGATAATTCTGAAACCCTGCGACATGCTGGCTTTTACGGACGCAGGATTGCACAAAAAACAGGCTTACCGCCACGATGGCGCAAAGAAAAACGATAAAGGTGATGCGCTTTTTCAACTTGTTGCTCCTTATTATTGCTTTTTTCTCGTCAAATTCAGTGCGACAGATAAGGAGTATACGGATGAAGCTTAATGAATTCTTAACGCGGGGCGATGAAATAGTAAACGCCGCAGGGGAGTTGCGGCGTTTGTCTTTGGATGGCGGAACATTTTCAGCTTACATCGACTGATAAATGCGCCTCATCCATGAATGATAGATGAGGCGGTTAACAATTTATATCCTCTGCCATACTCACTCTGTTTGGGTGATTATTGAACTATTCGTCAACTATATACGTTGGCTGATAAGACGTTAAACCCGGAATGGAAAAACTGCTATTCACTTCTTTCTTTAAACGGGCTTGATTAAAACTGTTACTGTCCTGTTGCTCGGTACTGTTCTTGTCTTGTTTATCGGTACTGTCATTGGCTTTTTTATCGATATTATCATTGTAAAGATATGCACTCTTAAGAGAAACATTATTCACTTTGGCATTGAAAAAACAGGCATTTTTAAAAATTGTATCTATAAATATCGTATTGAACAACCATGCATGGTTAAATAGAATATTAGAACCTTCTGTACCAGTGAAATTAGTATTGTTAAATGTTGCAGCAGAAAAGTTTGTATTAAACAGTTTGCATTTTGTTAAATTAGCGTTTGTAAAATTGGTAAACATGCAGACAGTACCAGTAAGATCATATTCTGAAAGATCTTTATCCGATAGATCGGAATAATTTAGTATTGCTCCAGTAAGAATTACTTTAGGTGTACCAGGTATTCGAGGTGTTGCAGGTATTTTAGGTGCTCCAGGTATTTCAGGTATTTTAGAAGTATCAGATGTTGCAGATGTTGCAGATGTTGCAGATGTTGCAGATGTTTCATATAGAATGACTGATGTGAAATCTATGTGTTCAAGATAAGCATTACTAAGGTCACTTCCAGTAAAATTAACGCCAGTGAGAACTTTTCCGCTGAAGTTACAGTTTCGTAGATTTGCGTTTTTGAAATTTACATAAGTCAAGTGGCGAACTTTACGAAAATCATTATTTTCTAATGTGGCATTTTCGAATTTTGCATTACGCAGATCACAATCTGTAAAATCCACGCCTTCACAGATCGTACCGGAGAAATCCGCTTTTCTAAGAATGCTGCCATTAAAATTGACATTCCTTAGAGCCATTTTAGACAAGTCTATGCCGGTTAAATCCATTCCCGCTAAATTCAACCCTTTGATACACCGTTGACCCGTTGAATCTTTAGGAATAGCAGTGCTAATAGTATTGATAACAACATCACCTATCGTGAAGGTCATTGTAATTTCTGCGTCAGAGATAGAGAGTTTTCGCGTAAGGCGTTCACTCTTATCTCCAGTGATACTCTTCTGAGCAACGTAAAAGCGCTCACATGTATGACAAAATCTTTTCCAGCTCTCATTTGGTGTCAGATTATTGTCCGGGAGGAAATTAGCAATGCTATAAAGATCGTTCAGGACGCTACTTCTTATTTCAGGAGAGGCGCACTCTATAATTTCAGAGGTGGATATTGTATTTTTTATTTTATCTCTATTATCCGTGAGATTTCGTGATCCTGATATATTTGGCTGCTGGTGATTTTCTCTGTAGTATTGCAGCACATTTTCCCATTGTAAGTTTGTCAACGAGATAGTTTCAGTCTCGTTATTATTATCCCGTATGGTTAATTGACTTTCTACTGGGTCAAAAGAAATCATGAAGTTATTCAGATGTCGATATTGATGAGTGGCATCTAATTTCACTTCAAATGAATTTGAACTTTTGCAGGCATGTGTTAAAAACTTATCAAAGGGAAGGTATTGCTCTTTTTCTACGTGCTGTGGGTCATTTCGCAAAACAGAGAAAATGCTCTCTTTCAAATTGTTCTTGTCAATATAGATTGGTAGTTGCGCTTTTTGTTCCATTATTTTAATAAACTGCTGCAGTTGCTCGGTTTTAACATTGCAACTATGACTTATATCTTTGTGGTAAACAGTTAATACGCTTTCATTATCATCTTGTCGATTAAATATTATTTTTAGATCGTTAATTTCAAACTCATTTAAACCATTTCTTTTGGTTTTGGCGATGATTTGTTCTGTTGTTGATGAATATCGATTTAAGGTTAATTCGAGATTGTCGGGATTAGAGATAAGGTGAATAAAAACATTCAGTACACGCTTAATAAAACCATCATTCAAATGATTTATATCATAATTAATTTGTTTTTGTATGGTTTCAATTTCCGTGTTAATGTCAAATGGTTGGTTGCTTTTTTTATGGCAAGGTTTTAGTCCCGAATACATGTCGAGTGTTGGAAGAATATCGCCGTATATGTTAAATGTGGAGCCCATATTTTTATCCTTGAATTGTGAAATGTTCTTCTAAATATAAAATAATCATGGGGGGTAAAGATAAGCTTCACACTGAAACTTATCTTTATCATTACCACACCCGGTAATCATTTTATTTCTCTATGCATAATTATGTTTTAAGTATAATATAATGTTTATTGTATTTTAGACGCGCAATAGCAAGGTGCTATCAAAAATCGCTCATTTTGTGGATGGGAAATATTTCACAGCAGGCGAGATATTTAATACAACTTCCTTCATGCAGGATTATGTGCAGCCAAATATCCTGGCGTTATATTTAAAGATCTTATTGCCTGGTTGACGCTTCTGAGTCGTAATGCACCACGCACTGCCAGTTGCTGCCCTGCTGGCAATATATCGCTTCGGTCTGCCCAGGGATCACCCATTGTATTTCCTCGCCGGGCAGACAGGTCAGCCAAATACATAACCCGCAGCCGCCGCGTAAATCACGGGGAATATCGCTGACGCGAAAAGTCATGCCCGCTGCCTGCAACGCCTTGCGGGTTTGTATGACGCCGACCGTGGAGTGAAATAAAAATAAAAACTCTTTCATCGGCGTTTTCTCACTCGTTGACCAATTACCGCTGCGCCAATTGCGCCAGCAAATTGCGCATCAGGATGGGTATTTACCGGCATTCCCAGGTGAGTTTCCAACATCCGGGCAAACGTCTGGCAATGACTAACGCCACCAGTAAACAGAATCGGCGCTTCACAGGAGAGACGAGCAATGAAATTGGCACTCCGCCGCGCCATCGCGTTAATCACTCCAGCGAGAATCGCTTCTGGCGCGACGCCCGCTGAGCGCAGGCTGATCACTTCTGATTCGGCAAACACCGTACACATACTCGTGATGGCGTGCGGCGTGACATTTTCGGTAATGCTGTCGAGTTGCTCGACGCTGGTGCCAAGCGTGCGCGAGATCACCTCCAGGAAACGCCCGGTGCCCGCCGCGCATTTGTCATTCATCAGGAAATCGCACAGGTTACCGTCGTCATCAAGCTGAATCACTTTGCTGTCCTGACCACCGATGTCGATTACCCCGCGCGTTGCTGGCGCAAGAAAACGTGCGCCCAGCCCGTGACAGGAGATTTCCGTCACCTGTTTATCGGCAAAATCCACCAGTTGCCGCCCGTAGCCGGTGAGCGTCAGAAACGGCGTTGTTTCTAACCCTTCGCGCAGAGTTTCCCAGGCTTCAGTAATTGCTGTTGCCGGGCGAAAGGGTGTTGGAACGAGGAAACGGCGCGTAATCACGCCGTCTGCCAGTAAGATCCCTTTGGTGGCGGTTGAGCCGGAATCAATGCCAATCGAATATGCCACTGTCACTCCTTACAGCATCTCAATAAAGGCCGCGACACGGGTGCTGAGCTGCCCGACATCTGAGGTGGAGTAGTCTGTTTCAATAGCGATATAAGGAATGTTGTGCTGCTGACGCACATGACGTTTAATCGCCAGCGATTCCACCGCGTAGGTATGGCACGCCTGCAAAATCACATCAACTACGCCATCGACCTGATATTCTTCAACCATCTGGCTGAGCATTTGCAGGCGCTGATCGTTCGGCGAAACACAGGAGCAGCCAATCGCCAGATATTTATCCGCCAGCGCGTCGTAGACATCGCCCGTTTCTGCCACGCATTGCTCGGTCGCTTTCGCCCCGGTGCAGTTTTCATAACCGACAACCCAGCCGCCATTCTCTTCAATCGCGCGCACCACTTTCTCTGCTGCGCCGCCAATTGGGCAGCCGGTGATTAAAATGCGTGGACGCGGGTCCAGTCGCTGGCCTTCTTCCCACTGCTGACGAACGCGGGCGGTCATTGCATCCAGTTCATTGATCAACGCTTCTTTTTCAAAACGGAAGGTTGCGCCGTAGACCACTTTCAGAATGTCGCTGCCGCTAAGCGCTGGAGGATTTAACTGCCCAAGATGATAAAAATTGGCCAGTGCGCGACGTTCGCGGTTTTTCAGCGCAATGGAGTCGCGCAATGCATCTTCGCTAATCTCGTGCCCAAAACGTTCTTCTACCGCTTTTTGTAAGCGCAGCATCTCAGCTTTCCATAATGCACGCGAGGCATCGTCCTTAATGCTGTTGGGCAATTGCATCACATGAACGGGCTTAAACTCTGCCATGTATTCATACATTTTCTTTTTGCCGTCGCAGGTGGTTTCACCCACCACCAGATCGGAAAAGTAGAAGTAGGGGCATTTATCGGTTTTGCCGAAGCCATAGCTGCTTTTAATCAGCGGGCAGAGATTGCGCGGCAGGTCTTTTTCCGCTTCTTCAATGGTTTCATCAGAGGTGGAACAGAGTGAAACCACAACCGCACCGGCTGCCATTGGGATCTCTTGCGGCATAAAAGTACAGTAGGTACCAACCAGCGGAATGCCGCGCTCCTTGAGATCCATGACGGTGAGAAAGCCTTTCTGGCGAGCTTCAGAGAACTGATCGAAAATAGCGGGTAGATCGGTGACAAGTGACATGATTTTCCTTCCCCGTACCACGGGAGATAATGAAAAGAGGCCACATTATTACCATTCTTTTAGTGTGGTTTATTTGATCTCTCTCGCGGTTAGCCACTTAGTTTTTCATGGATTTCTAAAAATTGCCGAGGGGAAACAAGGCCGGGAGCTGCGACAGCAAATATAAAATCAGCCCAATACATCCGCCAACCAGCGTACCGTTAACACGAATAAACTGCAGATCTTTGCCGATATTTAACTCGATTTGCCGCGACATATCCCTGGCATCCCAGCTTTTTACCGTATCGCTGATGTGGCGCGTCAGGAATGCGGAAAACTCAGGCGCAACGCGGTGCGCGGCTTGTTCCAGATGACTATTTAACGACGCCCGCAAGGCATCATCGGCAATTAACGTTTCGCCAAACCATTGACCCGCTCGTGCGATACGTTCTTTCACACGAGAATCTTCGCTGTTGATATCCGCTTTCAGCCATTCCCGTAAATCCCCCCACAATTCACTGAGATAGCGGTTAAAAGCTTCATCTTCTTTCAGATAGCTTTTTACGGCATCGGCTCGCGCTGCCATTTCCGGATCGTTTTTCAGCTTGTCGATCAGGGCGAAGGTGGCGCGATCAAACGCATGGCGGATCTGATGCGCACGATCGCGACTAATATCATCAAGCAAAGAATTCACCGCGTCAGAAACTAACTCCGCGCTATGTTCGCCCAGCCATTCAGTGGGCAAAATTTTGGCTTTTAGCGGATGCTCGCTCTCCAGCCAGCGAACAATTTGCTGGGCGATAAACTTGCGCGATTTATCGCGCTGAAGCAGGGCGATCAACTGTGCGATCAGCGTATCCAGCAGCACCTGATGGCGATCGTTTTTAGTCATGCTTTCCAGCATCAGTGCACTGGTGCCAGAAAGATCGACCTTATCAATCGCCCGATGGACTGCGCGCTTAAGCAGGCGTTGAATACGCGCATCATCGGTCAGTTCAAGAAAACCACTCATGATCTGCAGCAGATGTTGACCGACGCGGCGGGCGTTCTCCGGCTGACTAAACCAGTTACCGATCAATAACGCTGGTTCATGACGCCGAATCAATGCCACCAGCGACTGGGTATCGAGAAATTTTTCCTGCACGAACTGGCCGAGATTTTCACCAATCCTGTCTTTATTACGCGGGATAATCGCCGTATGACGAGAAATGATCGGAATCGGCACGCGGCGAAATAGCGCCACCACCGCAAACCAGTCAGCCAGCGCGCCGACCATCGCCGCTTCAGCAATCGCCTTCACGCCGCTCACCCAAAAATTGGGCGGCAAAAACAGCGTAACGACAAAGGTAGCAGCGGCGATAAGCAGTAAAGAGAGCGCCAACCTTTTGGCGCGTCTGAGTTCGATGAGTTTATTCATAACGTTAAGAATAGAGCCTGACGGCAGGATCGCGCAAAAATCACCGCTCCTCCACCAGCTCGGCAGCCTGATGTTGGCGCACGCGATTGAGCAATCCCGCCAGGGTGAAAACGACGATAACGCCCGCCACAACGGCTAACAGATGAAACGGCAAGCGACCGCCGTTAAACCACAGCCAGCGGCCGATTTCGACCGAGACCGACATCACCATCAGGATCACCATATTTAGCGATGCGGAGACGGTCCCTTTCGGTAAGTTATTGGAAAACAGCGTAAAGCGGAATAAGGTCGGGAAAATCAAACCAATCCCGAAAGCATACAGACTGGTGCCCAGCACCGACCACAGCCAGACGTGCGGCGACAGCAGATTGCCGATAATCAACAGCGAGAGGCCGACCAGTTGAATGGGTACGGCACGCCAGATAAACCGCGGTTCGGTCGGATCTTTAACGAAACGCGCCACGATGGCATTCGCAACAATCACCGCGCCGAACACCGGAACCTGTGTCCAGGCGAACTGCGAAGTTGTTAAGCCGCCTGCATCGATAAGGATCACCGGCGAGACAGCCACCCAACTCATCATCGGGATATAGCTTAAAGAGATGGTTGCTGCGCCAAAGAGGAACAGCCGATTGCAAAAGACATTACGAAAATCGCGCAAGACGCTTTTGGCGCTAAACGGAACCGCGCCGCGCTTCACTGTCTCTGGCATCGCCAGCAGTAAGCCAACAAATGAGATAAAACCCATAATCGCAATGATGGCAAAAAGGACTTTCCAGTGCACAAAGTGCATCAGAGCTGCGCCGGAAAGCGGGCCGATAATTGGCGCAATCAGTACGATGGAGGTGATAATCGCCATCAACTTGATCCCTTTTGTCTGCCCGAACGCCTCCTGCACCGTGACATAACCAACGGTGGCAATAAAACAGATACTGGTGCCCTGAATTGCACGCGCGATAAGAAACTGTGTCATAGACGTTGTGAACATTGTCGCGGCGCAGGCAAGGGTAAAAATTAGCGCCCCGGTAATCAGCACCGGCCTGCGGCCAATTCTGTCGGAAAGCGGCCCCAGCAGCCACTGTAACGCCATACCGCCAGCGAGATAGAGACTGACGGCAGCCGGGGCCAGACTGACATCGGCGTTAAAATCACGGACCACATTAATGATCCCAGGCTGGATCAGATCCGTCGACAGATACGCGGCAAAGTCATACAAAATCAACGCCATCGGGAAAAACAGCGTGGCGGCATGGCGGGCAAAAAAACGTGGCATAACAAACAACTCCTTGTCCGGAGAACCCCAACGGGGAAAACGAAATTCAATACCGTCGGTAATGACGAAAGGCAGGCGAGAAGGGCAACGAGACTGCAAATGTACTGAATTTCATGTAATCAACCACACTGCCTGTGAACACACAGACAGAGAAATACTTTCTGACTTTGGGTCAGAATGTATAACGATTACAAATAGTCATCAGCACATTACACCTCTTGAATTGATGGATTGCATAGAAAATATACACCTTAAGTGTAATTAAAATTTGCGGTTAATCAAAAGAGCGCGGTGGAAAGGGGAATATCTGCCGGGTACAGGAAATGTAAAATGCGAGCCTGTTTCCGGAAAAATGTATCGTTTGCAGAAGAATAAAAATAGCCTGGAAAGCACCTCGGGGAATGGGAAATTGCCGGGTGAGAATGGTTTTGTTAGTCGCTAAAGTCAGGCCATCTTAACTACAGGTGACGGATCGCCATGACAAACTTCACGACCAGCACGCCGCATGATGCATTATTTAAAACCTTTCTCACGCACCCTGACACTGCGCGGGATTTTATGGAGATCCATTTACCTAAAGATTTACGTGAACTGTGCGATCTCGACACCTTAAAACTGGAATCCGCCAGCTTTGTCGATGAAAAATTACGGGCGCTACATTCCGATATTCTGTGGTCGGTAAAGACCCGTAAAGGAAATGGCTATATCTATGTGGTGATTGAACATCAGAGCCGTGAGGATATTCACATGGCTTTTCGGCTGATGCGCTATTCCATGGCGGTGATGCAGCGCCATATAGAGCATGATAAACGCCGACCGCTACCGCTGGTCATTCCGATGCTGTTTTATCACGGTAGCCGTAGTCCTTATCCCTGGTCTTTGTGCTGGCTGGACGAATTTGCCGACCCGACAACCGCACGGAAGCTTTATAACGCCGCGTTCCCGCTGGTGGATATCACTATCGTGCCGGATGACGAGATTGTGCAGCATCGCAGAGTCGCCCTGTTGGAGTTGATCCAAAAGCATATTCGCCAGCGCGATCTAATGGGGCTTATTGATCAACTGGTAGTATTACTGGTTACAGGGTGCGCTAATGACAGCCAGATAACTGCGCTGTTAAATTACATTTTACTGACTGGCGATGAAGCGCGTTTTAAGGCGTTTATCAGCGAACTTACCAGGCGAATGCCACACCACAGGGAGCGAATAATGACAATTGCAGAGCGAATTCATAATGATGGATGGCTGTTGGGAAGGGAGAGGGGGAGGAAAGAAGGGAAAGTAGAAGGGGAACGGAGCCTCCTCCGATTGTTGTTGCAGAATGGGGCCGATCCTGAATGGATACAACGATATACCGGACTTTCGGCAGAGCAAATGCAGGCATTAGATCAGCCCTTGCCTGAAAGCAAGCGTGATCCATGGATCGAGTACTAATCAGAGACGGATGACAAACGCAAAGCAGCCTGATGCGCTACGCTTATCAGACCTACATTTTCTCTACAATCTATTGAATTTGCGCGGTTTGTAGGCAGGATAAGGCGTTCACGCCGCATCCGGCATGAACAAAGCGCACTTTGCCTAATTCAGGCTGGAACGTGGCGATGACCCAGCAAAGATAAAACGAGTCACACGCGATTCGTGAGAGGAAATCAGGCGCTTCGCCACTATTTCGAATTCATTCCATTGCCCGATACACGGCCTCGCCAATTTGCTTCAGTGCTTCGCGATAGGTTTCGCTGAGCGGTAAAGCGCAGTTGATGCGCAGGCAATTACGGTATTTGCCGGAAGCCGAGAAAATCGAGCCTGCCGCCACCTGGATTTTCATGCGGTACAGCTGCCGCGCGACGCAGACCATATCGACCTGTTCAGGCAATTCTACCCACAGTAAAAATCCGCCTTTCGGGCGCGTAATACAGATTTCGCAGGGAAAATATTCCCGTATCCAGCAGGTATAAAGCGCCAAATTGCGCTGATAATTCTGCCGCATCCGCCGGATATGGCGATGATAATGACCTTCCAGCACAAACGTTGCCGCCGCCATTTGCGTGGACGGTACATTAAAGCTGCTGATGGCGTATTTCATATGCAGCAGTTTATCGTGATAACGCCCCGGTGCGACCCAACCCACGCGCAGGCCAGGTGCAATACTTTTACTGAACGAGCTGCACAACAGCACTCGCCCGTCGATATCCCATGAATGAATGGTCCGCGGGCGCGGATACTCCGTTGCCAGTTCGCCGTAGACATCATCTTCAAAAATCACAATATCATGACGCTGAGCGAGAGAGAGAACGGCCCGTTTGCGCGCGTCCGGCATAATAAATCCCAGCGGATTATTACAGTTTGGCACCAGAATGATGCCTTTAATTGGCCACTGTTCCAGCGCCAGTTCCAGCGCCTCAACGCTGATGCCTGTTTCTGGATCGGTTGGGATTTCAATCACTTTCACGCCCATGCCGCGCAGCATCTGCATTGAACCGTAATAACAGGGGGATTCGACCGCGACAATATCGCCCGGTTTACACACCGCCATTAACGCCATCGACATCGAGTTATGGCAGCCGCTGGTGATGATGATGTCATCGGCGGTGACCACCGAGCCGCTGTCGAGCATCAGGCGGGCAATCTGCTCTCGCAATACTCGCTGACCGGCTAACAAGTCATAACCGAGAACGGTTTGCAGATTATGCTGCACCACCCGGCTTAGCTCCCGCCACAGCGGTTTCAAGCTGGGCGTTTCGACATCCGGCGTGCTTTTGCTTAACGGAACAATGGAACTGTCGCTATGCGCCTCCAGCATATCCAGCACCTGATCCCACTGGGTAATTTCCACCGGGCGCTGCACCGGACGCGTCATCGGCGGTACTGGCGGCTGGGCTTTACGTTGTGCGACAAAATAACCCGAACGCGGCTGCGGAGTGATGAGCTTCATTGTCTCCAGCGTCTGATATGCCTGCTGCACGGTGCTGATGCTGACGCCGTGCTCCCGACTTAAGCTGCGCACCGACGGCAATTTCTCCCCGTGACGATACAGCCCTTGCTCAATCCGCTCGGCAAGTAGAGTCGCCAGATGTTGATAACGCGTCATGCTGTATTCCTTATGTGGACCATACAGAGAGAAAAACCGGTACAGATGAGGCTAAAAAACCGGATGCAGATGTTGTTTTAACCTGTCTGTATGTTAAATAAAAGTAATATTTGCATCTGTATTATGAACTGCCAGAAGACGGATGATGAAGCCTCTGAAAGATGAGGAGGCAGCAGATGGAATTTCACGAAAACAGAGCTAAAGCGCCGTTTATCGGCCTGGTGCAACTCTGGCAGGCGGTGAGGCGTTGGCGGCGGCAAATGCAGACCCGACGCGTGTTACAGCAGATGAGTGATGAACGGTTGAGGGATATTGGGTTACGCAGGGAGGATGTGGAGTGAGGGGGCAATTCATCGCAGATAAACCGGATTTCTCTATAACCTTCACAAGGAAGTGGTTATTATTTGCTCAATCCTTATGAGTCCGGCGAGAAAGGATTTAAATTACTGCTTACCGAGACTGATAAAGACAGTTTGCTGGCGTTAATAAAACAAAGACCAATGCCAGAAAACTATTCCCATCGAATAATGGAAAACTTTACTTTCTTTGATGAACAAATTGCCAAACTCGGTGATGACTTGATCCCCTTATGTCGTGGGTTAGCAAAGTTATTAATTGTCGATGTGGCGCTTAATCGTGGTCAGGATAATCCGCAACTGATTTTTGAAAGTATGAACTCCACCGGTAAGGCGTTAAGTCAGGCCGATCTGGTGCGCAATTTTATTCTGATGGGTCTCGAACCAGAGCATCAAACCCGGTTGTATGAAGATCACTGGCGACCCATGGAAGTCGCCTTTGGTCAGCAAGGTTACAGCGAATATTTTGACAGTTTTATGCGTCATTATCTGACGGTAAAAACGGGGGAGATCCCTCGGACAGATGAAGTCTATGAGGCTTTTAAACTCCATGCCCGTAGCCAGAGTGTTGCTGAAAAAGGCGTAGATCGGCTGGTTGAAGATATTCACATCTACGCGGAGTATTACTGTGCAATGGCATTGGGAAAAGAAAGTGACAAATCGCTTGCTACGGCTTTTCAGGATTTGCGCGAGTTAAAAGTCGATGTGGCGTATCCTTTCTTACTGGCGCTTTATCATGACTATAAAAATGGCGTTTTGTCTCGTGAAGATTTCCTGAGCATAATTCGTTTAATTGAATCTTATGTTTTCCGCCGTGCAGTATGTGCGATTCCAACAAATTCTCTTAACAAGACGTTTGCCACTTTTTATAAAGTTATTAATAAAGAAAATTATCTGGAAAGTATTCAGGTACATTTTCTGAATCTACCTTCATATCGTCGTTTCCCCAACGATGATGAATTTAAACGGGAATTAAAAGTTCGCGATCTCTATAACTTCCGCAGTCGCAGTTACTGGTTACGACGACTGGAAAACAATAAACGCAGAGAGCGCGTGGAAGAGTTTACGATTGAGCACATTATGCCGCAGAACGAAAATTTGTCGGCTAAATGGCGCGAAGAGCTGGGAAGCGACTGGCAGCGTATTCATAAAGAATTGTTGCATACGTTGGGGAATCTCACTTTAACGCGCTATAACTCCCGCTACAGTGACAGACCTTTCGCGGAAAAACGCGATATTGAAGACGGCTTTAAGCATAGCCCGCTTTATTTGAATATCGGTCTTGGACAGTGCGAAAAATGGGATGAAGCTGCCATTCACGCCCGAGCCGATCGTCTGGCCGATCTCGCGGTTCAGGTCTGGCAAGCGCCTTCTCTTCCTGAAGAGGTTTTAGCTGTTTATCGGGGGCAGCCGGAAAACAAAACCAGTTACAGCCTGAGTGATTATCCTTTTCTTGCTGATGGTTCGCATAGCCGGGTGTTATTCGATCATCTTAGCGATGAAGTTTTGCGCCTGGACGCAGGGATCACGCAGGAAGTATTGAAGCTCTATATTGCGTTTAAAGCGGAAACGAATTTTGTTGATGTTGTGCCGCAAAAAAGCCGACTGCGATTGTCGCTTAATATGCAGTTTCATGAACTGGTCGATCCGAAAGGTATTGCCAAAGATGTGACAAATGTTGGGCGCTGGGGCAATGGCGATGTAGAAATTGGTTTCAGCGACCTCGCACAACTTCCTTACATTATGGGATTAATCCGTCAGGCATTTGAAAAACAGATGGAGAGCGCGTTGGTATAACGTGGCGAATAATACCCGGTAGCACTGGCGCTACCGGGTCAATGTATCAGGCGACTTTCTGTTTACCGGCAATCACCCCAATAAACTCCTGCACCTGCTTCTGTTTACGCGCTGACAGTTTGCACACCTGGCGCAGTGACTGCATCAGTTCGCTCTCCTCGGCGGCGGGTGGTTGGGCGGTGAGGACAATACAGCCTTCCATCACTTTGACATCTACCGCCGTGCCGGTGGTAAAACCGGCGGTTTCCAGCCACTGACCTTTCAGAGTGATGGCGGGAATACGGCTGTAATCCGGGTAGCGGCTCGCATAACTCACGGTTAATTGACGGTTATTTGCCGGGGAGACTTCTGCTTCGAACGGTTGTGCAATAGAATGCGTGTCAGTCATGATTACTATTCTCGTGAAATAGGGATTGTGATGAGCGGTGCGGGTGTGTTGGCGCACATTCGCACCGCGCTAAATACCTGGACATATCATCAGTAAATATGGGGAAAGTCCAGCTAAAAATTAATGAAAATAAGATGAAAATTAGCGTAAAATATAATTTTTGGTGATGTGAATAAAGCGGCTATTTAGCCGCTTTATTGGTTTTATGAGGGCGAGAAAATTAGTTTATCGCCGCGTCAGTGAGTGCATCTGCAAGGTGCAGTTGGGTTTGTTTTTTTAGATTTATATAATTTTTCAATCTATCACAATAAGCTAATAGCATATTTATTCGTTCTGTAATACGAAATTGTTCTTCTAATGGAGGCAACGGTAAAACCAAATTGAAAAGTTTATCTGAAACAAGTTTACATGTGCCATGAGAGGAGCGGTCAACTAAGCATATTACTCGAGTCTCGTTTGCTTTAAGTAAGTAAATTAAAAAATCAGTATTTAATTGATTAGTTGATATGGCTTTCATATCTTGATTAATAGTGACTTCTTTTTTTGTTATTGCTACGGGGAATGTATGGGCTAAAATCATGCCTCGGACAACAAAAATAAGACTATTTTCAGGAATTAGATGTACTGAACTCTCCAATACAGCCTCTTTTGAAATATTTAGTTGACTTTTGGAGATGTAATTAACCTTCATATCCTTTGGTGAAACCCATGGAATATTACCTTTCCAAAAATCAGGATTGTTTTTACTTGGGGTTCCGCCCCCTTTAACTTCACCAATATTTCCTAGTCTAATCCATTCCCACCCTTCCGGCAGTTCAAAAGGTTTTTCCTCATCGCTAATCGGCGGCAACGGTTTTTGTTTTTTTATTTTTCCTTCTTTCACCAGTTGAGCTTTTTCCTGCGCAATTCGTTTGAGCAGTTCAGAGGCTGGTTCGTCATTCGGATCATGCGGCACAAGTTTGCCCATTACGGCCAGTTGCAGAATGGTCTGTTTTAACGCATCCACGCTGGCTTCGGTGGTAAATAGGGTGTCGAAATGCTCGCTAATACGCGCCCAGTTTTCAGCCAGTTCCTCGGCGTTTTGGCTGTCTGTAAGCGTTCCCAACAGGGTTTCAACCAGTTGCTGATGTGCGTCCAGAGTGGTCAGGGATTGCTGTTCCAGTTGGTCACATAGGGACATGAACTCCTGTACTTTGGATACAATACGTATTTGTTCTTGGTAAGGTGGTAAAATAACAGGGATCTCTTTTAACTTAGACGCTTTTATTCCTGTTGCGGTCATGCCTGTAGATTTGTCACTTAGTTGTGACTGGAAGGGGATCGCCAGGATTTGAATAAGCATAAAAGGGCTTATCTCTGGAGTATGCCATTGAAAACAGATAGAACGTTGAGCAAGAGCGAACTTTCCGTCTAAATCAATAATCGCTGCATTCCCCAGTGGTGCTTCAGTTGTGAATAAAATATCACCACATTTAGGAAAGCCTCTTGTCATCCATGATATGTAATCTTCTTCAGATATGAATTCTTCTGGATTGAGATCAATACAGCCCTTTCTGATATTTTTTGCTGTTATAAGCCTTATACCATTTTCTTTTTTATGTGGTGTTTTCCCTCGGTAATCGATGAATTTAGCTAAATTACCAAGTCTTATCCATGACCACTTTTCGGGGGTATCGATATAATATTCATTTCCATGGATATTAGTGCTTGCTGTGGTTTTCATACCATTATTGCGCGCTAATTCTTTTTTCCGTTCTTCATTACGCTTCAGCAGCTCCGACGCCGGTTCATCATTCGGATCCTGCGGCACCAGTTTACCGCGCACAGCCAGTTCCAGAATCAGCTCACGTAATTTCTTAATGCCATATAAATCAATTTTTCCGGAACTGCCGCGCCCGGCGGTGGAACGGGTTTGCAACGCCGAGGTCCAGGTTTCCATATGATCAACGATCAGCTTTTCCACACTCATCAGTTAACCTCCTTGCCAGACAGCGCAGCGCCAAGAATATCGCGCAGTTGATTACGCAGCGTCTGGATCTCCGCCTGCTGCTTTGCATACTGCGCTAACAGCTCGTCCGGATCATGGCTAACGGTTTCCGCCTGATGTGGGTTTTTAATATCCAGATTGAAGTTACGCGCAATCACGTCATCAATGCTGACTTTCCACGCCTGCTCATTCTCGACGCGGCTGGCAAAACCATCGGCCTCGTTCCCCCACCAGTCGATCTCCGCCTGAAACTCTTCAAACTTCATCGGCTTGGTTTTACTGTAATTTTTCACGCCCGCCGGATACGGATGCTCATAGAACCAAATCTCTTTGGTTGGCTGACCTTTGGTAAAGAACAACAGGTTGGTTTTAATGCCGGTATAGGGGTTAAACACCCCATTCGGTAAACGCACGATGGTATGCAGGTTGCACTCTTCGGTAAGCAGTTTTTTGATTTTGGTTTTAACGCCTTCGCCAAATAGTGTGCCATCCGGCAATACCACCGCCGCGCGACCGTTTTTCGCCAGTACTTCCACAATCAGTTGCAGGAACAGATCCGCCGTTTCGCGGGTTTGCATCTCTGCCGGAAAGTTCTTCTCAATACCGTCTTCTTCCGTGCCACCAAATGGCGGGTTGGTAACAATCACATCCAGTTGCTCATCCCAGGAGGAAAGCGGTTTATTCAGGGTGTTGTCGTGACGAATTTGTACCGGTACTTCAATGCCGTGCAGCAGCATATTGGTGGTCGCCAGCAGGTGCGGAAGCTGTTTTTTCTCGACACCGTGGATCTGTTGTTGCAGAGTCTGATGATCGGCGACGCTCTTCACGTATTTGTTCTTTACATGATCAAATGCGCAGGCAAGAAAACCGCCCGTACCGCAGGCCGGGTCCATAATGGATTCGCCGAGTTTCGGATCAACGCGATCCACCATAAAGCGAGTGACGGCGCGTGGAGTATAGAATTCGCCAGCATTGCCCGCAGATTGCAGATCTTTAAGGATCTGTTCGTAAATATCACCAAACAGATGGCGTTCGCTGGCGCTGGTAAAGTCAATTTCGTTCAGCTTGTTGATCACCTGACGCAGTAGCGTACCGTTTTTCATATAGTTATAGGCATCGCTGAACGCCTGCTTCACCACGTAGCCGCGTGGGTTTTTATCGATAGGCGCAGTGAGGTTTTTCAACGCCGGGAACAGATCATCATTAACGAATTCCAGCAGGGAATCACCGGTAATGCCCTGCGCGTTGGCGGCCCAACTGCGCCACAAATAACGCTGTGGGATCGGATATTGATAGTTATCCTGCTCCAGTTCCAGCGCCTCTTCCTGGGCATCGAAGATTTTCAAAAACAGCAGCCAGGAGAGCTGACCGAGACGCTGCGCATCGCCATCCACACCGGCATCTTTGCGCATAATATCTTGTAATGATTTGATTACTGAGCTGATAGACATGTTGTATTCCATGAAAAACAAGGCCTTCTGCAACATGATGGTTGCAGAAGGCGCAAAAGAGAGTTGTTAAGCAGAGCGGGGCGGTAATTGGTAGATTTCGTTTTCCAGCTCGCTGAGCGCCTGATTATACCCGTTACGGTCGCCAAATCCGGTTTTAATAATCTCCGGTAAAGTGCCCATGCTGTCGAATGGTTTAAGTTTCAGCACCTGAATACTTTCGATCTCCTGTACGCCCGCATCGGCGTATTTATCCAGCAGATTATCGAGCACGGCTTGCGCTGCTTCAGAGTATTTTGTGAAGTAGTTCCGCTTGCGCACGTTCTCGGCGCGCTCTTTGCGGGTTAACGGCGGCTGACCATACACTACGTGGCAAAGCATGTCGAACGGGTCGAGATCTTTACCGACTTCTTCTGCCAGTACTTCCCAGATGATCCCCTGTTGCTCCAGCTCGTGAATGATCGCTTCTTTGCGATCGGCGTCCTGCCACTTGCGGGTAAAGTCATCCAGCGAGGCATATTCTTTGAGCAGTGTTTTGCGGGTGTAATCTTTAAAAGATTCGGTAACCAGTTTACCGTCGGCATCGTAATACTGAACACGCTGCGCAATAACGCCCACCGCGACACCGTTGACGTGAAACTTGCGGATTTTCTTCTCGTCTTCTTCCGGAAGTGGGCCGACATCATCGGTATCGGTAACCTGGTATGGTGGCGCAGGCGGTTCATCAACGCCCGTTACCTGTTCGTCGTCATGTTCGCTGATTTCTTCGAGTTTCTCTTCAAAATCAGATTCTGGATCGGTGATATCCTCTGGTGTGGTATCCATGACTTTTTCGGGAATGCCATCGAAACGCTCATCGGCAAACAGTTCGGTGGCTTTTTTAAAGTCGAGGATGGTAAACCAGAGTTTGCCGTAACGTTCGTCGATGCGTGTACCACGACCGATAATCTGCTTGAATTTGGTCATCGACTGGATGTTCTGGTCCAGTACTACCAGTTTGCAGGTTTTAGCATCCACACCGGTGGTCATCAGCTCTGAAGTGGTCGCGATAACCGGGTACGGTTTTTTCGGGTTGATGAAGTTATCCAACTGAGCTTTGCCAATTTCATCATCGCCGGTGATTTTCATGACGTATTTGTCGTTCTTTTTCACCTGCTCCGAGTTGAGATTAACCAGGGCGCGGCGCATACGTTCTGCATGATCGATGTCGTTACAGAAGACGATGGTTTTATCCATCGGATTGGTGCGCTTGAGGTAGTCGGTAATGGTTCTGGCAACCAGTTCTGTGCGTTCGTCGATTACCATCGTGCGATCGAAATCTTTCTGGTTATAGATACGATCGTCGATCACTTCGCCGTTTAAGTCAGTTTGCCCTTTGGTTGGGCGCCAGCCTTGCAGATCAACATCAATATCAACACGGACAACTTTATAAGGGGCGAGGAAGCCGTCTTCGATCCCTTCTTTTAGCGAGTAGACGTAAACCGGATCGCCGAAGTAATCCGTGCTGGAGACTTCATGCGTCTCTTTTGGCGTGGCGGTTAAGCCAATTTGGGTGGCGGAACTGAAATAATCAAGGATCTCTCGCCAGGCGCTGTCTTCGGATGCGCTGCCGCGATGGCATTCGTCGATGACTATCAGATCGAAGAAATCTGGTGCGACTTGTTTAAACGCTTTTTGGTCTTCCTCCGGGCCAGTTATAGCCTGATAGAGCGCGAGGTGAATTTCATAAGCGGGATCAATGGTGCGTCCGCTGACTTTGGTCATTGCCGTACCAAATGGCTGGAAATCATTATTTTTGGTTTGGTCGACCAGAATGTTGCGATCGGCAAGGAACAGAATGCGTTTTTTATTTTTTGATTTCCACAGGCGCCAGATGATCTGGAATGCGGTATAGGTTTTCCCTGTTCCGGTCGCCATGACCAACAGAACGCGGTTTTGCCCGTTGGAGACGGCTTCAATGGTTTTGTTGATTGCCTGAAGCTGGTAATAACGTGGCGATTTACCGCTGCCATCGTCGTAATAGTCCTGAGTAATCACCGGAAGCTGAGCTTGTGTGTATCCTTTCCAGAGGCAGAATTTTTGCCAGAGTTCAGCGGGGGAGGGGAAGTCATCCAGCGTTATTTGCTTTTCAAGGCATTCACCTTCGGCTGCGGTGGCATCGCGGAAGATAAAGCCATCCCCGTTGGTGGCAAAAACAAAAGGAACGTCCAGCAGGCGCGCATATTCAATGCCCTGTTGCATCCCTTTGCCAATTTCATGTTTGTTGGCTTTTGCTTCAATCACGGCTAAGGGAATGCCTGGTTTGTGATACAGCACGATGTCAGCAGATTTTACCGTTCTGCGTGCCGCAACTTTACCACGTACGATGACTTTACCGTCCCGGAGTTTGACCTCCTGTCTGATTTGCGTTGTGTTGTCCCAGCCTGCATTGAGAATGGCTGGCATAACGCATTTGGTAATGATGTCTGCTTCCGTCAGGTTACTTAGGTTCAGTTCCGCCATGGGGTATTCTCGCTTTTATCAGGACGATTCTGATTGTACATAAAATCAATAGCCTGGCTATGACTTAGGGCGGTATGAGAGCATTATGTTCTGGAGATAACTCGCATAATGGTGCAGTGAAGGTCGCAGTCAAGAAGGAAGTTAGGGTATAATTCATGTTGATTAAGGGGCTGAAATTTTGATTCAGCGCCCTATTTTTATGAATAAATAATTCGATAAATTTTTAAAGGTAATTTTACCATGAGTAATGCGGATGTAGAAAACGACAGCATTGAACTCGAAGATCAAGAAGAGCTTGAGTTAACATCTCATCCGCATCAAATGGGGACAGATACTGAGGTTCGAATTGCAAAAGAGCAATCCAGTGTTTTCGAATTACTCCGTCGCGAAGCTCGTGGGCAACTGGTTCTTGCTCCAGATTTTCAGCGTAAACTTGTCTGGGATAGAAAACACCAGTCAGAATTAATTGAATCTATTTTAATGGGGATTCCTATTCCATTAATTTATCTTTTTGAGGATGAAAATGGTGTCAGGCAAATCATTGATGGCAAACAACGAATATCTGCATTGAAACGCTATGTTAACAATGAATTTTCTTTAACTGATTTATCTATGTTGCCTGACTTGAGAGGAAAAAAATTTTCTGATATTCCTCCATTATTACAAGCAAAGCTTGAAGATTGCCAGTTACATTCTTATGTGATTCAACCCCCAACACCTGAATATGTGAAATTTAATATTTTTGAGCGTGTAAATCGAAGTGGTATTAATCTAAATAAACAGGAAATGCGGCATGCTCTTTATCAAGGCAAGGCCACAAAGTTAATTAAGGATCTCGCTGAACACGAGTCTTTCAGGCTTGCAACAGGTAATGGCGTAAAATCTGAGCGTATGCGAGACAGATATCTGGTTTTGCGGTTCGTAGGATTTTATTTGCTTGTAACAAATCAAATGCCAGGTGTTGAATTTAGGTCTGATATTGATGCTTTTTTAGCATCTGCGATGAAATTCATTAATACAAAAGCTGATGATGAGTTACTGGAAGAAGTTGAAGATGCTTGTATAACTGGTATGACTAATGTCTATAAAGCGTTGGGTTCAGAAGCATTTAGATTTTCAACAAAATCAGGTGCTAAAAGGCGACCAGTGAATATGGGATTATTCGAAGTGTTAGTTATGGTATTCAGTCAGATAAGTTTTGAATTTTTATCAAAAAATATTGAATTAAAACAGCTTATTGAACAATACAAGTATAATTTTGATGAGATTGGTATTTTTTCTGGTGCAATTGATACAACACAATATGTAAATATGCGTTTTGATTTTGCGAAGGAAATAATGGAAAGGATTAAAAATGCTTACAAATATTAACATTCAAGGATTTAAAAGTTTAGGCTCAACAAGTCTGGTGTTATCACCACTGACCATTTTAACTGGAACTAACTCTTCTGGTAAATCCAGCGTTATTCAGGCATTGATGTTACTAATTAAAAATAGCGCTTCTGTTAATCAGTATAGTATGGAAGAAGTTATCCGATTTCTAGCTGATTTTCCTGTTATTAGAAATAAAAAAAATAACGCAAAATCTATTGTTATAACAGTCCAGGATACAGAAAAAAATTCTCATTCGTTAACGCTCAACTCAGAAAATATCGAAATTGATAGTCGTCTGGGATATCAATACGAGCCAAGAGTGCCTGGTAGTGAACCTGAGTTGCTCTATCTGAATGCCAACCGCTTGGGGGCACAAGAATTTGTGCCCACCGCAGAACGTCGAGTAGGTGTTGCAGGAGAATTCTTGTTTTCAACATTTGATAAAATGAAACATTTGCCAGTACCTGAATATCTGGTGAAAGTTCACGAATCTACAACACTTGCATATCAATTATCTTATTGGTTGAAACTGATTACAGGAACGACGTCTGAATTAGTTACTGAAAAAGTTGGTGACCAGATTAAGGTCGCTTTTACCTTAAAAGAGCTTGAAGGAAATGTTTCTCCTCTTAATCTTGGGGCTGGGATGAGTTATATTGCAAAGGTTTTGATTATTTGTTTGATGGCAAAAAAAGGCGATCTTATTTTGCTAGAAAATCCCGAAATTCAATTGCATCCGAAAGCGCAGTCTCATTTGGCAATTTTTTTAGCATTTGTAGCAAGTAAGGGTATCCAGATTATTGTAGAAACGCATTGTGAACATTTAATCAATAAACTTGCGTATTTGGTTTATGAAGATGTTATAACTTCTGAGGATATTTCTGTACATTATAAACCTGATGTGGATAAAGATTTTATCTCGATGAGAGTTAATGAAGGTGGGAAATTTACCGATCTGCAAGAGAATGTTACGGGATTCCCTTTAGGTTTTTTTGATGCAACCTTAGATGATTTGATGAAGATGAGGTAAAGAAATGTCTTATCAAATGGTTCTTGATACATCTTTATTAGTTGCATATGAAAATATGGATGATAAGAATAAGGTGAAGAGATTACATAAAAAACTAGTACTACCTTATTTAACTAACAAAAGGCAATGGATTGAGGCAAGAAATTTAGGATTGAAGATGCCGGAGTTAGAATATCGACAATATTTATCTATGTTAGCAAGTCAGCCTGAAAGTGATGATGATCTTGTTACTTTAGCATCTAAATCGTTGTTGAAAATAATCCTTACTGAGAATGATAATTTATCACTTCCCTTTGTACATTATAAAAAAGGTATGGTTAATAATCAAGTTACCGTTACATTAAGCCCTACAGATAATAGAATATATTTAAAAAAGTATCTGGAAATGCTATGTTGCAATGCAAAAAAAGTAATTATATGCGATAATTACTTTGCACAGAATTGGGAGAATACATGCAGCTTATTTCATTCCGTACTACCTAGAAAAGAGCTTGTTATTGAATTTTCAGAAATCGCAGTAGGTGTCGCTGCAGTCCAAAACGGAAGTAAAATAAATAGTAATTTTGTTCATTGTATCCATCCTGAATGGAGTGTGCAAATCACTACAAATCCCAAATATACAAACTGCCATGATCGCTATTTACTAATTGAAAGTCCGGAAGGAAAAATAGAAGTCATGCTGTCGAGTGGCTTTGACCATATATGGAAAGCAAGTCCTAAAGAACTTACCTGTGTATTTCGTGATGTTTCATAAGAGAATTGCACTTTCTTAAGCCGGTGGGGTATATATATCTTCCGGCTTAAGAAAAATGTGAAATTTTACTTCCTCAACCCCGCAAACGCAGCCCGAATCTCTTCCTCCGGCAGCTGAATCCCGATAAACACCATCGTGCTATGCGGTTTTTCATCGCCCCACGGGCGGTCCCAGTCGGCGCTGTAGAGGCGCTGGACGCCCTGGAGCAGCAGGCGATTTGGTTCGCCGTCAATCCATAGCATCCCTTTGTAACGCAGCAGTTTATCCGCCGACTCCAGCAGCAGGTTTTCCATCACGCGGGAAACTTCGCTGATATCTACCGGGTAATCCAGTTCTACCACAATCGACGAAATATCGTTTTGTTTATCCGCGATAAAGTGGAAACGCGGTTTGGTGCTGACGACGTTTTCTTCCAGCATAAAACCGTTGGTGTTGAACAGCAGGCCCAGATCGATGTCGCCGTGGGTGACGGTGTAGACCGGTGCGCGGGCGTTGATGCGTGCCAGGCGTTCACGCAGTTTTTCTGCTTCGCCTGCGACGTCGGTTTTGGTCAGCAGAATGCGGTCGGCGTAGCCAACCTGTGACTGGGCGATGGTGAACTGGTTCATCTGCTCATCGGCATGTACCGCATCCACCAGCGCAATCACGCCGTCCAGCAGGTAACGCTGGCATAAAATCTCATGGGAGAAAAAGGTCTGAATAATCGGGCCGGGATCGGCCATGCCGGTGCATTCAATGACCAGACGATCGAACTGAATATTGCCCTTGTCGAGATTATCCAGCAGGTCGAGTAGCGCGTCCTCCAGCTCGTTGGAGCGCGAACAACAGATGCAGCCGTTGGTCAGCGTTTTGATCTGCGTGGCGCGGTCGCCAATCAGTTGATCATCAACGGAGACTTCGCCGAATTCGTTTTCAATCACGGCAATCTTGTAGCCGTGCTGTTCATTAAGAATATGGCGCAGCAGGGTGGTTTTGCCTGCGCCTAAAAAACCGGTGAGTAGGGTAACTGCAATCGGGTTCATGCTCTCTCCATTAACAACAGCGCATACCGCCTTTACCATCGCCGCCGTAGCGCGCGTTCTGGCGTTCGCGGAAGAATTCTTCATAGCTCATGTACGGCTTGTCGGGATGGTTGGTCTTCATATGCTCGACGTAGTTGTCGTAGTCTGGAATGCCAATCAACATCTTCGCCGCCTGGCCGAGATATTTTTTTGCCTGTCCTAAGTTACCAAACATAGTTCACTCTGATAAGAACAAAGCCCCGCCGAAGCGGGGCTAAACACGGTTAGTGGTGCGAAGAGATCTTCACGCCGCCTTCCGGGATTGGAACGTACGGAGTTTCTTTGTCAGTACGTTTGTCGCTGTTACGCACCTTCAGCCAGGTTTTGAAACCGTAGAAGATGATGCTGTACACCACAATCAGGAACAGAATACTCAGACCCGCGTTGGTGTAGTTGTTCACAACGATGTGGTTCATGTTGGCAATCTGCTGTGCCGTCAGGTCAGTACCGTTAGCAATCTTCTCTTTGTACTGGCTTGCCATGTAGAAGAAGCCTTCCATCTGCGGGTTGGTGCTGAACAGTTTCAGGCCCAGCGCCCAGGTGGTGCAGATAAGCAGCCATACAGCCGGAACAACAGTCACCCAGATGTATTGGGTGCGCTTCATCTTAATCAGCACAACGGTGCCCAGTACCAGCGCTACGGCTGCCAGCATCTGGTTGGAGATACCGAACAGCGGCCACAGGCTCTTAACGCCGCCCAGCGGATCGACCACGCCCTGATACAGCAGGTAGCCCCACAGACCCACACAGCCCGCAGTACCGATGATGCCGGCAACCAGAGAGTCGGTTTTTTTCAGGAACGGGATGAAGTTACCCAGCAGGTCTTGCAGCATAAAGCGGCCAGAACGGGTACCCGCATCCAGCGCGGTCAGGATGAACAGGGCTTCGAACAGAATACCGAAGTGATACCAGAAGCCCATGTCAGCCATCGGCAGCACTTTGTGGAACACGTGAGCGATACCTACCGCCAGCGTCGGCGCACCACCTGCACGGTTCAGGACAGAAGGCTCACCAATGTCTTTCGCGGTTTGCAGGATCTGCTCTGGCGAAATCACGAAGCCCCAGGAGCTGACAGTCGCTGCCGCGTGTGCGGTAACGTCTTTCAGCTGCGCCATGATGATCGGCGCGTTCTCGCCACCCATTTCATGCAGGTTAGGCATGGTGATGCCAAGGCCCGCAGGCGGGGTATTCATCGCGAAGTAAAGACCCGGTTCGATGATGGACGCAGCAACCAGCGCCATAATCGCCACGAAGGACTCCATCAGCATTGCGCCGTAGCCAATGAAACGCGCGTCGGTTTCGTTAGCCAGCAATTTCGGCGTTGTACCGGAAGAGATCAGCGCGTGGAAGCCAGATACCGCACCACAGGCGATGGTGATGAACAGGAACGGGAACAGAGCGCCTTTCCACAACGGGCCAGTACCGTCAATGTACTGGGTCATCGCAGGCATTTTCAGTTCCGGGTTCAGCACCACGATACCCAGCGCCAGGCCGACGATAACGCCGATTTTCAGGAAGGTTGCCAGATAGTCGCGCGGTGCGAGGATCAGCCACACCGGCAGCAGTGCGGAAACAAACGCATAGCCAATCAGTGCGAAGGTAATTGTGGTGTCTTTAAAGGTCAGTGCCGGACCCCAGTACGGATCGTGAGCAATCACGCCACCGAAGTAGATAGAGGCAACCAGCAGCACGATACCAATAACAGAGACTTCACCTACACGCCCCGGACGGATAAAGCGCATGTAGATACCCATGAACAGCGCAATCGGTACGGTTGAGCAAACGGTGAAGACCCCCCACGGACTTTCGGCCAGGGCTTTAACCACAATCAGCGCCAGAACGGCGAGGATGATGATCATGATTAAGAAACAGCCAAACAGCGCGATAGTCCCCGGTACTGGCCCCATCTCTTCTTTGATCATCTCACCGAGAGATGCGCCGTTACGGCGAGAAGAGATAAACAGCACCATAAAGTCCTGTACCGCACCGGCCAGCACTACCCCCGCCAGCAGCCACAGTGTGCCAGGCAGGTAACCCATCTGCGCGGCGAGAACCGGACCAACCAGCGGACCCGCACCGGCGATAGCGGCGAAGTGGTGACCAAACAACACGTAACGGTTGGTCGGAACATAGTTCAGACCGTCATTGTTAATAACCGCAGGCGTCGCGCGCGTGGGGTCGAGTTTCATCACCTTCTGGGCGATGTACAGACTGTAGTAGCGATAAGCCACCAGATACACCGACACAGAGGCGACCACGATCCACAGGGCGCTGACGTGCTCCCCCCGACGTAATGCAACTACCGCGAGGCAGAATGCACCGATGATTCCAAGAATCACCCAGGGTATGTGCTTGAATATCTTTTTAGTATCCATAGTAAAACCTGGCATGTATTGATTAATAGTTGGCCGAAGCCGTTCTAGGTTTGCGTTGCGTTTGAGGAGGTAAATTGACCGCTATCCTGCAGTGATGTTGCCAGAGTTACGCGCGCGTAAAGTAAGGTAAATAACTGAGTGGTTATATTTGGGACGTAAGCGGTCAGGAATGGCGGTGAGCGGTTGGGCAAGAATTATTCGTCGGGTGGATATGTGATTGAGATCACAATAAAAATGCCCCTTCGATAATTAACCGAAGGGGTATTCTTAGAAGAGAGTGTCTAATTCCGCCAGTACGTTGTAGTCGTCATCAGTCAATAACAACGCTTTCCATTTGTCGAAGGTCAGGCACGGATGCGATGTGCCAAACACCAGAATATCCCCCACTTGCACGTCGCTATTAGCTGACAGTTGCAACATGCAGTGCTGATCCATAATGCCTGTACTGCGAATCGCCTGTGGATCAAATGCCAGTGATTTGCCGTTGCGGTAGTGGGCGACTGGTTGCGGCAGTCCGGCGTCGAAGGCGCAATCACGCTTACCAAAATTTACCACCGCACGATCAGCTTCCGGCACCGATTGCACCATGGCGACCAGTTCCAGCGCAGATGTGAGATCGCCTGCCAGATCGCAGGCCACAGGATCGCGGGCAAGCAACTGTTGTTGTGCCGCGTCGTAGATCCCGGTGTCGTGAGTGATGTAGCAGCCAGGGCGAATAACAATGCGGCAGTTATCAGGCTTTTCTGCCGCCAGCCAGATATTGCACACCACGTCATACCAGACCGTGCCTGCTCCGGTGAGAATAAATTCGCCATCAACCAGACTTGCCATATCACAGGCCAGTTGTGCGGCATCCCGCAGCAGTGCTTCTACCTGCGGTTGTGGATCGTCACCGTGTAAAACACCTTCATATAACTCAAGCCCGCGCAGACGTAGCCCTGGTAATTGGGCCGCCTGTTTAGCCAGTGCCAGTGCGGCATCCGTTGAGCGGCAGCCACAGCGTCCGCCGGGGACACCCAACTCAATCATCACGTTCAGTGTCTGTTGCTGACTGGCAAAAAAGGCAGACAAAGCGCGGGCGTTCTCAATGCTGTCGATACAGCAGATAAAATCGACCGTCGGGTAATGTCGTTGCAACTGGGCAATCAACTGCATATTCGCCTTGCCGACCAGCTGGTTAACCATCAGCACTCGCTGAATACCGCTCGCCATTGCCGCACCAGCCTGCCATGCGCTACCGACACCTATTGCCCAGGCACCAGCTGCCTGCTGCGCCTGAAAAATCCACGGCGTCATGGTGGTTTTACCGTGCGGTGCCAGCGAAACGCCGCGCGCGTCAGCATAACGCTGCATCCACGTAATGTTGTTCTCCAGGGCCTGCTTTTTAATGATCGCGGCAGGTAAACAGACATCTTCGGCAAGGAGATTTGCGGGCATTTGCATCAGGGCCGATTTATGGGGAACCAGAGGTTCTGAGTGGTATTTCATAACATTTACCTTTTAAGTTTTTCACCGTATCGGATGTGAGTATCATTTGTAACTAAATGAAATATAAATATTTAGTTTATTTATCTTATAGTTTATGAATAAAAGTATCAGAAAATCATCTGGGTTTTGCGTAGTTTTCCACTGTTTTTCGTCCTTGTAAATGGTTAACTTGTCACCATTGCAGAAATGGAGTGACGAACATGCAGGTTGACTGGTTAATCAAAAATGTGACCGTTATCGACGGTAGCGGCGGCCCTGAATTTCGCGGTGACGTGGCAATAACAGGTGATCGGATTGTCGATATTGCCCCTGCGCTTAACGCTACGGCGCAGCAGGTCATTGACGGGGAAGGGCGGGTGCTGGCACCAGGGTTTATCGACGTTCATACCCATGACGATATCAACGTTATTCGCATCCCGGAATATCTGCCAAAGATCAGTCAGGGGATCACTACGGTGATTGTCGGTAACTGCGGGATCAGTGCGGCGTCGGCGAAAATGAAAGGTGAAGTTCCTGACCCGATGAATCTGTTGGGGGAAGCGGAGCACTTTATTTATCCTACCGTTGAAAGCTATGCCCAGGCAGTGGAAGCAGCCAGGCCGTCACTGAACGTTGGCACGCTGATTGGTCATACGGCGCTGCGTAATAACCATATGGACGACCTGTTTCGCCCGGCGACGGCGGATGAAATTGCCGCCATGCGCGCCGACTTACGTCTGGCGTTGAGTCAGGGGGCGCTGGGGTTAAGTTCCGGGCTGGCCTATGCCACAGCATTTCAGGCGACTACCGAAGAAGTCATGGCGCTGGCGGAAGAATTAGCCGGTGAGAAGGGCGTTTATACCACCCACCTGCGTTCTGAATTTGAACCGATTCTCGATGCCCTGGATGAGGCGTTTCGTATTGGGCGTCATGGCAAAGTGCCTGTCGTGGTTTCCCATCATAAATGCGCCGGGGCGAAAAACTGGGGGCGGACAAAAGAAACGTTGGCCTTTTTTGACCAAATGCGTCAACACCAGGAAATTGGCTGCGATGTCTACCCTTACTCAGCCAGCTCTTCAACGCTGGATCTCAAACAAGTCACCGACGAATTCGATATTATGATCACCTGGTCACAAACACATCCGCAGCAGGCCGGGAAAACACTGGCGCAAATCGCCATCGACTGGCAGATGAGTATGCTGGAGGCCGCGAAGCTGCTAATGCCTGCCGGGGCTATCTATTACAACATGGACGAGCGCGACGTCCGCCGAGTGTTGAGTTATCCGGTCAGTATGATTGGCTCTGACGGCCTGCCCAATGATCCCATGCCGCATCCACGTTTATGGGGCGCCTTCCCTCGTGTGCTGGGCCACTATTGCCGTGATGAAGGCTTATTCCCACTGACCACGGCTATCCACAAAATGACCGGGCTTTCTGCCAGCCGTTTTCGCCTGCCCCAGCGTGGACTGGTGAAAGTCGGTTATTTTGCGGACCTGGTGTTGTTCGATCCACAAACCATTCGTGATGTTGCCAGCTTTTCTGATCCCAAACGCCCGGCAGATGGCATTGAGGCGGTGATGGTGAACGGCGTTATGAGCTATGGTCGCGATAAACATATTACAGGCCGTGCGGGACGCTTCCTGCGCCGGCAGACCTCACATTAAGGAGTGAATATGAGCATTAAACGTTACGGTACGGAAGGTGGAACAGGCACTGGCGGGCAGCATTTGCCTTTTGCCAGGGCGGTTGAGGCGGGCGGCTGGCTGTACGTCTCCGGGCAAACACCCATGAAAAACGGTGAAGTGGTAGAAGGCGGAATCGTTGAACAGTCACGACTGGCGATCCAAAACTGTGTCGACATCATGACTGAAGCCGGTTATAGCCTGGCGGATGTGGTTCACGTGAAAGTGATCCTGACCGACGCCCGCTATTTCCAGTCATTTAATAAAGTATTCAGAGAATTTTTTGGCGAGAATCCGCCTGCACGTATTTGTTGTGTGGCTGATCTGGTTGTCGATTGTAAAGTCGAAGTCGATGTGACCTGTTATAACGCGACCCGCTAATAAATTTAAGAATTAAAAAAACAGACCGCAATTGAGTGCTGAATACATTCAGCACTCCGGGAACTCTTACATTATTCTCTCTCTACTGGCAGGATGTGAATTATGAACAGTCATATCTTTTTAGTCGGCTTTATTATTTATGCCATCGCCATGATTTGGCTTGGTTGGTTTGTTTCTCGTAATCAGAAAAGCGGAGAAGATTTTCTGTTGGGCGGGCGTTCGCTGCCGCTGTTTCTGACGCTGGGGTCAACCGTTGCCACGATGGTTGGCACGGGTTCCAGTATGGGCGCAGTGGGCTTTGGCTACAGCAATGGCTGGGCCGGAATGCTTTATGGCGTCGGTGGGGCCGTAGGTATATTACTGGTGGCGTGGCTGTTTGCACCGGTACGTAAATTACGTTTTATGACCATGAGTGAAGAAATATCTTATTATACTGGCGGCAGCCATTTAATTAAAAATATTGTCGGCCTGATGATATTTATTGCCTCTATTGGCTGGCTGGGAGCGCATATATTAGGTGGCAGTATGTATCTTGCCTGGGCGACAGGTATTGATCTTACGGTGGCAAAATTAATTATTGCCTTAGCTTTTGCGATTTACGTTATTATCGGCGGTTATTCGGCGGTAGTGTGGACAGATACTATTCAGGCCCTAATTCTGTTCTTTGGCTTTATATTAATGGCTATTCTTGCCGTTGTTCACGTTGGTGGCTGGAGTGCGATTGAACAGGCGATGGACCCAAAAGCGATGAGCCTGTTTGCGATTGATAAAATGGGCGTGCTGCCTGCGCTTTCGCTGGCGCTGGTTATTGGTGTCGGCGTACTGGCCACACCATCTTATCGCCAGCGTATTTACTCGGGAAAAGACGTTCCCTCTGTACGGCGTTCATTTGTTATTACTGGCGTGTTGTATCTGTTCTTCTCGATTCTGCCTGCCATTATCGGCATGGCGGCGTTCACCATGAACCCGAATCTGGAAAACAGTAACTATGCCTTCTTGTTCGCGACCAGCTTCTTACCTGCCATTCTTGGGCTGGTGGTGCTGATTGCCGGGCTTTCTGCCACCATGTCTTCTGCCAGTTCTGATGCCATTGCGGCAGTGGCGATTATGATGCGCGACGTCTACACCATGATTACCGGCAGAATGCCGCCGGAGGACAAGGCCATTACTTACTCACGCTGGATGTTGACCTTTGTTATTGGCCTGGCGCTGGTCTTTGCTCTGACCTCTAATGACATCATCAGCTACATTACCAAAATGATTTCGATGCTGATGTCCGGGCTGTTTATCTGCTCGATTCTCGGTCGCTTCTGGCTACGCTTTAACTGGCAGGGCGCGCTGGCGGCGTTAGTGAGCGGTATGGTGATGTCAATTGTGGTGCTGATGAATGCCGACTGGCTGGCTTACTGGGGTAACCCGTGTATTCCGTCAGTGCTGGGCAGCCTGGTCGCTGGCGTACTGGTGACGTTGGTAACGCCAGCAAGTCAGGTCAGCCGGGAAGAAGCTTTGGCTATTATCACCAATGAGCGTGAAAACCAGAGTGTCGTGATCACCAAACCTGAAGAAGCATAACCGACAATGCTAATCGCCAAGTGGCTGGCGGTTAGCGCCCCCACGGTGGCTGTCTAACACCAGTTTTATCCGCCGCAGGCGATCTTTCGCCTGCGCTTTATTTGCCATTGCCAGTTCTGTTGCCAGTACATCGACCATGGCTAACATCGCGTAGCGGGAAGGGGTGGGCTTAAAGATGTAATCACTTTCCTGAACCAGTAACGGCAATACCAGATCCACCTGTTCCGCCAGCGGTGTTTGTGCTGGCGTAATGGCAATAACACGCGCGCCATACTGACGGGCGATTGCCGCACTTTCGATGATTTCCGGTGTATAACCGCCCAGCGACAGCACAATCACCACATCCTGCGGCATCACTGCCGAGCACATCATTCTCATCATCAGGGCATCATTCTGACTGACCACCGGTAGCCCCAGACGGAATAAACGGTACTGAATCTCCTGTGAACAGATAGTGGAACCGCCGCCAGTTCCTAACGCAAGAATTTGCCGCGCCTGACTTAACCAGCTTACAGCCTGGCTGATGGCATTCATATCCAGCGAACGACGATGCGTTTCCAGCACGCTAATAATCGCTTCGTAGATCCCCTGAACACCGTCAAGATCCGGTACATCGAGAATAAACCGCTGCCCGACAGCCAGTGACTGCGCCAGTTTGACTTTCAACTCGCGGACATCTTTGCACCCCAGTGCACGGGCAAAACGCGTCACCGACGCCTGACTGGTTTGCGTTAACCGTGCCAGCTCAGCAATTGGCAACTCTACTGCGGCAGAGACGTCATCAAGAATAAATTGTGCGATACGCTTTTCAGTGGCTGTTAACGCCATAAATCGTTCGGTAATGCAGGAGATGATATCGATGCTATAAGCCATAGGAGTATCACTGGTTCGAAGAAGATTGATACTTTGTACCATAAACTGCCGCTATAGAGTGTGACCCTCACAAAAAACGCAAGTTTGCTGCAACAAAAGCAGTGCCGACGCTTTTCCACAGCATAAAGTTTTCCACCACCAGGCCGACAACCAGTGTATCTGTCTAGTGGAAAGAGAAACCATGTTAAAACGTATCAAGATCGTGACCAGCTTACTGCTGGTTTTGGCCGTTTTTGGCCTTTTACAACTGACATCAGGCGGTCTGTTCTTTAATGCCTTAAAGAATGACAAAGAAAATTTCACTGTTTTACAAACCATTCGCCAGCAGCAATCCACGCTGAATGGCAGCTGGGTCGCGTTGTTGCAGACGCGTAACACCCTCAACCGCGCGGGTATCCGCTACATGATGGATCAGAACAATATTGGTAGCGGTTCAACCGTTGCCGAGCTGATGCAGAGTGCCAGTATTTCGCTGAAACAGGCGGAAAAAAACTGGGCGGATTACGAAGCATTGCCGCGTGACCCGCGTCAGAGCACCGCCGCAGCGGCAGAGATCAAACGTAATTACGATATTTATCACAATGCGCTGGCGGAACTGATCCAACTGTTAGGTGCAGGCAAAATCAACGAATTCTTTGATCAGCCGACTCAGGGATATCAGGACGGTTTCGAGAAGCAGTATGTGGCTTACATGGAGCAAAACGATCGGCTCTATGATATCGCCGTCAGCGATAATAATGCCTCCTACAGCCAGGCGATGTGGATTCTGGTGGGCGTGATGATCGTCGTACTGGCGGTCATCTTCGCCGTCTGGTTCGGTATTAAAGCCTCGTTGGTAGCGCCAATGAATCGCCTGATTGACAGCATTCGTCATATTGCAGGTGGCGATCTGGTGAAACCGATTGAGGTGGATGGTTCTAATGAGATGGGGCAACTGGCAGAGAGTTTGCGCCATATGCAGGGAGAGCTGATGCGTACCGTCGGTGATGTGCGCAACGGGGCCAATGCTATCTATAGCGGTGCCAGCGAAATCGCCACCGGCAATAACGATCTCTCTTCGCGCACCGAGCAACAGGCCGCTTCGCTGGAAGAGACGGCAGCCAGCATGGAGCAACTGACCGCAACGGTGAAGCAGAACGCCGAAAATGCGCGTCAGGCCAGCCACCTGGCGTTAAGTGCTTCCGAAACGGCGCAACGTGGCGGCAAAGTGGTGGATAACGTGGTGCAGACCATGCGCGATATCTCCACCAGCTCGCAGAAAATCGCCGATATTATCAGCGTAATTGACGGCATTGCCTTCCAGACCAATATTCTGGCTTTGAACGCGGCGGTTGAAGCAGCGCGTGCGGGTGAGCAAGGGCGCGGTTTTGCGGTGGTTGCGGGAGAAGTGCGTAATCTGGCCCAGCGTAGCGCCCAGGCGGCTCGCGAAATTAAAAGCCTGATTGAAGACTCGGTGGGGAAAGTGGATGTTGGCTCTACGCTGGTCGAAAGCGCCGGGGAAACAATGGCGGAGATTGTCAGCGCTGTGACCCGCGTGACGGACATTATGGGCGAAATTGCTTCTGCTTCTGATGAGCAGAGCCGTGGTATCGATCAGGTTGGCTTAGCGGTTGCTGAGATGGACCGGGTAACCCAACAGAACGCTGCGCTGGTGGAAGAATCTGCCGCTGCCGCCGCCGCGCTGGAGGAGCAGGCCAGTCGCCTGACCGAAGCTGTGGCAGTGTTCCGGATTCAGCAAGAGCAGCAACGCCAGCGCGAAGCATCGGCAGTAGTAAAAACTGTGACGCCATCTGCGCCGCGCAAAGTGGCAGTGGCAGATAGCGGAGAGAACTGGGAAACGTTTTAATCGCCATAAAAATGCCCGATAAGCAAAATGTTATCGGGCATAGGGAAATTAATCTTTACGTGGGTCGTTGATCGGCTGACGAACCAGGAAGATGTATGCCAGTGCACCCGCCGCGGTGACGCAACCGCAGATGATTAGCGCCAGACGGAATGAGTGGGTGGTATCGACAATAAAACCAGTAATGATCGGCGCGAAAGAAGCGCAGATGAAGCTGGCAAAGTTCTGGATACTGCCCACCGATGCAGTCATGCGAGAAGCGACAGCGACGTGGATCAATCCCCAGCAGGATGTTCCGGCAAAGTGAATGCAGAACAGTGCCATGCCAATCAGCAGAACCGCTGTCATGGATGTTGTCGCTTGCGGTACGACCAGCGTAAAGGCGGCAGAACAGAACATCCCGGCAATAATGCAGATCTTACGGCTTTTAATCGGAGCCATTCCCCCTTTGACCAGCCAGTCGGTAACGTAACCGTTGACCAGCATCCCGGCAGCCCCAAACAGGAAAGGGATAGCCGCCATCAATCCTGTGCTTTTTAAATCCAGGTTATAGGCTGTTTGCAGGTAACCAGGAAGCCAGGCCAGATACAGCCACGCAGTGTAGTTGATGCCACTGAATCCGAGCATCATTCCCCACATTGTGCGGTTACGGAACAGGCTGCGCCATTCGGCAAAACTGAGCGGATCACGGCGGGCATTGACGCTACCTGCATTGAGATAAGCTTGTTCAACGGCAGTCAGTTCTACGTGCTCGCGGTTGCGATAGAGCATATACCAGCCAATGGCGAGAAAAATCCCCAGTACACCAATGGTAATAAACATCCCGCGCCAGCCCATCACCAGCATCATCGCCGCCAGAATCGGTGGGCTTACGGCAACGCCAATGGTAGAAGCTGCGTTGAAGAAGCCCATCGGGCGTCCGCGCTCTTTGATGTTGAACCAGTCGTTAATGACTTTTACACCGCATGGGTTCATCGGCGCTTCACCAATTCCCATACCGATACGCACCAACACGAACTGCGTAAAGCTGTGCACCATGCCAGACATTGCCTGGAACAGTGACCAGAAGAACATCCCCAGTCCCAGCATCAGGCGCGGGCCTTTACGATCCAATAGTGGGCCGCAAGGAAGTTGCGCAATCCCGTAAGCGAGTGAAAACACGGAGAGCAAAGCGCCGATTTCGGTGGCACTTAATCCCAATTCTTCACGAATCGTTAAATTTGCTACCGACAGTGAACTGCGGTCGAGATAATTGATTACCGCCGCAAAAAATAATAACAACATGGCGGTGGTTTGAATGCGTTTAATTCGGGTACTGCGTTGAACTAATCCATCTGGTGGCACGGGAATATCTGCCGACGAAGATGGAGTAAATGAAGAACGCGGATCGAGGGTGATATTTTCTTTTTCCACGCCGGACTCCTGTATTTATAATTTTAATTGTTTACGTAATTGTGCATTACGCAAGGTTGACATTAACGGCAGGTGAAAGTTTTAGGACTTTACTACCGCTCACAAAAACATTTTTAGTCGACTGATTGTGAGCATAGGTAAGCGGGAATTTTCCGGTATTTATCTTTTGATAAAACCGTGCACCCGCTAATAGTTTGCTGTTTTTAATCCGTACTTAATGAGCATAACGCGTGTTCTCATTAATGGATCGAATCATTGATTGTTTAGCTGAATTCAAATGGTTACGGAGCGCAAGGGTGGCATCCAGGTCACTGCGGCAAATCAGAGCGCTGAGAATGGTCATATGCTCATCGACGGCAATGATATTGCGCTGTTTAAGATCGCTTTCGTCCCATTGATAGTGAAAATGAAAGATGACTGAGATGATCTCAAGCGATTGATCAAAAAAGATATTATCGGCAGCTGAAAGCAGTAAGGAGTGAAAATCTCTGTCAAGTTGCGAGAACATGCGAAAGCTATTGCCGATGTTGTCACGCAGTAGTCGATGACGTTCGAGCATGGTTTTCGCCTGCAGCCAGCGGGGATCATGATCAGGCAGGTTGAGAAAGTGCTGAAGTGAATGAGTTTCGAGCATTTCGCGTAGCTCAAACAGCTGCTCGGCGTAGGATTGATCGAATTGCTTCATGCTCCACTGGCCGCGCTTTTCGCTCTGAATAAGATTATAACGACCGAATTTTAAAAGATATTCTCTTACTACAACCGGGCTGACACCCGCGGCCCGAGCCAGTTGCAGTTCAGAAAAAGTTTCTCCTGGGCGTAACTGGCGCTGGTTTATCATCGTAAAAAAAGCCTGCTCAAACACTTTGTTTTGTTCACTCATTGAAGCGGTAGTACAGGCGAAACCGTCATCATGGTCAGGTTTACGCGCAATAACATAGTCGTTTCCAACCTGCGTCAAGACGCCGCATTCGCGTAAGTGGCTGAGAATATGACGCACTGTGGTGCGGCTGATGTTGTACATTTCTGCCAGCGCACTTTGCGATGGAAGTGGCGAAGGGATATGACCTCGTGCCATATCATCAATGACCTGGTTAATCACATTGTGGCGTAAATTTTGTGAGCGACTCATATTTTCCTCCTTGTGAGTCCATTAAAACCCGATTTAAAACATTTTTATGCGTGTGTTTTCACAAAACAGATTTTCCGTTCCGCTGCCATTTTTCATTTTCATTGATATCTAAGGCAACAAAAAATGGAGAGCCGAATCATGTCTACGATGAATGTTTTAATTTGCCAGCAGCCGAAAGAATTAGTCTGGAAACAACGCGAGATACCTATTCCGGGTGACAATGAAGCATTAATAAAAATTAAGTCTGTCGGGATTTGCGGTACCGATATTCATGCCTGGGGTGGAAATCAACCATTTTTTAGTTATCCACGCGTTTTAGGCCATGAAATATGTGGGGAGATTGTTGGGCTGGGTAAAAATATTGCTGATCTTAAAAATGGTCAGCAAGTTGCTGTGATCCCTTATGTTGCCTGTCAGCAATGCCCGGCATGTAAAAGCGGTCGCACCAATTGCTGTGAAAAAATTTCAGTTATTGGTGTGCATCAGGATGGTGGTTTTAGTGAGTATTTGAGCGTGCCGGTGGCGAACATTTTGCCCGCAGACGGTATTGACCCGCAGGCGGCAGCATTGATTGAACCTTTCGCTATTAGCGCTCATGCGGTGCGTCGTGCGGCTATTGCTCCCGGCGAGCAGGTGCTGGTGGTCGGGGCGGGGCCAATTGGTCTGGGCGCGGCGGCAATCGCTAAAGCTGATGGCGCACAGGTGGTGGTGGCGGATACCAGTCCGGCACGCCGAGAACATGTGGCAACGCGTCTGGAGTTGCCCGTGCTGGACCCGTCAGCCGAAGATTTTGACGCGCAGCTGCGGGCGCAGTTTGGTGGTTCGCTGGCGCAGAAAGTGATCGACGCGACAGGTAATCAACATGCAATGAATAACACCGTGAATCTGATTCGTCACGGCGGCACGGTGGTGTTTGTCGGTCTGTTTAAAGGTGAGTTGCAGTTCTCCGATCCGGAATTCCATAAAAAAGAAACGACGATGATGGGCAGCCGCAACGCCACGCCGGAAGATTTCGCTAAAGTCGGTCGACTGATGGCGGAAGGAAAAATCACTGCCGACATGATGTTAACCCATCGCTATCCGTTCGCCACGCTGGCAGAAACCTATGAGCGCGATGTGATTAACAACCGTGAGTTGATTAAGGGTGTAATTACTTTCTTATAAGGCGAGATTATTAAAGTTGCCATGCAGCGTCCGGGGAAGTGTTGGGCGCTGTTTTTTTTGTTTCTTAATAATGTGTTGTGAGCCGGAGAAGGTGTGTAGGTCGCACCTTATGCGACCTACAAATCAGTCAGGAATTACCCTTCACGTTCCACCACTTTAATTTCCACCATGCCGATACCAAGCTTACGCGGCGAGTGTCCGAGGATATTCCCTTCGTTGGTTGAGACGGGTTCAGGTGGCACAATCACCAGCGTGTCAGCATCGGTTGGGTTATCGAAATGCAGCGTAGTGGTGGTTACTTCATTGCCCAGCACAAGGGTTTGTTCTTCATTGCCTACGCGTACCGGAATAGGGCGGCTGGCATTATTGCCGTATGCTTTGGCGGTAATCACCAGGTCAAATTTCTTCGGCAGCGGATGCTTGTACTCGATTTTTACTTCGTCGCCCAACTGTGCGTTGGACCAGCGGCCCCACGACTCCGGACGAGAAATCCCGCTAAACTGTTTCACCTCTTCTGGCGCACCGGCGACGTTAAAGATGAAACTGTCGGCTTTGTAGCGAATATCGTTATCAACAATCTTCAGCGTATCGACATTGCCTTTGTAACGCGCCATGTCGATGACCGTATCTTTAAATGCCGTTTTGCCCTTCCATGTTGTTTTATCAACATGCTGGACAATTTGCTGACCGCCAAGCTGCCCTTGCGAGACACACCAGTCGGTGGAAAGTGCCAGTTCCGGAGCCCAGAGTTGTGCCATCTTATAGCAACGGTCAACCCAGACGAAATTGTCGCGTGGAGCAAAATCGGCCAACTGGAAACGCAGCGGTGCTGAGTATTCACTTTCCGGCAGCGGTTCCACGCGTTTGTCTGAAACCCGCAACAGCAGCGGCAAACGGAAATGGCTACCTGAGAAGGCAATCATGTTTTTCTGCTGGTCGATGGTGAACTCTTTCATCTCTTTAGGGAATTTCCACAGGCGGATGATATCCGGCTTCCACGCCAACGTTTTCTCTTTGATATTGAGGAAGATTTCCGACATTGACTGCCCGGATAAACTGCTACGACCAAGTCCGAGATAGTTATCGCCACCGAGAATGTCCAGCACCGTCGCGCCGTTATCCATCGTATTACGCTTCACCGCCAGCGTTTCTTGCTGCGGCTTGTCGCCACGAATGACGAAAAACAGATTATTGCGATCTTGCTTATTGAGGTATTTCCACGCCGTGTTGTTCATCGCTAAATGGTCAGATGAGACGACGATAACGGTATCTTTAAACCACGGTGACGCTTTGATTTTGTTGATAAACGCCGCGATATTCTCCTGGCTGCAACTTACCGCACTGAATGACTGATTCGGCTTACCGTCAAAATCATATTTTTTGCGGTTACAGGTACGCGAGATAAAACCATCCGGGTGATGGGTATCGACTGTCAGGGTAAACAGTGAGAATCGCTGGCCAGAGCGGGAAAGCTCTTCAAACTTTTTCCACGCTTCATCGAGAACGGTATCGTCGTAGAATCCCCAGTCGTTGCGATAGTGTGGGTCTGCCACCACGCTTTTCAGCTCTTCTGAGCCATATAAATGGTCGAAGCCGTGCGACTTCAGGAACACATCTTTACCGGCAAAACGCAGATTCGCGCCCTGCACGAAATAGTTCTGATAACCCGAGTTCTTCAGGATATCGCCCAGGCAGATGTTCTGTGGGAAGAAGCTGGAAACAGAAGCGGAGGCGTTGCCTTCAAAGGGAGCAAACAGCGGAATGCCGCACTGAGAAGCCACCATGCCTGCAATCGTGTAATCCGTTCCCGGCAGCTGCTGCGTATGGCTGAAATCCAGGCCTTCATTTTTCAACGCGCCCAGTTCAGGCGTGAGATCCGGGAAAGCTTCGTTATCAAAATAGGTCCGCTCGAGGCTTTCGCCGTAGATATAAACCAGGTTGAGTTTCGGGTCAGGGATAGTTTTCGACGGCTCTTTATAATAAGCCGCGAAGTCCGGGTCGCCGTCGCGTGACTGGGATTTCACCAGTTCCGTTATCTGACGAAATGCCGGGCTGGCATCCACTGAACCCAGCGCCAGTAAGAGTGCCAGCAGGCTGTAACCAAAATGGTGCGGATGATGACGACGACGGCGCAGGATCCAGCCCAGAGCACCGAACACCGCCGTCAGCCCCAGCACAATGCCGATACCCGGCAGAATGTATTTGCTGACACCAGCACCGGTCAGGCTGTTGGTTAAGGTATAGAGAACCGCGTCGTTAATACCATCACCAGTAAAATAGTCGCTGGCAAACAGGGTGATATTTAAAACGACAAATAGCCCCAGCACCGTTAACGTGGCTGCAAACCACCAGGTGTTACGTCCCGCTTTCCATGCGTAAATCAGCACAGAGGCGAGAAAAAGGGCGAAAGAGAGTAGTTCTGACAACGGGCGATCCTCACTAAACCGGGCCGTTTAGCCAACGTTTAAGCTTTTTGAGAAGCACAATGTAATGGCGTCGCCATATTGCTGCAATTCTAGTGTCAAAAAAATGCGATGTTGTTAGGAATTAGTTTATAAACAGACTTTTTTGATTACGGTCGCTTCCCGTGTAACAGGGGGAAAACCGTCCAGGAGCAGGGAAAAGGGCAGGAGAGAGCCGCGTCAGCCGGGTAACAGCTAAAACGCGGCGTTTCGCGGATCAGGAAATGAAGTTTAGCCCCTGCTTTAACACCAGATCACAGGCCTTGGTTTTCACCTTTTCTGCCAGCGGAGTCGTTCCGATGTTATCCAGATTGAGTTGCTGACCATCTTTGGTTTTCAGCAAACCCTGAATGCCATCCAGATAGTTGGTGTCTTCTTTTTGCTCTTCACTGTTCAGGCCCAGCTTTTCCAGCACCTGGTTCTTGATGTTTTCGGCATCGGTTACCGAAGCCAACTTCTGCTTCGCGCAGTATTGCAGTATGCCTGCGGCATTGTTCATGTTATCTGCGCTTAAGGCCTGGTTCCCGCTGCTAAGCAAGCTAGTTAATGAAGCGAGTGACCAACCGCCTTCTTGTGTCGTGCTGTTTTGGTTGCCAAGTTCGCTGGCGGCGCTGGAGAGCGCATCTTTCCAGGACGCAGCATGCACCCCGGTGGAAATTAATGCGCTGGCAGCAATGGCACAGCACAGAAGATGTTTAACAGTTTTCATCATCATTACTCAAGGTGGAATTGTGTCGCAGTATACCGCCAGAAATTGGGATTAATACTCTTTACCCGTTACCCGGCTACGGTAGCTATCCCAGTTGAAGATCACCCACAAACTGTTGCCCAGGCGCATACGGTCCATCACGCGTTCGCCCAGCAACTTGGTCATCTCTTCCATATTACTGTTGGTCAGCATCCCGGTTGGGCGTTTGGAAGAAGAGCGGCGATCGACGATCTGGTTGATGATCACTTTTTCGTATTTCGATTCGGTCTGCACACCGATCTCATCGATCACCAGCAGATCAACGTTGCTCAGATCGTTAAGCAGTTGTTCTTCGCTGGTACCGCTATTCCTGAAGGTATCTTTCATCGCCGACATAATATCGGCCACGGTGATGATCAATACGGATTTACCGCGTAGCAGTAGCTCGTTGCAGATTGCCGCCGCCAGATGGTTTTTGCCGGTTCCTGGCTTGCCAGAAAAGATGAAGCTGGCGATGTTGCCGTCAAACTCTTCGACATACTGGCGTGCTTTGCTTAACGCATTCATCTGCCCTTCACACTCAACGCGATAGTTCTCAAAGGAGCAGTTCTGATGCAGTGGACGAATACCGGAGCGGTTAAAGGTGCGCTGCATTTTCATCGCCCGGTTTTCACGTTCGAGAGCGGCGGAGCGGATTGCCCCTTGTTCTTTCTGCCAGGCCAGTAGTTCTTCACCCGTTTTAAACGCAGGTTTGATATGGGCAGGCATCATTTTTTGCAGGCGTTGCATCAGGTCGCCAACGTTTTTCATCGTTACCCTCTGAATCCTGGTGGAATTTGGCTGTCAGGTTCGCTGACCGTATTCACATCTCGTTTCGGCAGTCCGCCGTTGCTGGCACGGCCGATTTGCAGGCTGCGCGCCAGTTTTTGTTGCCACTGTACATGGTGAAAGACTTTACCTTCCGCCTGCCAGTAGGCAATGAATGAGGCCAGTTCTTCGGTGGTCACCGGCTCTTTTAGCGCCACGCCCCATAGCGCCGCCAGGCGGATAAAGTCGGCATCGGGTTGCCAGTCCGGATACATGGCGAATTTCCCCATGGGTACAGCAACGGGAGCGGCTTGCGGTTCCTGATAGAGTTGATCGTCCAGAGCGACATCGCTTCCTGGACGCGCCAGCTTTTCTTCCAGCGCCAGCAGTTCAGCCAGGCGCGCAGGCGTGACGGCATAAAACGCCGGGGCATTGTTAGCAAATACGGCAACCACACCGCCTTCAGCTTTTGCCAGAACGGTTTGGTGATCGTGTACCAGGGCGTCAATACCAACGACGTCCGGGGTCAAAACTCTGGAAGACATACTGTTTCTCAAATATGGAACGATGAACGAGAAGGGAGATAACTTTTATAGTAACACACGGAGGAGAGGAGGCTGTCTCTCATCCGCGTGCTTTAAGTGAGGCAATTTTATACGCGAGGGCGTTTGCGGTACAACCATAATCCAGGAATGGAAAGGCCGATGGATAATGCACCAACAATCGATGAAGCTGTAAGAAAGTTGGTTAACAGGGTAATCATCAACGGTTCGCTGTAACCTAGCTGGCTGATTTTTACCGCCGAAATCATTGCAGTATAAGCAGAGATGCCCGGAAACATGGGGATAACAGCCGCCACGGTAAACACTTTCGGATGTGCCAGATACCAGCGCGACCATTGAATACCAATGGTGCCGACCAGCATAGAGGCCATAAAGGTTGACCATTCAATATTCAGCCCGCTGGTCATTAAGATCATTCGGGAACCATGACCTATCGCACCAAGCAGCGCACACCAGCGTAACGCCCGAACGGGAACGTTGAACACCATCGCAAAGCCGACCGCTGGAATGGCGGCGAGGATCATATCCTGCGCCAACGCTAACAGAAATTCGATCACACCCATCCGCGTAGCCCCCAAATTGTCAGTGCCATCACCACGCCGACGCAGGTAGCCAGTGTCAGCAGACTGGCGATCGCCCAGCGTGCCAGTCCGGTATTGATGTGGCCTTTAAACATATCGGCGACGGCATTAATCAACGGAAAGCCCGGCACCAGCAAGAGAACGCTGGCGGCCATCGCAATGGTGGGGGTATTACTGAAAGTGGGAAGTTGCAAAAGCAAACCGGAAATGGTGGTGGCGGCGAAAGCGGTGAGGCAAAAGTTGATCTGTGGATGAAGATGACGTTGTGCCAGCAGCTGGCGGATATACATCGCGGCCGTACTGGCAAAGAAGGTGATGACGGCACCGTCCCAGCCACCGTTATTGAGTTTACAGAAACAGGCGCAAGAAAGGCCGACCATCAAGGCTACCAGCCATCGCGGGTAACGTAATGGCCGAATTTGGCTAAATCTTTTCTCTACGCCTTTGTAATCCAGCAGATGATGCTCCGTCAGAATCACAATGTGCTGGACTTCAGTCACCACATGCATATTAATGCCGCGATCGTGATTTTTACGTGTCGATGTCAGGCATTGCCCATCTTTAATGGTTGTCAGCACGATGGCGTTCGAAGAGATAGAACTTTCGACGCTGTCCATTCCCAACGCCCGACCCAGTCGTGAGGAAAGTTCATCGACCAACGCGCTTTCCGCACCATGTTGCAAAAGAAATAATCCGCACTGGATACAAAGCCGTGTCACGGCTCGCTGTTGCTCAGTTTGCATAACTCGCCCTTTGTCATAGACGCGCTGCGTATTGTTCAAATTATGAGAATCCATTTGTATCATGAAGCGCGGTTGTTTTGCGGCAGGTTAAGATCAAAATTGCGCTGATTAATCCTGGTTATCGGGAGAGGTTCGGTGGTAAAAAGCGAATAATCTCAAGCTGTAAACAAATTATAACGTGAATATTATCGGTATAATGAATGTATGGTCTGGTTTTTACGAATCGGGATTATCGATAACTGAGTGCTTTTTTAGGGTTTAAAAAAGATAAAACTATCAGATTTTATTGAATAAATATTGATTGTGTGATTTTTTATTTTGCGAGAAGAAATATTTTTTAATTATAAATTAAATGAATGAGGATTCTGTTTTTCATTAAGTATTTCTAACAACTTAATGTAGATATTTTAAATGTCTCCAGGCTATTTCACCAGGTTATCATTTGATGCTAACCTTCTGACACATGCAGTGGAGTTATTGTGCAGCAGGAGTATGCTGATATGAAAGTGAATGCAAAGGATAATTTATTCGCTTAATCTATTAATTTGCTGGGAACATTTAAGGAATGAATATCCTGAATAAACCATCATGATTTTTAGACAGTGGATGTGGAGGAAATATGTTGCCAGGATGCTGCAAAAATGGAATTGTTATCAGTAAAATACCTGTTATGCAAGCAGGGTTAAAAGAGGTCATGAGGACTCACTTCCCTGAATATGAAATAATATCCAGCGCCTCTGCGGAGGACCTTACCTTATTACAATTACGTCGTTCCGGATTAGTTATTGCAGATTTAGCCGGTGAAAGTGAAGATCCTCGTTCTGTTTGTGAGCATTATTATTCTTTAATCTCACAATATCGGGAAATTCACTGGGTTTTCATGGTGTCACGCTCCTGGTATTCCCAGGCGGTAGAACTGCTCATGTGCCCTACGGCGACATTATTGTCTGATGTTGAACCCATTGAGAATCTGGTCAAGACCGTGCGTTCTGGCAATACGCACGCAGAGCGTATCAGTGCCATGCTGACCTCTCCGGCAATGACTGAAACGCATGATTTTAGCTATCGCTCCGTTATTCTCACTCTTTCAGAGCGTAAAGTACTGCGGCTATTAGGTAAAGGATGGGGCATCAACCAGATAGCTTCATTGCTTAAGAAAAGTAATAAAACTATCAGCGCCCAAAAAAACAGTGCGATGCGTCGACTGGCAATTCACAGCAACGCTGAAATGTATGCATGGATAAATAGCGCGCAGGGTGCAAGAGAACTTAACTTGCCTTCTGTTTATGGAGATGCCGCAGAATGGAACACAGCCGAATTAAGAAGAGAAATGTCGCACTCATAGAAAAATGCGTCATGAGCAGTATCGGTATTGAGAGTTTATTCAGAAAATTTGCGGGTAACCCTTATAAGCTCTATACCTATACCAGTCAGGAGTCATTTCAGGATGCCATGTCGCGGATCTCATTTGCGGCAGTCATTTTTTCTTTTTCTGCCATGAGAAATGAGCGCAGAGAGGGATTATCTAGCCTGACTGACCTGGCGATTAAGTTTCCGCGTACCCGCCGTTTAGTTATTGCGGATGATGATATTGAAGCTCGGCTGATTGGTTCATTGTCGCCATCACCGCTGGACGGTGTATTAAGTAAAGCGTCGACGCTGGAGATTTTTCATCAAGAACTCTTTTTGTCATTAAATGGTGTGCGTCAGGCGACCGACCGATTGAACAATCAGTGGTATATTAACCAAAGCCGGACGCTAAGCCCGACGGAGAGAGAAATATTGCGCTTTATGTCGCGTGGCTACTCAATGACACAAATTGCCGAGCAGCTTAAACGCAATATCAAAACGATCCGCGCGCATAAATTTAATGTAATGTCGAAACTGGGCGTCAGTTCTGATGCAGGGTTGTTGGAGGCCGCAGACATTCTGTTATGTATGCGTCATTGCGAAGCAAGTAACGTGTTGCACCCCTATTAATACGCTTAATGCCGGGTTTACTTCCCCGGCAAATTTTTCTATTTCAGCGTACAGTCACCACATTGCTGCACATCCGGTAAGCGATAACGCTGGCAGCAAGTGCGGCGCACCAGCAGGCCGTCGCGCAGCACCACGGTACGCCAGAGTGGATTATCTTCACCGGTAGTGAGCGTTTTCTCAAAAAAGAGGGCATGGCGCAGCGATTCAACTGTCGCCTCGCCGAGCAGCTGCTTCATCTCAGTGAGGTACCAGTTGATCAAATAACCGGTATTACTCCAGATAAGTTTACCGTTAATTTCTCCAGTCGCTTCTAATGCTTGCACAACCGGAACAAGCGCCTTGCTAATTAACGTTTCCATTCGCTGCTGCGGTGAATGTGGTGTTGCGTTTTTATCTTCATACACATCGACCCAGAAACAGGCGGCGCGTCCGGTTTCGTGAAACTCAACGTGGAAATGTTCCGGCGTCACATCTAATGCTTTTTCCTGCGTTAACAGGGCCAGCATTAATGGCGGCACCATCAGGCCGATGTACCATTGCGCCCACAGGGAGATCAGCGGCTTATTCTCGCGGATCATCGTTGGTTGATTGCGGTAGATATGATCGGAATAAACAGCTAACAGAGAACTTAACGCATTCGGTGATGACCATTGCGCCAGCGTCATGGCGTTAAGCGGGGCGGGTTCATCCAGACGGATAAACTCGAGCAAATGTTCACGATGTTCGGCGATCGTCGCACGTACTGCTTGTGCAAGCCCAGCATCCTGCGGCTGGAGATGCGTTCGCCAGATAACATCTTCATAGAGCGGTGCGGAACGATAGGCCATAATCGGGATAGTAATCTAAATGATAATGATTGCTAATCCTAGCGATAGGCTTACCCGATAGCAAGGGATTTCTCTGGCTTGCAAATGATAAAAATTATCATATGATATTGGTTATCATTATCAATGAAAGAGATGAAACCATGTTGCAACGTATGCTGGGCAGTGGTTGGGGAGTGTTGCTGCCGGGATTGCTGATTGCAGGGCTGATGTATGCGGATTTATCGCCGGATCAGTGGCGGATTGTCATTCTGATGGGATTAGTATTGACGCCGGTAATGCTGTATCACAAACAGTTACGGCATTACATTTTGCTACCATCGTGCCTGGCGCTTATTGCTGGTGTCATGCTGATGATAATGAACTGGAATCAGGGATGAAAAAACAAGGAAGAAACAAGAAAGGAAGTAAAGATAATTGGTGCGAGGGGGGGGACTTGAACCCCCACGTCCGTAAGGACACTAACACCTGAAGCTAGCGCGTCTACCAATTCC
>NZ_PTRH01000085.1:0-254 GCF_002965045.1 Escherichia sp. MOD1-EC6300 | reverse complement strand
TGTACCCGCGGCAAGACGGAAAGACCCCGTGAACCTTTACTATAGCTTGACACTGAACATTGAGCCTTGATGTGTAGGATAGGTGGGAGGCTTTGAAGTGTGGACGCCAGTCTGCATGGAGCCGACCTTGAAATACCACCCTTTAATGTTTGATGTTCTAACGTTGGCCCCTTATCGGGGTTGCGGACAGTGTCTGGTGGGTAGTTTGACTGGGGCGGTCTCCTCCTAAAGAGTAACGGAGGAGCACGAAGGTT
>NZ_PTRH01000084.1:0-263 GCF_002965045.1 Escherichia sp. MOD1-EC6300 | reverse complement strand
CGATTATCCGGCCATATGCAGAGGGTGCTGTCCGGGTGCAGCTCCGGGTCAGGCAGGCGGTTACCTGCCGGGTCCGTGGCATACGGGATGCGGATATCCAGATTTGAGGTGGTGGTGTGGACGCCGGTCAGCCTGCCGGTGGTGCTGTAGCTGTAACTCCGGGTCTGGCGCGGGCTGCTGATGCGGATGAGTTCGCCGTTGTCGTTCCAGGTGTAATCGCGGTCATACTGCAGGCTGTTCAGGTGCTGGCTCTGTAACTGCCC
>NZ_PTRH01000083.1:0-263 GCF_002965045.1 Escherichia sp. MOD1-EC6300 | reverse complement strand
GGTGTCCACGGCACTGCCACCGCTGGAAACTTGCTGTTCCCCGGTATTAATGAGAGTCCCGGAGACACTTCCGCCACTGAAAACAGTCTGCAGTCCCCCCTCAATGGTGGTGTCCACGGCACTGCCACCGCTGGAAACTTGCTGTTCCCCGGTATTAATGAGAGTCCCGGAGACACTTCCGCCACTGAAAACAGTCTGCAGTCCCCCCTCAATGGTGGTGTCCACGGCACTGCCACCGCTGGAAACTTGCTGTTCCCCGGTAT
>NZ_PTRH01000082.1:0-279 GCF_002965045.1 Escherichia sp. MOD1-EC6300 | reverse complement strand
ATGCCAGCCAGCGGCGGCTTTCCTCACTCACCCGGTCAGCCAGGATTTCACTTTCCAGCCGGTCGAGCATCTGCACCAGCACCGGCGGGAACACCACACTGCCACCGTCTTCGCCGCCGGACTGCTGAAGCGCATCCGCCAGGCTGCGGCGCTGCGTTTTCGCCAGCTCACCGGTGGCGGTTTCGACCCTGATGAGTGGCGTGAAGCTCCCCGGCTGATAAACCGTCTGGATGCGGGTTCTGTCGTTCTGTATCGTGGTCAGCCGGTCGCCGTCCCAGC
>NZ_PTRH01000081.1:0-281 GCF_002965045.1 Escherichia sp. MOD1-EC6300 | reverse complement strand
GTGATTAGCTCAGCTGGGAGAGCACCTCCCTTACAAGGAGGGGGTCGGCGGTTCGATCCCGTCATCACCCACCACTTCGGGTCGTTAGCTCAGTTGGTAGAGCAGTTGACTTTTAATCAATTGGTCGCAGGTTCGAATCCTGCACGACCCACCACTAATGCGGTGGGTTCGGTGGAAGTAGTTTGTAGTATCCAGCGCAGTATCGGGTGATTAGCTCAGCTGGGAGAGCACCTCCCTTACAAGGAGGGGGTCGGCGGTTCGATCCCGTCATCACCCACCAC
>NZ_PTRH01000080.1:0-283 GCF_002965045.1 Escherichia sp. MOD1-EC6300 | reverse complement strand
ATACCGGGGAACAGCAAGTTTCCAGCGGTGGCAGTGCCGTGGACACCACCATTGAGGGGGGACTGCAGACTGTTTTCGGTGGCGGAAGTGTCTCCGGGACTCTCATTAATACCGGGGAACAGCAAGTTTCCCGCAGTGGTAGTGCTGTAGGCACCACCATTAATGGGGGACTGCAGACTGTTTTCGGTGGTGGAAGTGTCTCCGGAACTCTCATTAATACCGGGGAACAGCAAGTTTCCAGCGGTGGCAGTGCCGTGGACACCACCATTGAGGGGGGACTGCA
>NZ_PTRH01000079.1:0-284 GCF_002965045.1 Escherichia sp. MOD1-EC6300 | reverse complement strand
TTGGTGGGTCGTGCAGGATTCGAACCTGCGACCAATTGATTAAAAGTCAACTGCTCTACCAACTGAGCTAACGACCCCTTGCGGGATTATGCTGCTTTAATCATTCAGGATGGTGGGTCGTGCAGGATGACTCGACTTCGTCTCGCCCTTCGGGCCGTTGCTGACGCAACGTTATCCTTCACATTCTCTACCAGTAACCACCTTTAAATTGGTGGGTCGTGCAGGATTCGAACCTGCGACCAATTGATTAAAAGTCAACTGCTCTACCAACTGAGCTAACGACC
>NZ_PTRH01000007.1:0-253541 GCF_002965045.1 Escherichia sp. MOD1-EC6300 | reverse complement strand
GGGGGACTTGAACCCCCACGTCCGTAAGGACACTAACACCTGAAGCTAGCGCGTCTACCAATTCCGCCACCTTCGCATACCATCAATTCTTAAAAAGAATTGCTACCACGGAGGCGCATTCTAGTGGTTTTCAGCTTTTCGTCAATAGTTAATTATCGACGGAGGTGTAATTGCTGGAAAAATGTCCATCAGGAAACTAACGTGCAGGTTTTGTAGGTCGGATAAGGCGTTCACGCCGCATCCGACACGGTATTTGGCGGGATACTTAACCTTTCTTCGCCTGGCGGGTCATAATGGCGCGATACACCTTGAATCGCCCGGTTTGCGCGATCACTTCGTGGAAGCCAAATGTCTCATCCAGCACGTCCGGGTAAGGCAGGAAGGCATTCGCCACAATTCTCAGCTCGCCGCCGCTGTTAAGATGACGCACCGCGCCGCGAATCAGCGTTTGTGCTGCATCCAGACTGGTTTGCATCCCATCGTGGAACGGCGGATTGGAGATGATCATATCAAAACGACCTTTCACCTCAGAAAAGACGTTGCTGGCAAAGACTTCACCTTCAATACCGTTGGCCGCAAGTGTTGCACGGCTGGCTTCAACTGCTGGCGCAGAAACATCGCACAACGTGAGACGAATCTTCGGTGAGTGGCGTGCAAAGGCAACTGAAAGAACGCCTGCACCGCAGCCGACATCCAGCACTTTACCTTTCGTGTGCGGAGTTAACGTCGAGAGCAGCAACTGGCTACCGACATCCAGACCGTCGCGGCTAAACACGCCAGGCAGCGTTTTCACCGTCAGGCCATCGACGCTGTATTCGCCCCAGAATTTATCGGCATCAAATACCGGCTGTTTTTCCAGACGACCAAAATAGAGGCCACAGCGACGGGCGCTGTCGACTTTATTCAACGGCGCATAATCTGCCAGCATCTGCTCGGCGCTGCGCACGCCGCTGCGGTTCTCGCCAACAACAAAAATATCCGTCCCCACCGGCAGCAGAGAAAGTAAATTCATCAACTGAAACTGGGCTTCCGGTTTGTTCTTCGGCCAGTAGTAAATCAGCGTATCGCAATCTGCGACGTCATCCGCCGTGGCGACCAGACTAAAACGGGCGTTATCCCCCATCTGGCGGCTTAACACCTGCCAGTGGTGGAATTGCTGGGTATGAGCACGGCTGGCCGCGGTATCTAAACGCGCGGGCAGGTCATCCTGTAAGTCTCCGGCAAAAAGAATACGGCTTTGTTCGAAATCATCACTGTGACGCAGCAAGACTTCACTTGCCGGGGTAAATGCAGACATGGAATGCTCCTCAATTGATACTGGCGGCGATTATAGCCATATGTTGGCGCGGTATCGACGAATTTGCTATATTTGCGCCCCTGACAACAGGAGCGATTCGCTATGACATCCCGACGAGACTGGCAGTTACAGCAACTGGGCATTACCCAGTGGTCGCTGCGTCGCCCTGGCGCGTTGCAGGGGGAGATTGCCATTGCGATCCCGGCACACGTCCGTCTGGTGATGGTGGCAAACGATCTTCCCGCCCTGACCGATCCTCTGGTGAGCGATGTTCTGCGTGCATTAACCGTCAGCCCCGACCAGGTGCTGCAACTGACGCCAGAAAAGATCGCGATGCTGCCGCAAGGCAGTCGCTGCAACAGCTGGCGGTTGGGTACTGATGAACCGCTATCACTGGAAGGCGCTCAGGTGGCATCACCGGCGCTCACCGAATTACGGGCAAACCCAACGGCACGCGCCGCGTTATGGCAACAAATTTGCACATATGAACACGATTTCTTCCCTCGAAACGACTGATTTACCAACGGCTTTCCACATTGAACAACGCGCCCACGCCTTTCCGTGGAGTGAAAAAACCTTTGCCAGTAATCAGGGCGAGCGTTATCTCAACTTTCAGTTAACGCAAAACGGCAAAATGGCGGCGTTTGCGATTACGCAAGTGGTGCTGGATGAAGCTACATTGTTCAATATTGCGGTCGATCCTGACTATCAGCGTCAGGGACTGGGAAGGGCGCTGCTGGAACATCTGATCGACGAACTGGAAAAACGCGGCGTGGCGACGCTATGGCTGGAAGTCCGTGCCTCAAACGCTGCCGCCATTGCCCTGTACGAAAGTTTAGGCTTTAACGAGGCGACGATTCGCCGCAATTACTACCCCACCAAGGACGGTCGCGAAGACGCCATCATCATGGCGTTGCCAATCAGTATGTAAGACAAGGTGGAATAATGAAGTGGGACTGGATTTTCTTTGATGCCGATGAAACGCTGTTTACCTTTGACTCATTCACCGGCCTGCAGCGGATGTTTCTTGATTACAGCGTCACCTTTACCGCTGAAGATTTTCAGGACTATCAGGCCGTTAACAAGCCACTGTGGGTGGATTATCAAAACGGCGCGATCACTTCATTACAGCTTCAGCACGGGCGTTTTGAGAGCTGGGCCGAACGGCTGAACGTCGAGCCAGGTAAACTCAACGAGGCCTTCATTAATGCGATGGCGGAAATTTGCACGCCGCTGCCGGGCGCGGTTTCCCTGCTTAATGCCATTCGCGGCAACGCCAAAATCGGCATCATCACCAACGGCTTTAGCGCCTTGCAGCAAGTGCGTCTGGAACGCACGGGCCTGCGTGATTATTTCGATTTGTTGGTGATTTCCGAAGAAGTTGGCGTAGCCAAACCGAATAAGAAAATTTTCGATTATGCGCTGGAACAGGCGGGCAATCCTGACCGTTCACGCGTGCTGATGGTTGGCGACACTGCCGAGTCCGATATTCTCGGTGGCATCAACGCCGGGCTTGCGACCTGCTGGCTGAATGCGCACAATCGCGAGCAACCAGAAGGCATCGCGCCTACCTGGACCGTTTCTTCGTTGCACGAACTGGAGCAGCTCCTGTGTAAACACTGATTGCCTCCCCCCCGTTGATGGGTAAAATAGCCGCAATTTTTCGTTTTCAACAAGCGCGGCGCGATGCCGCTTACTCAAGAAGAAAGAATTATGACGTTGTCTCCTTATTTGCAAGAGGTGGCGAAGCGCCGCACTTTTGCCATTATTTCTCACCCGGACGCCGGTAAAACGACCATCACCGAGAAGGTGCTGCTGTTCGGACAGGCCATTCAGACTGCCGGTACAGTAAAAGGCCGTGGTTCCAACCAGCACGCTAAGTCGGACTGGATGGAGATGGAAAAGCAGCGTGGGATCTCCATTACCACCTCTGTGATGCAGTTTCCGTATCACGACTGCCTGGTTAACCTGCTCGACACCCCCGGGCACGAAGACTTCTCGGAAGATACCTATCGTACCCTGACGGCGGTGGACTGCTGCCTGATGGTTATCGACGCCGCAAAAGGTGTTGAAGATCGTACCCGTAAGCTGATGGAAGTTACCCGTCTGCGCGATACGCCGATCCTCACCTTTATGAACAAACTTGACCGTGATATCCGCGATCCGATGGAGCTGCTCGATGAAGTTGAGAACGAGCTGAAAATCGGCTGTGCGCCGATCACCTGGCCGATTGGCTGCGGCAAGCTGTTTAAAGGCGTTTACCACCTTTATAAAGACGAAACCTATCTCTATCAGAGTGGTAAAGGTCACACCATTCAGGAAGTCCGTATTGTTAAAGGGCTGAATAACCCGGATCTCGATGCTGCGGTTGGTGAAGATCTGGCACAGCAGCTGCGTGACGAACTGGAACTGGTGAAAGGCGCGTCTAACGAGTTCGACAAAGAATTGTTCCTTGCGGGCGAAATCACTCCAGTGTTCTTTGGTACTGCGCTGGGTAACTTCGGCGTCGATCATATGCTGGATGGCCTGGTAGAGTGGGCACCTGCGCCGATGCCGCGTCAGACTGATACCCGTACCGTAGAGGCGAGCGAAGATAAATTTACCGGCTTCGTATTTAAAATTCAGGCCAACATGGACCCGAAACACCGCGACCGCGTGGCGTTTATGCGCGTGGTATCCGGTAAATATGAAAAAGGCATGAAGCTGCGTCAGGTGCGCACCGCGAAAGATGTGGTGATCTCCGACGCGCTGACCTTTATGGCGGGCGACCGTTCGCATGTTGAAGAAGCGTATCCGGGCGACATCCTTGGTCTGCACAACCACGGCACTATTCAGATCGGCGACACCTTTACCCAGGGTGAGATGATGAAGTTCACCGGTATCCCGAACTTTGCGCCGGAACTGTTCCGTCGTATCCGCCTGAAAGATCCGCTGAAGCAAAAACAGCTGCTCAAAGGGCTGGTACAGCTTTCCGAAGAGGGCGCGGTGCAGGTGTTCCGTCCGATTTCCAACAACGACCTGATCGTTGGTGCGGTTGGTGTGCTGCAGTTTGATGTGGTGGTAGCGCGCCTGAAGAGCGAATACAACGTTGAAGCAGTGTATGAGTCAGTCAACGTTGCCACTGCACGCTGGGTAGAATGTGCGGACGCGAAGAAATTCGAAGAGTTCAAGCGTAAGAACGAAAGCCAACTGGCGCTTGATGGCGGCGATAACCTCGCTTACATCGCTACCAGCATGGTCAACCTGCGCCTGGCGCAGGAACGTTATCCGGACGTTCAGTTCCACCAGACTCGCGAGCATTAATTCTTGCCTCCAGGGCGCGGTAGCCGCTGCGCCCTGTCAATTTCCCTTCCTTATTAGCCGCTTACGGAATGTTCTTAAAACATTCACTTTTGCTTATGTTTTAGGGGATATCCCGAGCGGTTTCAAAATTGTGATCTATATTTAACAAAGTAATGACATTTCTGACGGCGTTAAATACCGTTCAATGCGTAGATATCAGTATCTAAAGCCGTCGATTGTCATTCTACCGATATTAATAACTGATTCAGAGGCTGTAATGGTCGTTATTCATCAGCCATCGCTTTTGTGATAACGACCATTGACTTCTGTAGAGGGTGAAGTCTCTCCCTATTCAGCAATGCAACCTCGTGTTGCCAGGCTCAAATTACGAGCAAACATACAGGAATAAATCGATGACTATGACAAGACTGAAGATTTCGAAAACTCTGCTGGCTGTAATGTTGACCTCTGCCGTCGCGACCGGCTCTGCCTACGCAGAAAACAACGCGCACACAACCAATGAAAGCGCAGGGCAAAAAGTCGATAGCTCTATGAATAAAGTCGGTAATTTCATGGATGACAGCGCTATCACCGCGAAAGTGAAGGCGGCCCTGGTGGATCATGACAACATCAAGAGCACCGATATCTCTGTCAAAACCGATCAAAAAGTCGTGACCCTGAGCGGTTTCGTTGAAAGCCAGGCCCAGGCCGAAGAGGCAGTGAAAGTGGCGAAAGGCGTTGAAGGCGTGACCTCTGTCAGCGACAAACTGCACGTTCGCGACGCTAAAGAAGGTTCTGTGAAGGGCTACGCGGGTGACACCGCCACCACCAGTGAAATCAAAGCCAAGCTGCTGGCGGACGATATCGTCCCTTCACGTAAAGTGAAAGTTGAAACCACCGATGGCGTGGTTCAGCTCTCCGGTACCGTAGATTCTCAGGCACAAAGTGACCGTGCTGAAAGTATCGCCAAAGCGGTAGATGGTGTGAAAAGCGTTAAAAATGATCTGAAAACTAAGTAATTCGTCGTAATTCGACCTCCCGAACTTTGTCGGGAGGCGCGATGTGCACCACACTAAAAATATCGCATTGAGTGATTTTCACGCTCATATCAAGCGGTGACATTAACTATGGTAAAGGAGACGCTTATATGTTTCGTTGGGGCATCATATTTCTGGTTATCGCGTTAATCGCCGCCGCACTTGGGTTTGGTGGTCTGGCCGGTACCGCTGCGGGCGCAGCTAAAATTGTCTTTGTCGTCGGGATTATTCTGTTCCTGGTGAGTTTGTTCATGGGCCGAAAACGACCCTAGATTTCAGACCATTAAGAAAATTTTATCCAAAGCCAGTCCAGCGGACTGGCTTTTGCGGTTTTAGCGAATAATAAATTGCGTTACTTTGTCATTCTTTCACAACAAAAACAGGAAGGCAGAGGTGGGGCAGCGAATACCTGTAACGCTTGGTAATATTGCGCCGTTGTCGCTAAGGCCGTTCCAGCCTGGACGAATAGCTCTGGTGTGCGAAGGCGGCGGGCAGCGTGGAATTTTCACAGCTGGCGTGCTGGATGAGTTTATGCGCGCGCAGTTTAATCCTTTCGATCTTTATCTCGGCACATCTGCCGGGGCGCAGAACCTCTCGGCGTATATCTGCAATCAGCCCGGTTACGCGCGCAAAGTCATCATGCGCTATACCACAAAACGCGAATTTTTCGATCCATTGCGCTTTGTCCGTGGAGGAAATCTTATCGATCTCGACTGGCTGGTGGAGGCCACCGCAAGCCAGATGCCGTTGCAAATGGACACCGCAGCGCGGCTATTTGACAGCGGCAAATCGTTTTATATGTGCGCTTGTCGTCAGGATGACTATGCGCCGAATTACTTTTTGCCAACCAAACAGAACTGGCTGGATGTGATTCGCGCCTCCAGTGCAATACCTGGCTTTTATCGTAGCGGAGTGTCGCTGGAAGGCATTAATTACCTGGATGGCGGGATCAGTGATGCGATCCCGGTTAAAGAGGCGGCAAGGCAGGGCGCAAAAACGTTGGTCGTCATCCGCACTGTGCCGTCACAAATGTACTATACGCCGCAGTGGTTCAAACGCATGGAACGCTGGTTGGGTGACAGTAGCCTGCAGCCGCTGGTCAATCTGGTGCAGCATCATGAAACCAGCTATCGTGAGATTCAGCAATTTATTGAGAAACCACCGGGCCAGTTGAGGATATTCGAAATTTATCCGCCGAAGCCATTACATAGTATCGCGCTCGGCAGTCGGATTCCGGCGCTGCGTGAAGACTATAAACTTGGGCGTTTATGCGGGCGTTATTTTCTGGCAACGGTCGGTAAGTTATTGACTGAAAAAGCGCCGCTGAGCCGCCATCTGGTGCCGGTGGTGACGCCGGAGTCGATCGTTATTCCGCCTGCACCCGTCGCCAACGATACGCTGGTTACCGAGGTGATAGACGCTCCACAGGCGAACGACCCGACATTTAACAATGAGGATTTGGCTTGATTTGCCGTTTTATCGACACCCACTGCCATTTTGATTTCCCGCCGTTTAGTGGCGATGAAGAGGCCAGCCTGCAACGCGCGGCACAAGCGGGCGTAGGCAAGATCATTGTTCCGGCCACCGAGGCGGCAAATTTTGCCCGTGTGCAGGCGTTAGCGGAAAATTATCAACCACTGTATGCCGCTTTAGGGTTGCATCCGGGGATGTTGGAAAAACATAACGATGCATCGCTGGATCAATTACAGCAGGCGTTGGAAAGACGTCCGACGAAGGTGGTGGCGGTGGGGGAGATCGGCCTGGATCTCTTTGGTGACGATCCGCAATTTGAGAGGCAGCAGAGGTTGCTTGATGAACAACTGAAACTGGCGAAACGCTACGATCTGCCGGTGATCCTTCATTCACGGCGCACGCACGACAAACTGGCGATGCATCTTAAACGCCAAAATTTGCCACGCACTGGTGTGGTTCATGGTTTTTCTGGCAGCCAGCAACAGGCCGAACGGTTTGTGCAGCTGGGCTACAAAATTGGCGTAGGCGGTACTATCACCTATCCACGCGCCAGTAAAACCCGCGATGTCATCGCAAAATTACCGTTGGCATCGTTGTTGTTGGAAACCGACGCACCGGATATGCCGCTCAATGGTTTTCAGGGGCAGCCTAATCGCCCTGAACAGGCCGCCCGTGTGTTTGCCGTGCTGTGCGAGTTACGCCCGGAACCCGCGGATGAGATTGCCGAAGTGTTGCTTAATAACACGTATGCGGTGTTTAACGTTCGTGGGTAGTCTGCCCTTCGTAAGCCGGATAAGGCGTTCACACCGCATCCGGCAGTCGGCGCACAATGCCTGATGCGACGCTGACGCGTCTTATCATGCCTACAAGTCTGTGCCGAACCGTAGGCCGGATAAGGCGTTCACGCCGCATCCGGCAGTTGGCGCACAATGCCTGATGCGACGCTGACGCGTCTTATCATGCCTACAGGTCTGTGCCGAACCGTAGGCTGCATCCGCCATGTCACAAATACAGCGCCGGAAATATTAATCGGCTCACCCCGTGCTCCCGTAACGCATCAGCCAATTGCTTAACGTCTTCCGGCGTGGCGCTCGCCCAGCTTTGCGCCTCGCCATACACGCCGTGAGCATGAAACGCGTTCAGGCGTACCGGAACATCGCCAAGTCCCTTGATAAACGCCGCCAGCTCATCGATATGCTGCAAATAATCCACATGGCCTGGGATTACCAGCAAACGCAGTTCTGCCAGTTTGCCGCGCTCGGCAAGCAGACTAATGCTGCGCTTGATCTGCTGATTATCGCGTCCGGTTAGCTGCTGATGACATTCGCTTCCCCACGCTTTGAGATCGAGCATCGCGCCGTCGCACACCGGGAGCAATTTTTCCCAGCCGGTTTCTCTCAACATGCCGTTACTGTCCACCAGACAGGTGAGATGGCACAGTTGCGGATCGTTTTTGATGGCAGTAAAAAGCGCCACCACAAACGGCAGCTGGGTCGTGGCTTCGCCGCCGCTTACCGTTATCCCTTCGATAAACAGCACCGCTTTGCGGATATGTCTAAGCACCTCATCCACGCTCATGGATTGCGCCATCGGCGTGGCATGTTGCGGACACATCTTCAGACAGGTATCACACTGCTCGCAGACGGCTGCGTTCCACACTACTTTGCTGTTAATAATCTGCAACGCCTGATGCGGACACTGTGGCACGCACTTACCGCAATCATTACAGCGCCCCATCGTCCACGGATTGTGACAGTTTTTGCAGCGCAGATTGCAGCCCTGTAAAAACAGAGCCAGACGACTGCCTGGCCCGTCAACGCAGGAGAAGGGGATAATCTTACTGACTAAAGCGCATCTGCTGTTCATGGCTTATCACGCGCGGCTGGCGTTCCAGAATACGAGTGTTGCGTGCGGCTTCTTCTCCCAGCCAGGTGGTATTGGTACGTGAACCTTCGGCACGATATTTTTCTAAATCCGACAAACGCACCATATAACCGGTAACGCGAACCAGATCGTTACCGCTGACATTGGCGGTAAATTCACGCATTCCGGCTTTAAAGGCACCGAGGCAAAGCTGTACCAGCGCCTGCGGATTACGTTTGATGGTTTCGTCGAGCGTCAAAATGTCGCTGATGCCGGAATAATAATAAGCATGATGCGGGGCGACAGTTTGCAGATGGGTGATCGGATCTGGCTCATCGCCATACGGCAAACGCGCGCCCGGCGTGGTGCCGATATCGGAACTTATCCCCGACTGTGCGTGTAGCATGGCGCGATTTTGCCAGCCATATTTCACGGGGGTATTGGCGACAAACTCCGCCAGTTGCGCGCTAATGCGATAACCCACTTCATTCGCAGCGGCTTCTTTACCGTAACGTGCGGCAATTCCTTCTTTCTCACACAACAAGTTAACCGCTTCTGCCAGTCCGTACATGCCAAACATTGGCACAAAACGTTCAGGGTTAATCAGCCCTTCTTTCACCAGGAAGCTATTCTCAAAGAAGTGTGATTGTTGATAGAGGAATTCACACCGCGCATCGATGATGGCGATCTGCTGTTGGCAGTAGTGCGGTAGAGTGCGCGTAAAGAAGTCATCCAGCGATTCGCTGCGCTCGGCAATGGCTTTCAGGTTGAGGCGTACCAGCGTACTGCCACCACCCGCCAGCGGCAGTGAGTTGTAACAGCTCACAATCCCGTAGCTCCCTTTTGTGAAAATTTTATCATGCACGGGACCGTTGGCGATGTGCGGTTTGCTACATTCACAGATGTTTTTCGCCACTTCCAGCAGCAGGTCATCAGGGGTGATTTCAGGATCGTAGATAAAAGTCAGGTTCGGTGAAACCTGCTTCAGCTCTGCGTCTGCGCGTAAAATCGCACGGGTAATGGGTGAATCAGACGGGCCAATATTGGCGTGCATAAAGGCGTCTGGCAGGGTTCTGTCGAGGTAACGCCAGAAACGTTTTATTCGAATATCGATCTCGTTTTGTGTTAGAATTCTAACATACGGTTGCAACAACGCATCCAGTTGCCCCAGGTAGACCGGCATCGATGTGACCGAAGGAACGTGGTGGTAAAGAATGGTCAGCAGAGAGAGTGCGTCATCAAGATCTTTTGCGCCTTCCAGCTCCAGCCATTCGGAACCGTTGGCCAAAAAACGGGCGTAATCGGGTAAGACATAGCGCGGTTTATACGGCGCATGACCTTCAAACATATCGCAGATTACACCTTCATCCAGCGCGCGGCGGGCTTCGGCAGGCAACGCCGGGTAAGGCAGATTGTTTTCTGCTTCCAGCGCCAGAAAATGGCGTTTCTGCTCCGGGCTAAGTACCGGGCTGGTGACAATTTGCTGGCAACGTTGTTGCAGTGCATTTTCATGAGAAGTGGGCATCTTCTGTTCCTTTTATGCCGAAGGTGATGCGCCATTGTAAGAAGTTTCGTGATGTTCACTTTGATCCTGATGCGTTTGCCACCACTGACGCATTCATTTGAAAGTGAATTATTTGAACCAGATCGCATTACAGTAATGCAATTTTGTAAGTAGATTTCCTTAATTGTGATGTATATCGAAGTGTGTTGCGGAGTCGATGTTAGAATACTAACAAACTCGCAAGGTGAATTTTATTGGCGACAAGCCAGGAGAATGAAATGACTGATCTGAAAGCAAGCAGCCTGCGTGCACTGAAATTGATGGACCTGACCACCCTGAATGACGACGATACCGACGAGAAAGTGATCGCCCTGTGTCATCAGGCCAAAACTCCGGTCGGCAATACCGCCGCTATCTGTATCTACCCTCGCTTTATCCCGATTGCTCGCAAAACGCTGAAAGAGCAGGGCACCCCGGAAATCCGTATCGCTACGGTAACTAACTTCCCACACGGTAACGACGACATCGAAATCGCGCTGGCAGAAACCCGTGCGGCAATCGCCTACGGTGCCGATGAAGTTGACGTAGTGTTCCCGTACCGTGCACTGATGGCGGGTAACGAGCAGGTTGGTTTTGATCTGGTGAAAGCCTGTAAAGAGGCTTGCGCAGCAGCGAACGTACTGCTGAAAGTGATTATTGAAACCGGCGAACTGAAAGACGAAGCGCTGATCCGTAAAGCGTCTGAAATCTCCATTAAAGCGGGTGCTGATTTCATCAAAACCTCTACCGGTAAAGTAGCAGTGAACGCGACGCCGGAAAGCGCGCGCATCATGATGGAAGTGATCCGTGATATGGGCGTAGAGAAAACCGTTGGTTTCAAACCTGCGGGCGGCGTGCGTACTGCGGAAGATGCGCAGAAATATCTCGCGATTGCAGATGAACTTTTCGGTGCTGACTGGGCAGATGCGCGTCACTACCGCTTTGGTGCTTCCAGCCTGCTGGCAAGCTTGCTGAAAGCGCTGGGCCACGGCGACGGTAAGAGCGCCAGCAGCTACTAAGCTGCCTTTTGCCAGAGGGTGGATGCCGGATGCGGCGCGAACGCCTTATCCGGCCTACGGGTCGAGTGCCGTGTAGGCCTTGTAAGATGCGTCAGCATCGCATCAGGCAATAACAACATCCGCCATCTGGCAACAACGCCTTCAAACTTATTCCACGGGAGGTTACCTTGTTTCTCGCACAAGAAATTATTCGTAAAAAACGTGATGGTCATGCGCTGAGCGATGAAGAAATTCGCTTCTTTATCAACGGCATTCGCGACAACACTATCTCCGAAGGGCAGATTGCCGCTCTCGCGATGACCATTTTCTTCCACGATATGACAATGCCGGAGCGTGTCTCGCTGACGATGGCGATGCGAGATTCAGGAACCGTTCTCGACTGGAAAAGCCTGCATCTGAATGGCCCGATTGTTGATAAACACTCGACCGGCGGCGTCGGCGATGTGACTTCGCTGATGTTGGGGCCAATGGTCGCTGCCTGCGGTGGCTATATTCCGATGATCTCCGGTCGCGGCCTCGGCCATACTGGCGGTACGCTCGACAAACTGGAATCCATCCCTGGCTTCGACATCTTCCCAGATGACAACCGTTTCCGCGAAATTATTAAAGATGTTGGCGTGGCGATTATTGGCCAGACCAGTTCACTGGCTCCGGCGGATAAACGTTTCTATGCGACCCGCGATATTACCGCAACCGTGGATTCCATCCCGCTGATCACTGCCTCGATCCTGGCGAAGAAACTGGCGGAAGGTCTGGATGCACTGGTGATGGACGTGAAAGTGGGTAGCGGTGCATTTATGCCGACCTACGAACTCTCTGAAGCCCTTGCCGAAGCGATTGTTGGCGTGGCTAACGGCGCTGGCGTGCGCACCACCGCGCTACTCACCGACATGAATCAGGTGCTGGCCTCCAGTGCCGGTAACGCGGTTGAAGTACGTGAAGCGGTGCAGTTCCTGACAGGTGAGTACCGTAACCCGCGTCTGTTTGATGTCACGATGGCACTGTGCGTGGAGATGTTGATCTCCGGCAAACTGGCGAAAGATGACGCCGAAGCGCGCGCGAAATTGCAGGCGGTGCTGGACAACGGTAAAGCGGCAGAAGTCTTTGGTCGTATGGTGGCAGCACAAAAAGGCCCGACCGACTTCGTTGAGAACTACGCGAAGTATCTGCCGACAGCGATGCTGACGAAAGCAGTCTATGCTGATACCGAAGGTTTTGTCAGTGAAATGGATACCCGCGCGCTGGGAATGGCAGTGGTTGCAATGGGCGGCGGTCGCCGTCAGGCATCTGACACCATCGATTACAGCGTCGGCTTTACTGATATGGCGCGTCTGGGCGACCAGGTCGACGGCCAGCGTCCGCTGGCGGTTATCCACGCGAAAGACGAAAACAGCTGGCAGGAAGCGGCGAAAGCGGTGAAAGCGGCAATTAAACTTGCCGATAAAGCACCGGAAAGCACACCAACTGTCTATCGCCGTATCAGCGAATAACGGTATACTGATCTGATCATTTAAATTTGAAGCACTGAGTACGGAGAACATATGAAACGTGCATTTATTATGGTGCTGGACTCATTCGGCATCGGCGCTACAGAAGATGCAGAACGCTTTGGTGACGTCGGGGCTGACACCCTGGGTCATATCGCAGAAGCTTGTGCCAAAGGCGAAGCTGATAATGGTCGTAAAGGCCCGCTCAATCTGCCAAATCTGACCCGTCTGGGGTTGGCGAAAGCACACGAAGGTTCTACCGGTTTCATTCCGGCGGGAATGGACGGCAACGCTGAAGTTATCGGCGCGTATGCATGGGCGCACGAAATGTCATCCGGTAAAGATACCCCGTCTGGTCACTGGGAAATCGCCGGTGTCCCGGTTCTGTTTGAATGGGGATACTTCTCCGATCACGAAAATAGCTTCCCGCAAGAGCTGCTGGATAAACTGGTCGAGCGCGCTAATCTGCCGGGTTACCTCGGTAACTGCCACTCTTCCGGTACGGTCATTCTGGATCAGCTGGGCGAAGAGCACATGAAAACCGGCAAGCCGATTTTCTATACCTCCGCTGACTCCGTGTTCCAGATTGCCTGCCATGAAGAAACTTTCGGTCTGGATAAACTCTACGAACTGTGCGAAATCGCCCGTGAAGAGCTGACCAACGGCGGCTACAATATCGGTCGTGTTATCGCTCGTCCGTTTATCGGCGACAAAGCCGGTAACTTCCAGCGTACCGGTAACCGTCATGACCTGGCTGTTGAACCGCCAGCACCGACCGTGCTGCAGAAACTGGTTGATGAAAAACACGGCCAGGTGGTTTCTGTCGGTAAAATTGCAGACATCTACGCTAACTGCGGCATCACCAAAAAAGTGAAAGCGACCGGCCTGGACGCGCTGTTTGACGCCACCATTAAAGAGATGAAAGAAGCGGGTGATAACACCATCGTCTTCACCAACTTTGTTGACTTCGACTCTTCCTGGGGGCACCGTCGCGACGTCGCAGGTTATGCGGCGGGTCTGGAACTGTTCGACCGCCGTCTGCCAGAGCTGATGTCTTTGCTGCGCGATGACGACATCCTGATCCTCACCGCTGACCACGGTTGTGATCCGACCTGGACCGGTACTGACCATACCCGTGAACACATTCCGGTACTGGTTTACGGCCCGAAAGTAAAACCGGGTTCGCTGGGGCACCGTGAAACTTTCGCGGATATCGGCCAGACTCTGGCAAAATATTTTGGTACTTCTGATATGGAATATGGCAAAGCCATGTTCTGATGGATTTGGGCGGAGCAGTGACTCCGCCTTTAATATGTCACAAAAAGGATAAAATGATGGCTACTCCACACATTAATGCAGAAATGGGCGATTTCGCTGACGTAGTTTTGATGCCAGGCGACCCGCTGCGTGCGAAGTATATTGCTGAAACTTTCCTTGAAGATGCTCGTGAAGTGAACAACGTTCGCGGTATGCTGGGCTTCACCGGTACTTACAAAGGCCGCAAAATTTCTGTAATGGGCCACGGTATGGGTATCCCGTCCTGCTCCATCTACACTAAAGAACTGATCACCGATTTCGGCGTGAAGAAAATCATTCGCGTTGGTTCCTGTGGCGCAGTTCTGCCGCACGTAAAACTGCGTGACGTAGTGATTGGTATGGGTGCCTGCACCGATTCCAAAGTTAACCGCATCCGTTTTAAAGACCATGACTTTGCAGCTATCGCTGACTTCGACATGGTGCGTAACGCGGTAGATGCAGCTAAAGCACTGGGCATTGATGCTCGCGTTGGTAACCTGTTCTCCGCTGACCTGTTCTACTCTCCGGACGGCGAAATGTTCGACGTGATGGAAAAATACGGCATCCTCGGCGTGGAAATGGAAGCGGCTGGTATCTACGGCGTGGCTGCAGAGTTTGGCGCGAAAGCCCTGACCATCTGCACCGTGTCTGACCACATCCGCACTCACGAGCAAACCACTGCCGCTGAGCGTCAGACCACCTTCAACGACATGATCAAAATCGCACTGGAATCCGTTCTGCTGGGCGATAAAGAGTAATTGTGTTTCGCTGAAAGGCGATTGTCGTGTGAAGCCGGAGCGGGAGACCGCTCCGGCTTTTTAGTATCTATTCATCAATAGCGACTGATTTATAGATTTACTATTATTTTTCATATAGATAGAAAATTAAATCCATTCGAGTATCTATTCACGAATCTATTCATTTATGTTCAGCCGTCATCCAGTAAGGGCATATCAGCAACTCTGGCGGACAACCATAAATTCCTGCCATTTTGTTTTTGATGTTTGAACTAAGCCGTTCCGTCTTTTCGATTTGTTTTAGAGAATTAATCGAGATACCCAACATTTTACTAACTTCAGCAAGTGATAGTTTATGCCTGATACGCACGGCGGTTAGTCAGGATATACCCTGGCTGAACATTAAATTGATAATCTCCCGTTCCTGGTTCTTCAAATCGATCATATTTCCTTCCCTGGATATTTTAATCAGCGAGTTACCGTACCGCTCCCGCTATCCACGTCGACAACTCCCGTAGCTCTTTTTCCTGTTCAGGGAAGTCAACCAACAGCGCTTCACACTCTTGTTGCAGCATGTCAGCGCGGTACAGGCAGCCTTGCAGTCGTCCGGCGAGAGCTTCCAGAGGTGCGGGGTTGAGGCTATCGGTAAACACCTGGGCGCGGGTGATATGGCCTTTTTCGACGTCGAAATGCAGTTCTACGCCGCCCCAGGTAAAGCGTTCATCCAGCAGATGCGAGAACGCTGGAGCCTGTCCGAAATTCCATTCCCAGCTACTCTGGCGGGCAAAGGTTTCGGCGAAGTTCGGCAAGTCCGGCGTTTTGTCCGGGGAGATAATTTCCGCTTCTACACGCTCGCCATAATGGGCGAAAAAGGCCTCGGTTATGGCTTCGCAAACCTGCTCATGGGTAATTCCCGGCAGCAATTCGGTCAGATTGGTCACGCGGGAACGTACCGACGTAATGCCTTTCGCCGCCAGTTTCTTTTTATCCGGGTTGAGATAGTTTGCCAGGCGGCTAAGGTCGGCATTGAGTAGCAAGGTGCCGTGATGGAAGCCACGATCTTTGGTTTCGCGATAGGCCGAGCCTGAGACTTTACGGTCGCCTTCGGCGGTTTTCACCACCAAATCGTTACGTCCGGACGCTTCGGCGCTGACACCGAGCGCGTTCAGTGCATTGAGCACAATCGAGGTGGAGATCGTTTTATCGTATTCCGGCTTGCCAGCCATGAAGGTAAAACAGGTATTGCCGAGATCGTGGAACACCGCGCCGCCACCGCTACTGCGCCGCGCCAGGCGAACGTTATCTTCTTCCATCCGCCGGGTATTACACTCTTTCCACGGGTTCTGCGCGCGACCAATCACCACGGTGTCAGCATTGCGCCAGAGAAACAGAACGCGCTGCGTGGCGGGCATCTGGCGAAAAATACACTCTTCCACCGCAAGGTTAAACCACGGATCGTAAGAGTCAGAGATGAGCAGGCGTAATGTGGACATAACGATTTCCTTTCTTGTAGTAATGGGTCACTCTTTTTTCTCGCTTTCTTCCTCTTCCGGCACCGGTTTGCTGGCGGTTAACAGGAAGGGGGATTGCTGCCAGCGGGTGCGTTTACCCTGTAGCAGCGTGCGGGTCAGCACCACGCCGATTGCCAGCGAGAGCAACAACATCAGGCGTAAAATGTTAGTGGTGTTATCCACCTGTTGAGCTTCGGTGGCGAGCGTATGGGTGTCGAGCGTCAGGCGCAGATAGCCAAGCGGACCATTTTTCCCTGCAATGGGTTCGACAATCTGCTGGTTAAAATAGCCGCCCGCTTTTTTACCGTCGAGCGCCAGCCGGTCACGCACTTCGACGCTTTCGCCAGAACGGGCGATAAGATCGCCTTGTTCGTCATACACGCCCGCGTCGAGGATGCGGCTTTCATCCGTTAACTGATCGAGGATCGCCTGAATACGTTTTTCATCCGGCGAGTCGGTGCGCATCAGCGGCGCAACGTTCAGCGTTACCTGCCGCGCCAGGGTGCGGGCCAGTTCTTCCAGCTGTGGATTACGCTGTCGCTGGTGGTTTTGACTAAACCATGATGCCCCCTGCATCAGCGCCACTAACAAGGCAAGACAGAACAGGACAATCACTGCCCGATGCAGCCGGAATTTCAGTTTTGTGCGAGCCATCTTCCACCCTTTGAAAATTTGAGACTTAATGTTGCCAGAAGCAATGGATACAAGGTAGCCTCATGCGTTATTTTCCCTGCTTCGAACGATTTTACAGGAGCCTTAATGCCTAACATTACCTGGTGCGACCTGCCTGAAGATGTCTCTTTATGGCCTGGTCTGCCTCTTTCATTAAGTGGTGATGAAGTGATGCCACTGGATTACCACGCAGGTCGTAGCGGCTGGCTGCTGTATGGTCGTGGGCTGGATAAACAACGTCTGACCCAGTACCAAAGCAAACTGGGCGCGGCGATGGTGATTGTTGCCGCCTGGTGCGTGGAAGATTATCAGGTGATTCGTCTGGCAGGTTCGCTTACCGCCCGGGCTACGCGCCTGGCCCATGAAGCACAACTGGATGTCGCGCCGCTGGGGAAAATTCCGCATCTGCGCACGCCAGGTCTGCTGGTGATGGACATGGATTCCACCGCCATTCAGATTGAATGTATTGACGAAATTGCCAAACTGGCCGGAACCGGCGAGATGGTGGCGGAAGTAACCGAGCGGGCGATGCGCGGCGAACTCGATTTTACCGCCAGCCTGCGCAGCCGCGTGGCGACGCTGAAAGGCGCTGACGCGAACATTCTGCAACAGGTGCGGGAAAATCTGCCGCTGATGCCAGGCTTAACGCAGCTGGTACTCAAACTGGAAACGCTGGGCTGGAAAGTGGCGATTGCCTCCGGCGGTTTTACCTTCTTTGCCGAATACCTGCGCGATAAGCTGCGCCTGACCGCCGTAGTAGCCAATGAACTGGAGATCATGGACGGTAAATTTACCGGTAATGTGATTGGCGACATTGTAGACGCTCAGTATAAAGCGAAAACCCTTACCCGCCTGGCGCAGGAGTATGAAATCCCGCTGGCGCAAACCGTGGCGATTGGCGATGGTGCCAACGACCTGCCGATGATCAAAGCGGCAGGTCTGGGGATTGCCTACCATGCCAAGCCAAAAGTGAATGAAAAGACGGAAGTCACCATCCGTCACGCTGACCTGATGGGGGTATTCTGCATCCTCTCTGGCAGCCTGAATCAGAAGTAATTGTCCGCCCGTCATCCTGCGGGCGGCACAGTATTAACGAGGTACACCGTGGCAAAAGCTCCAAAACGCGCCTTTGTTTGTAATGAATGCGGGGCCGATTATCCGCGCTGGCAGGGGCAGTGCAGCGCCTGCCATGCCTGGAACACCATCACCGAGGTGCGTCTTGCTGCGTCGCCAACGGTGGCGCGTAACGAGCGTCTCAGTGGCTATGCCGGTAGCGCCGGGGTGGCAAAAGTCCAGAAACTCTCCGATATCAGCCTTGAGGAGTTGCCGCGTTTTTCCACCGGATTTAAAGAGTTCGACCGCGTATTAGGCGGTGGCGTAGTGCCAGGAAGCGCTATTCTGATTGGCGGTAACCCAGGAGCCGGGAAATCCACGCTGCTACTGCAAACGCTGTGCAAACTGGCGCAGCAGATGAAAACGCTATATGTCACTGGCGAAGAGTCGCTGCAACAGGTGGCAATGCGCGCTCATCGCCTCGGCCTGCCGACTGACAATCTCAATATGTTGTCGGAAACCAGCATCGAACAGATCTGCCTGATTGCCGAAGAAGAGCAACCGAAGCTGATGGTCATTGACTCCATCCAGGTGATGCATATGGCGGATGTACAATCATCGCCTGGCAGCGTGGCACAGGTGCGTGAAACGGCGGCTTATCTGACGCGCTTCGCCAAAACGCGCGGTGTGGCGATTGTCATGGTGGGGCACGTAACCAAAGATGGTTCGCTGGCAGGCCCTAAAGTGCTGGAACACTGTATCGACTGCTCGGTGCTTCTGGACGGCGATGCCGACTCCCGTTTCCGCACCCTGCGCAGCCATAAAAACCGCTTCGGCGCGGTAAATGAACTGGGCGTATTTGCGATGACCGAGCAGGGGCTGCGTGAAGTCAGTAACCCTTCGGCAATTTTCTTAAGTCGCGGCGATGAAGTGACCTCCGGCAGCTCAGTGATGGTGGTGTGGGAAGGAACTCGTCCGCTGCTGGTGGAGATCCAGGCGCTGGTCGATCACTCGATGATGGCGAATCCGCGCCGCGTGGCAGTGGGGCTGGAGCAAAACCGTTTGGCGATCCTGCTGGCGGTGTTGCACCGTCACGGTGGTCTGCAAATGGCCGATCAGGATGTATTTGTGAACGTGGTCGGCGGCGTGAAGGTGACGGAAACCAGTGCCGATTTAGCGTTACTACTGGCGATGGTTTCCAGCCTGCGCGACAGACCGCTACCGCAGGATCTGGTGGTGTTTGGTGAAGTCGGGCTGGCAGGGGAGATCCGCCCGGTGCCCAGCGGCCAGGAGCGGATTTCTGAAGCGGCGAAACATGGTTTTCGGCGGGCGATTGTTCCGGCAGCCAACGTGCCGAAAAAAGCGCCGGAAGGGATGCAGATTTTTGGCGTTAAAAAACTCTCCGACGCGCTTAGCGTGTTCGACGACTTATAATGAGAGATACGGAGGGAGATATGTCGTCATTTGATTATCTGAAAACTGCCATCAAGCAACAGGGCTGTACGCTACAGCAGGTGGCTGATGCCAGCGGTATGACCAAAGGGTATTTAAGCCAGTTACTGAATGCCAAAATTAAAAGCCCCAGCGCGCAAAAGCTGGAGGCGTTGCACCGTTATTTGGGACTTGAATTTCCCCGGCAGAAGAAAACTATTGGTGTTGTATTCGGTAAGTTTTACCCGCTGCATACCGGACATATCTACCTTATCCAGCGTGCCTGTAGTCAGGTTGACGAGCTGCATATCATTATGGGCTTTGACGATACCCGCGACCGCGCGTTGTTCGAAGACAGCGCCATGTCGCAGCAGCCCACGGTGCCGGATCGTCTGCGCTGGTTATTGCAAACTTTTAAATATCAGAAAAATATTCGCATTCATGCCTTCAACGAAGAGGGCATGGAGCCGTATCCGCATGGCTGGGATGTGTGGAGCAACGGCATCAAAAAGTTTATGGCTGAAAAAGGGATCCAGCCGGATCTGATCTACACCTCGGAAGAAGCCGACGCGCCGCAGTATATGGAGCATCTGGGGATCGAAACGGTGTTGGTCGATCCGAAACGTACTTTTATGAGTATCAGTGGTGCGCAGATCCGCGAAAATCCGTTCCGCTACTGGGAATATATTCCTACCGAAGTGAAGCCGTTCTTTGTGCGCACCGTGGCGATCCTCGGCGGCGAGTCGAGCGGTAAATCCACCCTGGTAAACAAACTTGCCAATATCTTCAACACTACCAGTGCATGGGAATATGGTCGCGATTATGTCTTTTCGCATCTTGGCGGCGATGAGATTGCATTGCAGTATTCCGACTACGATAAAATCGCACTTGGACACGCTCAATATATTGATTTTGCAGTAAAATATGCCAATAAAGTGGCGTTTATCGACACCGATTTTGTGACAACTCAGGCGTTCTGCAAAAAGTACGAAGGGCGCGAGCATCCGTTCGTACAGGCGCTGATCGATGAATACCGTTTTGATCTGGTGATTCTGCTGGAGAACAACACGCCGTGGGTGGCGGATGGTTTACGCAGTCTCGGCAGTTCGGTGGATCGCAAAGAGTTCCAGAACTTGCTGGTGGAGATGCTGGAAGAGAACAATATCGAATTTGTGCGGGTTGAAGAGGACGATTACGACAGCCGTTTCCTGCGCTGCGTGGAGTTGGTGCGGGAGATGATGGGGGAGCAGGGATAATCATCTTTATAAGATGTTGAGTGATATTACTGATTCAAAAGTGTACTTAGTACTCCATTTTGGTGTACAATGTACCTGCCAGGGAGGGGTAATGGGCAAGGCGATAATATTTATAGAGACGCCAATGTTTACGCGTCAGATCAAGCAGATTGCAACCGATGATGAATTAAAGGAATTGCAAAAAGAACTCATCGGAACTCCCGATAAAGGTGATCTCATTCAGCAGACTGGTGGATTGCGTAAAGTCCGAATGGCTGCGGGTTCACAGGGAAAAAGTGGTAGTGTCAGAATAATTTACTTTCTGGCGACGGAAGAGATTATTTATTTGATTATGGCCTATCCGAAGAATGCCAAAGACAGTCTGACAGATACGGAAAAAGCTCAACTAAAGAAGTTGACGAAACTGCTCAAAGGTGAGGTATAAAATGAGTTTTTTTGATGAGTTGAAAACCTCTCTGGAAGAGGCTGTCGAGATTAAACAAGGTTTAAAAGAACCTGCACGGGTGACCCGCTACGAAATTGCGGATGTTAAAGCTATTCGTGAGCAACTCAACGTTTCGCAAAGTGAGATGGCAAAAGCTCTGGGAACCAGTGTGGATACCATTAAAAGCTGGGAATCGAAGCGAAGAAATCCTACGGGATTGGCTGCAAAAGTACTTGCCACAATTAAAGAAAATCCTGCCTTTTTCCGGGAACTTGCCTCCCATTAATCATTTAACTATTACCGGATGCGATGCTGGCGCGCCGCATCCGGCATTTTATGCATTACTTCGCAATACGCTTGTACTTGATACGCTTCGGCTCCAGCGCGTCTGCGCCCAGCGTGCGTTTCTTGTACTCTTCGTACTCGGTAAAGTTACCTTCAAAGAACTCAACTTTACCTTCATCCTGGTAATCCAGAATGTGTGTGGCGATACGGTCGAGGAACCAACGGTCGTGCGAGATAACCATCGCGCAGCCCGGGAACTCCAGCAGGGCGTTTTCCAGCGCACGCAGGGTTTCGATATCCAGGTCGTTGGTCGGTTCGTCGAGCAGCAGCATGTTGCCGCCAACCTGCAGCAGCTTCGCCAGATGCAGACGACCACGCTCACCACCGGAGAGTTCGCCAACGCGTTTACCCTGATCAACCCCTTTAAAGTTAAAGCGGCCAACGTAGGCGCGGCTTGGCATCTCGGTGTTACCGATCTTCATGATATCCAGCCCGCCGGAAACTTCTTCCCAAACGGTTTTGCTGTTATCCATTGAGTCACGGAACTGATCGACAGATGCCAGTTTCACCGTTTCACCTAAAGTGATGGTGCCGCTGTCTGGCTGTTCCTGACCAGAGATCATACGGAACAGGGTTGATTTACCCGCGCCGTTCGGACCGATGATCCCGACGATCGCCCCTTTCGGGATCGAGAAGCTCAGATCATCAATCAGCAGACGATCGCCGTAAGATTTACGCAGGTTGCTGACTTCCAGCACTTTATCGCCCAGACGCGGTCCAGGTGGAATAAACAGTTCGTTGGTTTCGTTACGTTTCTGATATTCGGTGCTGTTCAGCTCTTCAAAGCGCGCCAGACGTGCTTTACCTTTCGACTGACGGCCTTTAGTTCCCTGACGTACCCACTCCAGCTCTTTCTCGATCGACTTACGACGCGCTGCTTCTTGTGAAGCTTCCTGCGCCAGACGCTGATCTTTCTGCTCCAGCCAGGAGGAGTAGTTACCTTCCCACGGAATACCTTCACCGCGGTCAAGTTCGAGGATCCAGCCTGCAACGTTATCGAGGAAGTAACGGTCGTGGGTAATCGCAACCACGGTGCCCTCGAAGTCGTGCAGGAAGCGTTCCAGCCACGCTACGGATTCGGCATCCAGGTGGTTGGTCGGTTCGTCGAGCAGCAGCATGTCTGGTTTTTCCAACAGCAGGCGGCACAACGCCACGCGACGACGCTCACCACCGGAAAGGTTAGCGATTTTCGCGTCCCAGTCCGGCAGACGCAGCGCATCCGCCGCACGCTCCAGCTGAACGTTCAGGTTATGACCGTCATGAGCCTGAATGATCTCTTCCAGACGGCCTTGTTCAGCGGCCAGCTTGTCAAAATCGGCATCCGGATCGGCGTACAGCGCATACACTTCATCCAGACGTTTCAGAGCGTTAACCACTTCAGAAACCGCTTCTTCAATGGACTCACGCACGGTGTGTTCCGGGTTCAGCTGAGGTTCCTGCGGCAGGTAACCAATCTTGATATCCGGTTGCGGACGCGCTTCACCTTCGATGTCTTTATCAATGCCCGCCATAATGCGCAGCAGGGTAGACTTACCCGCGCCGTTCAGACCCAGGACACCAATTTTTGCCCCAGGGAAGAAACTCAGAGAGATGTTTTTCAAAATATGACGTTTCGGCGGAACAACTTTGCCGACACGATGCATGGTATAAACGAATTGAGCCACGTTGGACTTCGCCTCTATGTTTATCGTGATGATGATTTTTCAAAGGCGAAGTGTAGCCTGTTTCCTTATCTAATCCCAGCCGGTCGATCACCCTCGCAGTAAAAGTAAAAAAGTGTCCGTAACGTGGCGTAAACGGCAATGACTGGTTAGCATAAATCTATTACGCGGCATGACGCTGCATTGATGTATTGACACTTAGAGGATGCGCTTGTGGAAAAAGCCAAACACGTTACCTGGCGGCTGTTGGCTGTCGGTGTCTGTCTGCTGACGGTCAGCAGCGTGGCGCGAGCCGACTCACTGGATGAGCAGCGTAGCCGTTACGCGCAAATTAAGCAGGCCTGGGATAATCGACAAATGGATGTGGTCGAACAAATGATGCCTGGACTGAAAGATTATCCGCTTTATCCCTACCTGGAATACCGTCAGATCACCGATGACCTGATGAATCAACCGGCGGTGACGGTCACTAACTTTGTTCGCGCTAACCCCACGCTTCCTCCCGCTCGCACGCTGCAATCTCGTTTCGTCAATGAACTGGCGCGGCGTGAAGACTGGCGTGGCTTGTTAGCCTTTAGCCCGGAAAAGCCCGGAACTACCGAAGCGCAATGTAATTACTACTATGCGAAATGGAACACCGGGCAGAGTGAAGAAGCCTGGCAAGGGGCGAAAGAGTTGTGGCTAACCGGCAAGAGCCAGCCTAACGCTTGTGACAAGTTATTTAGTGTCTGGCGTGCGTCAGGCAAACAAGATCCGCTGGCGTATTTAGAGCGTATCCGTCTGGCGATGAAAGCGGGTAACACGGGTCTGGTGACAGTGCTGGCAGGTCAGATGCCTGCTGATTACCAGACTATCGCCTCGGCGATTATTTCTCTGGCGAACAACCCTAATACGGTACTGACCTTCGCGCGTACAACCGGTGCGACCGATTTTACCCGTCAAATGGCGGCGGTGGCGTTTGCCAGCGTGGCACGGCAGGATGCTGAAAATGCACGGCTGATGATTCCATCGCTTGCTCAGGCACAGCAGCTTAATGAAGATCAGATTCAGGAACTGCGCGATATCGTCGCCTGGCGTTTGATGGGCAACGATGTCACCGACGAGCAGGCGAAATGGCGCGATGACGCCATTATGCGCTCGCAATCCACCTCGTTGATTGAACGCCGAGTGCGGATGGCGCTTGGTACTGGCGATCGGCGTGGCCTGAATACCTGGCTGGCGCGTTTGCCGATGGAAGCGAAAGAGAAAGATGAATGGCGTTACTGGCAGGCCGATTTATTGCTGGAACGCGGACGTGAAGCTGAAGCGAAAGAGATTCTGCATCAACTCATGCAACAGCGTGGTTTCTACCCGATGGTTGCTGCACAGCGCATCGGCGAAGAGTATGAGCTGAAGATTGATAAAGCGCCGCAGAATGTTGACAGCACCCTGACTCAGGGGCCGGAGATGGCGCGCGTGCGCGAGTTGATGTACTGGAATCTCGATAACACCGCGCGTAGCGAGTGGGCCAATCTGGTGAAGAGCAAGTCAAAAACAGAGCAGGCACAGCTGGCACGGTATGCTTTCAACAACCAATGGTGGGATCTCAGCGTTCAGGCGACGATCGCCGGGAAGTTGTGGGATCATCTGGAAGAACGATTCCCGCTGGCCTACAACGATTTTTTCAAACGTTACACCAGCGGTAAGGAGATCCCGCAAAGCTATGCGATGGCGATTGCCCGTCAGGAGAGCGCCTGGAATCCGAAAGTGAAGTCACCGGTAGGGGCCAGCGGGCTGATGCAGATTATGCCTGGTACGGCGACCCATACGGTGAAGATGTTCTCTATTCCTGGCTACAGCAGCCCTGGGCAATTGCTGGATCCGGAAACGAACATCAACATCGGCACCAGTTACCTGCAATATGTTTATCAGCAGTTTGGCAATAACCGTATTTTCGCCTCAGCAGCTTATAACGCCGGACCTGGACGAGTGCGCACCTGGCTTGGCAACAGCGCTGGTCGTATCGACGCAGTGGCATTTGTCGAGAGTATTCCGTTCTCTGAGACGCGCGGTTATGTGAAGAACGTGCTGGCTTATGACGCTTACTACCGCTATTTCATGGGGGATAAACCAACGTTGATGAGCGCCACGGAATGGGGACGTCGTTACTGATCCGCACGTTTATGATATGCTATCGTACTCTTTAGCGAGTACAACCGGGGGAGGCATTTTGCTTCCCCCGCTAACAATGGCGACATATTATGGCCCAACAATCACCCTATTCAGCAGCGATGGCAGAACAGCGTCACCAGGAGTGGTTACGTTTTGTCGACCTGCTTAAGAATGCCTACCAAAACGATCTCCATTTACCGTTGTTAAACCTGATGCTGACGCCAGATGAGCGCGAAGCGTTGGGGACTCGCGTGCGTATTGTCGAAGAGCTGTTGCGCGGCGAAATGAGCCAGCGTGAGTTGAAAAATGAACTCGGCGCGGGCATCGCGACGATTACGCGTGGATCTAACAGCCTGAAAGCCGCGCCTGTCGAGCTGCGCCAGTGGCTGGAAGAGGTGTTGCTGAAAGATCACTGATACACGGCATTATGAAACGGACTCAGCGCCAGGATCACCGCCTGGTGATAGACGCTGGCGCGAGTGAGCTTCCCGGCGGTAAATACGCCGATTGCACCTTCTTTACGGCCAATTTCATCAATGCCGGTATAATGCGACATCACAGGGCCGAGCGCCTCGCCTTCACGCACTTTCTCCAGAATCACCTCAGGCAACGGCAAAGTTGCCGAACGCGCTTCGCCACGCTGGCTGGCGTTTTCAATCACCACCCAACTGAAGGTGCTGTCACCATCAATCCCTGCTTCAATCGCCACCCAAAAATCAGCCTCTGGATGTAAACAGCGAGCATTTGCCACCCGATTTCGTGCGCCAGCGCGCGTTTCCTCACTACCAAAGGGCTGTTCCGGTACACCGCTCTCGACGGCAACGGATGCAATATGGCAGGATCCTTCGCCGAAGATCTCGTGAAATGCCTGCAGAATGGCCTGAATTTTAGCGGGATTGGTGGTCGCACAGACAACTTGGTGCATAATCAGCATTACTCAGAAAATTAACGTTACAGCAGTATACGGAAAAAAAGCATGTTACAGGTATACCTAGTCCGCCACGGTGAAACGCAGTGGAACGCCGAGCGACGTATTCAGGGCCAGTCTGACAGCCCGCTGACTGCCAAAGGTGAGCAACAGGCGATGCAGGTGGCGACCCGTGCCAAAGAGCTTGGCATTACGCATATCATCAGTAGCGATTTAGGGCGCACCCGCCGCACGGCGGAAATCATCGCCCAGGCCTGCGGCTGTGACATCATCTTTGATTCTCGCCTGCGTGAATTAAATATGGGTGTACTGGAAACAAGAAATATCGATTCACTCACCGAAGAAGAAGAAAACTGGCGTCGCCAACTGGTCAATGGCACTGTCGACGGACGTATTCCTGAAGGCGAGTCTATGCAGGAGCTCAGCGATCGTGTCAATGCGGCACTGGAATCTTGTCGGGAATTACCGCAGGGAAGCCGACCGCTGCTGGTGAGCCACGGTATTGCACTGGGATGCCTGGTGAGTACGATTCTCGGATTACCAGCATGGGCAGAGCGTCGCTTACGTCTGCGTAACTGTTCTATTTCGCGCGTGGATTATCAGGAAAGCTTGTGGCTGGCGTCTGGCTGGGTGGTTGAAACCGCAGGGGACATCTCGCATCTGGACGCCCCTGCATTAGATGAGCTGCAGCGTTAACGACGGATCGGAATCAGCAGTTCACAGCGCAGATTAATTGGGCGATCTCCCGCTTTGGCATCTTCTGCCGGGTAGTATCGCTCAATATCCTGACCTTTACGGCGCGTCAGGTTAAGCATTGGCATGCACGTTCCGTATACCGTCAGGATAAACTCCTGCACGCCTGTTCCCAGACCTTCATAGGTAAACATCACATATTCACCGCCTTGCAGCATCACAGGATGCCCGGTCAATACATAGCCATCTGCCTGATCCTGGGCTAATGCGGTGGTATAGAACACCTCTTGCTCGTCGTCTTTATCCTGGCTCGGACGCGTTTCATTCAGGCCGTAGAGCACAGGCGGAATGCTCGGCGCGTTGCCAAGAAAATCGTGCCAGAACTGATAACGCATTTCATGGCGGAAATCAGAGATTTGTTCCAGCGAACAGGAGTAACTCTGGGTAACACCAATCAGCGGCGTATCTTCCAGGGTGACAAATTTGTGCTCTGGCATGGTGAATTCACCCAGACGCAGCGGCGGGCGAATACCAAAGGCGCTCCATTCAGGAGAACGGCGGTAAAGAGCAGGAGTTTGGGCAAACTGCTTCTTGAATGCGCGAGTAAATGTCTGTTGAGAGTCGAAGCGGTATTGCAGCGCGATATCCAGAATCGGACGCGCAGTCAGGCGTAGTGCGACCGCCGATTTCGACAAACGACGAGCACGAATATACGCGCCAATAGCATGACCAGTGACATCTTTAAACATTCTCTGTAAGTGCCACTTGGAATAACCTGCTTTCGCCGCTACATTGTCGAGCGACAGGGGCTGATCCAGATGACCTTCCAGCCAGATTAAAAGGTCGCGAATAATGCCGGCCTGATCCATAAAATATCCTCATCCTTTCAACAACGAGCACCTGACATCAGGTAATTGGATAATAGCATTTTTTGCTGTTTTAGCATTCAGTGTTTTTTTCTTAGTCGAGTATGTTTTAGGTCTTGACGGAAATAAAAGTATTGAGATTTTGTTCTTAATCAATATGTTATTTATCGTGGTGAACTAATTGCTCATGTAATAGATAAAAATGGTAACAATATGAAATACAAGCATTTGATTCTGTCTTTAAGCCTGATAATGCTGGGGCCGTTGGCTCATGCAGAAGAGATTGGTTCGGTCGACACTGTATTTAAAATGATCGGCCCTGATCACAAAATTGTTGTGGAAGCCTTTGACGATCCCGATGTGAAAAATGTCACCTGCTATGTGAGTCGGGCGAAAACCGGCGGTATTAAAGGGGGATTGGGCCTGGCGGAAGATACTTCCGATGCGGCTATTTCTTGTCAGCAAGTCGGGCCGATTGAACTGTCAGATCGCATTAAAAACGGCAAAGCTCAGGGCGAGGTAGTATTCAAAAAACGCACGTCGTTGGTCTTTAAGTCGTTACAGGTCGTACGCTTTTATGACGCTAAACGCAACGCGCTCGCTTACCTGGCTTACTCCGACAAAGTTGTAGAAGGTTCGCCGAAAAATGCGATTAGCGCGGTTCCTGTCATGCCGTGGCGGCAATAACAGAGGCGATCTATGCAACGGGAAACGGTCTGGTTAGTAGAAGACGAGCAAGGGATAGCCGACACGCTGGTCTACATGTTGCAGCAGGAAGGTTTTGACGTCGAGCTCTTTGAGCGAGGCTTGCCGGTGCTGGATAAAGCTCGCCAGCAGGTTCCCGATGTCATGATTCTCGATGTTGGTTTGCCTGATATCAGCGGCTTTGAATTGTGCCGCCAGTTACTGGCGCTCCATCCGGCGTTACCTGTACTGTTCCTGACGGCCCGAAGTGAAGAGGTCGATCGCCTGCTTGGGCTGGAAATTGGCGCTGACGACTACGTGGCTAAACCGTTTTCACCTCGCGAAGTGTGCGCCAGAGTGCGCACCTTACTGCGTCGGGTGAGGAAGTTCTCGACGCCGTCTCCCGTTATCCGTATTGGTCATTTTGAATTGAATGAACCTGCGGCGCAGATTAGCTGGTTTGACACGCCATTAACGCTGACGCGGTATGAGTTTTTGCTGCTGAAAACATTACTCAAGTCGCCGGGCCGCGTCTGGTCCCGCCAGCAACTGATGGATAGCGTGTGGGAAGATGCGCAGGACACCTACGATCGCACCGTCGATACCCACATTAAAACGCTGCGTGCCAAGCTGCGCGCCATTAACCCCGATCTTTCCCCGATTAATACTCATCGCGGCATGGGATATAGCCTGAGGGGACTGTGATGCGTATCGGCATGAGGTTGTTGCTGGGCTATTTTTTACTGGTGGCAGTGGCGGCCTGGTTCGTACTGGCAATTTTTGTCAAAGAAGTTAAACCGGGCGTGCGAAGAGCAACGGAGGGAACGTTGATCGACACCGCAACGTTGCTGGCGGAGCTGGCGCGTCCCGATTTGCTCTCTGGGGACCCAACGCATGGGCAACTGGCGCAGGCGTTTAATCAGCTACAACATCGCCCGTTTCGCGCCAATATCGGTGGCATTCACAAAGTGCGCAATGAATATCATGTCTACATGACTGATGCGCAGGGCAAAGTATTGTTCGATTCGGCAAATAAAGCCGTTGGACAGGATTACTCGCGCTGGAATGACGTCTGGCTAACGTTGCGTGGTCAGTATGGTGCGCGCAGCACGTTGCAAAATCCTGACGATCCCGAAAGTTCTGTGATGTATGTTGCCGCGCCAATTATGGACGGCTCGCGGCTTATTGGCGTTTTGAGCGTAGGCAAACCGAACGCGGCGATGGCTCCGGTCATTAAGCGCAGCGAGCGGCGAATTTTATGGGCCAGCGCCATTTTGTTGGGGATTGCACTGGTGATTGGCGCAGGCATGGTTTGGTGGATCAACCGCTCCATTGCCCGGCTCACTCGCTATGCTGATTCTGTCACTGACAATAAGCCCGTTCCTCTCCCCGATCTCGGTAGTAGCGAGCTGCGTAAACTCGCGCAGGCGCTGGAAAGTATGCGCGTGAAGCTGGAAGGGAAAAACTATATTGAGCAGTATGTTTATGCGTTAACTCATGAGCTAAAAAGCCCACTGGCGGCGATTCGTGGTGCGGCGGAAATTTTACGCGAAGGTCCGCCGCCGGAAGTGGTGGCTCGTTTTACTGACAACATTCTGACACAAAATGCGCGAATGCAGGCGCTGGTGGAAACGTTACTACGCCAGGCAAGACTGGAGAATCGTCAGGAAGTCGTTCTGACTGCTGTTGATGTGACGGCATTATTTCGCCGCATCAGCGAAGCGCGCACCGTGCAGTTGGCGGAAAAAAACATCACTCTACATGTTATGCCCACCGAGGTTAACGTTGCTGCTGAATCGGCGTTACTGGAGCAGGCGCTGGGGAATTTACTGGATAACGCCATCGATTTTACCCCCGAGGGCGGTAGCATAACGCTAAGCGCTGAAGTGGATCATGAACACGTTACGCTTAAGGTGCTGGATACCGGTAGTGGTATTCCTGACTACGCCCTGTCGCGTGTTTTTGAGCGCTTTTACTCTTTGCCGCGTGCGAATGGGCAAAAAAGTAGTGGTCTGGGGTTGGCGTTCGTCAGTGAGGTTGCCCGTTTGCTTAATGGCGAAGTCACACTGTGCAACGTGCCACAAGGCGGTGTGCTGGCTTCGCTTCGACTTCACCGTCACTTCACATAGCTTCAAATTCTACCCACATAGCCTTTGTAACCTGCGGTCATTGCAAAGGAGAAGACTATGTTGAAATCCCCCCTGTTCTGGAAAATGACCACCCTGTTTGCTGCAGTATTGCTGTTGTTGATTCCGATAATGCTGATTCGGCAGGTGATTGTCGAACGTGCCGATTACCGTAGCGATGTGGAAGATGCGATTCGCCAAAGTACCAGCGGGCCGCAAAAACTCGTTGGGCCGCTCATCGCTATTCCTGTGACCGAGCTTTATACGGTGCAGGAAGAGGATAAAACCGTGGAGCGGAAACGAAGTTTTATCCATTTTTGGTTACCTGAGTCATTGATGGTTGATGGCAATCAGAACGTGGAAGAACGCAAGATTGGGATTTATACCGGTCAGGTCTGGCACAGTGATTTAACGCTAAAAGCCGATTTTGATGTTTCGCGTCTTAGCGAACTCAATGCGCCAAATATCACCTTAGGCAAGCCATTTATTGTGATTGGCGTCGGGGATGCGCGCGGTATAGGTATGGTGAAAGCACCTGACGTTAACGGAACGGCGCTGACCATTGAACCCGGTACCGGGTTAGATCAAGGCGGGCAGGGCGTGCATATCCCTTTACCCGAAGGGGACTGGCAGAAGCAGAACCTGAAGCTGAATATGGCGCTGAATTTAAGCGGTACCGGCAATCTTTCTGTGGTGCCTGCCGGGCGTAATAGCGAAATGACCTTAACCAGCAACTGGCCGCATCCCAGTTTTTTAGGTGATTTTCTGCCAGCCAAACGGGAAGTCAGCGAGTCTGGTTTTCAGGCGCAATGGCAAAGCAGCTGGTTTGCTAATAATCTCGGTGAGCGTTTTGCTTCAGGTAATGATACCGGCTGGGAAAACTTCCCGGCGTTTAGCGTCGCAGTGACGACGCCAGCCGATCAATACCAATTAACGGACCGTGCGACTAAGTACGCCATTCTGCTGATTGCACTGACTTTTATGGCGTTCTTTGTTTTTGAAACGCTCACCGCGCAACGTTTACACCCAATGCAATATTTGCTGGTGGGGCTTTCATTGGTGATGTTTTATTTGCTCTTGCTGGCGCTTTCTGAACATACCGGTTTTACCGTGGCATGGATAATCGCCAGTCTGATTGGGGCGTTAATGAACGGTATTTATTTGCAGGCGGTATTGAAAGGCTGGCGCAACAGCATGTTGTTTACCCTCGCGCTGTTGTTGCTGGATGGTGTGATGTGGGGACTGCTCAACTCTGCCGATAGCGCGCTGTTGTTGGGAACCAGTGTGCTGGTGGTGGCGCTGGCCGGCATGATGTTTGTGACCCGTAATATCGACTGGTATGCGTTTTCACTGCCGAAAATGAAAGCCAGTAAAGAAGTTACAACGGACGATGAGTTACGTATCTGGAAATAAGGTTGAAAAATAAAAACGGCGCTAAAAAGCGCCGTTTTTTTTGACGGTGGTAAAGCCGATTAATCTTCCAGATCACCGCAGAAGCGATAACCTTCACCGTGAATGGTGGCGATGATTTCCGGCGTATCCGGCGTAGATTCGAAATGTTTACGAATACGGCGGATCGTCACGTCTACAGTACGGTCGTGCGGTTTCAGCTCACGGCCGGTCATTTTCTTCAGCAGTTCAGCACGGGACTGAATTTTGCCTGGGTTTTCACAGAAGTGAAGCATGGCGCGGAACTCGCTGCGCGGCAGCTTGTACTGCTCGCCATCAGGGCCGATCAGCGAACGGCTGTTGATGTCCAGTTCCCAACCATTGAACTTGTAGCTTTCAACGCTACGACGTTCTTCGCTGACAGTACCCAGATTCATGGTACGAGACAGCAGGTTGCGTGCACGAATAGTCAGTTCACGTGGGTTGAACGGTTTGGTGATGTAGTCATCTGCACCGATTTCGAGGCCGAGAATTTTATCGACTTCGTTGTCACGGCCAGTCAGGAACATCAACGCAACATTCGCCTGCTCGCGCAGTTCACGCGCTAACAGAAGACCGTTCTTACCCGGCAGATTGATATCCATGATCACCAGGTTGATGTCATATTCAGAGAGGATCTGATGCATTTCCGCGCCATCTGTCGCTTCGAAAACATCATAGCCTTCCGCTTCGAAAATACTTTTCAACGTGTTGCGTGTTACCAACTCGTCTTCAACGATAAGAATGTGCGGGGTCTGCATGTTTGCTACCTAAATTGCCAACTAAATCGAAACAGGAAGTACAAAAGTCCCTGACCTGCCTGATGCATGCTGCAAATTAACATGATCGGCGTAACATGACTAAAGTACGTAATTGCGTTCTTGATGCACTTTCCATCAACGTCAACAACATCATTAGCTTGGTCGTGGGTACTTTCCCTCAGGACCCGACAGTGTCAAAAACGGCTGTCATCCTAACCATTTTAACAGCAACATAACAGGCTAAGAGGGGCCGGACACCCAATAAAACTACGCTTCGTTGACATATATCAAGTTCAATTGTAGCACGTTAACAGTTTGATGAAATCATCGTATCTAAATGCTAGCTTTCGTCACATTATTTTAATAATCCAACTAGTTGCATCATACAACTAATAAACGTGGTGAATCCAATTGTCGAGATTTATTTTTTATAAAATTATCCTAAGTAAACAGAAGGATATGTAGCATTTTTTAACAATTCAACCATTAGTATAGTCAGGAAATAGTTTAGCCTTTTTTAAGTTAAGTGAAGGGCTTTTTCTGCGACTTACGTTAAGGGTTTGTAAATTCGATCCGCGTAATAAGTTGACAATGATCACCCTGTGCGCGGTTATTAGGTCAAGAAGAGTGACAATATGCGTATAACGATTATTCTGGTCGCACCCGCCAGAGCAGAAAATATTGGGGCAGCGGCGCGGGCAATGAAAACGATGGGGTTTAGCGAGCTGCGAATTGTCGATAGTCAGGCACACCTGGAGCCAGCTACCCGCTGGGTCGCACATGGATCTGGTGATATTATTGATAATATTAAAGTTTTCCCAACTCTGGCTGAATCGTTACACGATGTCGACTTCACTGTCGCCACCACTGCACGCAGTCGGGCGAAATATCATTACTACGCCACGCCGGTGGAACTGGTGCCGCTGTTAGAGGAAAAATCCTCGTGGATGAGCCATGCAGCGCTGGTGTTTGGTCGCGAAGATTCCGGGCTGACTAACGAGGAGTTAGCCTTGGCTGACGTTCTTACTGGTGTCCCGATGGTGGCAGATTATCCTTCGCTGAATCTGGGACAGGCGGTGATGGTTTATTGCTATCAATTAGCAACATTAATACAACAACCGGCCAAAAGTGACACAACGGCAGACCAACATCAACTGCAAGCTTTACGCGAACGAGCCATGTCATTGCTGACGACCCTGGCAGTGGCAGATGACACAAAACTGGTCGACTGGTTACAACAACGGCTGGGGCTTTTAGAGCAACGAGACACGGCAATGTTGCATCGTTTGCTGCATGATATTGAAAAAAATATCACCAAATAAAAAACGCCTTAGTAAGTATTTTTCAGCTTTTCATTCTGACTGCAACGGGCAATATGTCTCTGTGTGGATTAAAAAAAGAGTCTCTGACAGCAGCTTCTGAACTGGTTACCTACCGTGAGTAAATTAAAATTTTATTGACTTAGGTCACTAAATACTTTAACCAATATAGGCATAGCGCACAGACAGATAAAAATTACAGAGTACACAACATCCATGAAACGCATTAGCACCACCATTACCACCACCATCACCATTACCACAGGTAACGGTGCGGGCTGACGCGTACAGGAAACACAGAAAAAAGCCCGCACCTGACAGTGCGGGCTTTTTTTTCGACCAAAGGTAACGAGGTAACAACCATGCGAGTGTTGAAGTTCGGCGGTACATCAGTGGCAAATGCAGAACGTTTTCTGCGGGTTGCCGATATTCTGGAAAGCAATGCCAGGCAGGGGCAGGTGGCTACCGTCCTCTCTGCCCCTGCCAAAATCACCAACCACCTGGTGGCGATGATTGAAAAAACGATTAGCGGCCAGGATGCTTTACCCAATATCAGCGATGCCGAACGTATTTTTGCCGAACTTCTGACGGGACTCGCCGCCGCTCAGCCGGGATTCCCGCTGGCGCAGCTGAAAACTTTCGTCGACCAGGAATTTGCCCAAATTAAACATGTCCTGCATGGTATTAGTTTGTTAGGGCAGTGCCCGGATAGCATCAACGCGGCACTGATTTGCCGTGGCGAGAAAATGTCGATCGCCATTATGGCCGGCGTGTTAGAAGCGCGTGGTCACAACGTTACCGTAATCGATCCGGTCGAAAAACTGCTGGCAGTCGGTCATTACCTCGAATCTACCGTCGATATTGCTGAGTCCACCCGCCGTATTGCGGCAAGCCGCATTCCGGCTGACCACATGGTGCTGATGGCAGGTTTCACCGCCGGTAATGAAAAAGGCGAACTGGTGGTGCTTGGACGTAACGGTTCCGACTACTCCGCCGCGGTACTGGCTGCCTGTTTACGCGCCGATTGTTGCGAGATCTGGACGGACGTTGACGGGGTCTATACCTGCGACCCGCGTCAGGTGCCCGATGCGAGGTTGTTGAAGTCGATGTCCTATCAGGAAGCGATGGAGCTTTCCTACTTCGGCGCTAAAGTTCTTCACCCCCGCACCATTACCCCCATCGCTCAGTTCCAGATCCCTTGCCTGATTAAAAACACCGGAAATCCTCAAGCACCAGGTACGCTCATTGGCGCCAGCCGTGATGAAGACGAATTACCGGTCAAGGGCATTTCCAATCTGAATAATATGGCAATGTTCAGTGTTTCCGGCCCGGGGATGAAAGGAATGGTCGGCATGGCGGCGCGCGTCTTTGCAGCGATGTCACGCGCTCGCATTTCAGTGGTGCTGATTACGCAATCGTCTTCTGAATACAGTATCAGTTTCTGCGTTCCACAAAGCGACTGTGTGCGAGCTGAACGGGCGATGCAGGAAGAGTTCTATCTTGAACTGAAGGAAGGCTTGCTGGAGCCGCTGGCGGTGACGGAACGGCTAGCCATTATCTCGGTGGTAGGTGATGGTATGCGCACCTTGCGTGGGATCTCGGCGAAATTCTTTGCCGCGCTGGCCCGCGCCAATATCAACATTGTCGCCATTGCTCAGGGATCTTCTGAACGCTCAATCTCTGTCGTGGTAAATAACGATGATGCGACCACTGGCGTGCGCGTTACCCACCAGATGCTGTTCAATACCGATCAGGTTATCGAAGTGTTTGTGATTGGCGTCGGTGGTGTTGGCGGTGCGCTGCTGGAGCAACTGAAGCGCCAGCAAAGCTGGCTGAAGAATAAACATATCGACTTACGTGTCTGCGGCGTTGCCAACTCAAAGGCTCTGCTCACCAATGTGCATGGCCTTAATCTGGAGAACTGGCAGGAAGAACTGGCGCAAGCCAAAGAGCCGTTTAACCTCGGGCGCTTAATTCGCCTGGTGAAAGAATATCATTTGCTGAATCCGGTGATTGTCGACTGTACCTCCAGCCAGGCGGTGGCGGATCAGTATGCTGACTTCCTGCGCGAAGGTTTCCACGTGGTTACGCCAAACAAAAAGGCCAACACCTCGTCGATGGATTACTACCATCAGTTGCGTTATGCGGCGGAAAAATCGCGGCGTAAATTCCTCTATGACACTAACGTTGGGGCTGGATTACCGGTTATTGAGAACCTGCAAAATCTGCTCAACGCAGGTGATGAATTAATGAAGTTCTCCGGCATTCTTTCCGGTTCGCTTTCTTATATCTTCGGCAAGTTAGACGAAGGCATGAGTTTCTCCGAGGCGACCACGCTGGCGCGGGAAATGGGTTATACCGAACCGGACCCGCGAGATGATCTTTCTGGTATGGATGTGGCGCGTAAGCTATTGATTCTCGCCCGTGAAACGGGACGTGAACTGGAACTGGCGGATATTGAAATTGAACCTGTGCTGCCCGCAGAGTTTAACGCAGAGGGTGATGTTGCAGCTTTTATGGCGAATCTGTCACAGCTCGACGATCTCTTTGCCGCACGCGTGGCGAAGGCTCGTGATGAGGGCAAAGTTTTGCGCTATGTTGGCAATATTGATGAAGATGGCATCTGCCGCGTGAAGATTGCCGAAGTGGATGGCAATGATCCGCTGTTCAAAGTGAAAAATGGCGAAAACGCCCTGGCCTTCTATAGCCACTATTATCAGCCGCTGCCGTTGGTTCTGCGCGGATATGGCGCGGGCAATGACGTTACAGCTGCTGGTGTCTTTGCCGATCTGCTACGTACCCTCTCATGGAAGTTAGGAGTCTGACATGGTTAAAGTTTATGCCCCGGCTTCCAGTGCCAATATGAGCGTCGGGTTTGATGTGCTCGGGGCGGCGGTGACACCTGTTGATGGTGCATTGCTCGGAGATGTAGTCACGGTTGAGGCGGCAGAGACATTCAGTCTCAACAATCTCGGACGTTTTGCCGATAAGCTGCCGTCAGAACCACGGGAAAATATCGTTTATCAGTGCTGGGAGCGTTTTTGCCAGGAGCTGGGCAAGCAAATTCCAGTGGCAATGACGCTGGAAAAGAATATGCCGATCGGCTCGGGCTTAGGCTCCAGTGCCTGTTCGGTGGTCGCGGCGCTGATGGCGATGAATGAACACTGCGGCAAGCCGCTTAATGACACTCGTTTGCTGGCTTTGATGGGCGAGCTGGAAGGGCGTATCTCCGGCAGCATTCATTACGACAACGTGGCACCGTGTTTTCTTGGTGGTATGCAGTTGATGATCGAAGAAAACGACATCATCAGCCAGCAAGTGCCAGGGTTTGATGAGTGGCTGTGGGTTCTGGCGTATCCGGGGATTAAAGTCTCGACGGCAGAAGCCAGGGCGATTTTACCGGCGCAGTATCGCCGCCAGGATTGCATTGCGCACGGGCGACATCTGGCAGGCTTCATTCACGCCTGCTATTCCCGTCAGCCTGAGCTTGCCGCGAAGCTGATGAAAGATGTTATCGCTGAACCCTACCGTGAACGGTTACTGCCAGGCTTCCGGCAGGCGCGGCAGGCGGTCGCGGAAATCGGCGCGGTAGCGAGCGGTATCTCCGGCTCCGGCCCGACTTTGTTCGCTCTGTGTGACAAGCCGGATACCGCCCAGCGCGTTGCCGACTGGTTGGGTAAGAACTACCTGCAAAATCAGGAAGGTTTTGTTCATATTTGCCGGCTGGATACGGCGGGCGCACGAGTACTGGAAAACTAAATGAAACTCTACAATCTGAAAGATCACAATGAGCAGGTCAGCTTTGCGCAAGCCGTAACCCAGGGGTTGGGCAAAAATCAGGGGCTGTTTTTCCCGCACGACCTGCCGGAATTCAGCCTGACTGAAATTGATGAGATGCTGAAGCTGGATTTTGTCACCCGCAGTGCGAAGATCCTCTCGGCGTTTATTGGTGATGAGATCCCGCAGGAAATACTGGAAGAGCGCGTGCGCGCGGCGTTTGCCTTCCCGGCTCCGGTCGCCAATGTTGAAAGCGATGTCGGTTGTCTGGAATTGTTTCATGGGCCAACACTGGCATTTAAAGATTTCGGCGGTCGCTTTATGGCACAAATGCTGACCCATATTGCGGGCGATAAGCCAGTGACCATTCTGACCGCGACCTCCGGTGATACTGGAGCGGCAGTGGCTCATGCTTTCTACGGTTTACCGAATGTGAAAGTGGTTATCCTCTATCCAAGAGGCAAAATCAGTCCACTGCAAGAAAAACTGTTCTGTACATTGGGCGGCAATATTGAAACTGTTGCCATCGACGGCGATTTCGATGCCTGTCAGGCGCTGGTGAAGCAGGCGTTTGATGATGAAGAACTGAAAGTGGCGCTGGGGCTAAACTCTGCTAACTCCATTAACATCAGCCGTTTGCTGGCGCAGATTTGCTACTACTTTGAAGCTGTTGCGCAGCTGCCGCAGGAAGCGCGCAACCAGCTGGTTGTCTCGGTGCCGAGCGGTAACTTCGGCGATTTGACTGCGGGCCTGCTGGCGAAATCTCTTGGCCTGCCGGTGAAGCGTTTTATCGCTGCCACTAACGTGAACGATACAGTGCCGCGTTTCCTGCACGACGGGCAGTGGTCCCCTAAAGCGACTCAGGCGACGTTATCCAACGCGATGGACGTGAGTCAACCGAACAACTGGCCGCGTGTGGAAGAGTTGTTCCGCCGCAAAATCTGGCAACTGAAAGAGCTGGGTTATGCAGCCGTAGATGATGAAACCACGCAACAGACAATGCGTGAGTTAAAAGCGCTGGGCTATACCTCGGAGCCGCACGCTGCCGTAGCTTATCGTGCGCTGCGTGACCAGTTGCATCCAGGCGAATATGGCTTGTTCCTCGGCACCGCGCATCCGGCGAAATTTAAAGAGAGCGTGGAAGCGATTCTCGGTGAAACATTGGATCTGCCAAAAGAGCTGGCAGAACGTGCTGATTTACCCTTGCTTTCGCATAATCTGCCCGCCGATTTTGCTGCGTTGCGTAAATTGATGATGAATCATCAGTAACATCTATTCATTATCTCAATCAGGCCGGGTTTGCTTTTATACAGCCCGGCTTTTTTATGAAGAAAATATGGAGAAAAACGACAGGAAAAAAGGAGAAATTCTCAATAAATGCGGTAACTTAGAGATTAGGATTGCGGAGAATAACAACCGCCGTTCTCATCGCGTAATCTCCGGATATCGACCCATAACGGGCAATGATAAAAGGAGTAACCTGTGAAAAAGATGCAATCTATCGTACTCGCACTTTCCCTGGTTCTGGTCGCTCCCATGGCAGCACAGGCTGCGGAAATTACGTTAGTCCCGTCAGTAAAATTACAGATAGGCGATCGTGATAATCGTGGCTATTACTGGGATGGCGGTCACTGGCGCGACCACGGCTGGTGGAAACAACATTATGAATGGCGAGGCAATCGCTGGCACCCACACGGACCGCCGCCACCGCCGCGCCACCATAAGAAAGCTCCTCATGATCATCACGGCGGTCATGGTCCAGGCAAACATCACCGCTAAATGACAAATGCCGGGTAACAATCCGGCATTCAGCGCCTGATGCGACGCTGGCGCGTCTTATCAGGCCTACGTTAATTCTGCAATATATTGAATCTGCATGCTTTTGTAGGCCGGATAAGGCGTTCACGCCGCATCCGGCATTTACTGCAAACTTAACGCTGCTCGTAGCGTTTAAACACCAGTTCCCCATCACTGGAGGAAGCTTCATCAAAGAAGTAACCTTCGCTATTAAAGCCAGTTAGTTGCTCTGGTTTGGTCAGCCGATTTTCAATAATGAAACGACTCATCAGACCGCGTGCTTTCTTAGCGTAGAAGCTGATTATCTTAAATTTGCCGTTCTTCTCATCGAGGAACACTGGCTTGATAATCTCGGCATTCAATTTCTTCGGCTTCACCGATTTAAAATACTCATCTGACGCCAGATTAATCACCACATTATCGCCTTGTGCTGCGAGCGCCTCGTTCAGCTTGTTGGTGATGATATCTCCCCAGAATTGATACAGATCTTTCCCTCGGGCATTCTCAAGACGGATCCCCATTTCCAGACGATAAGGCTGCATTAAATCGAGCGGGCGCAGTACGCCATACAAGCCGGAAAGCATTCGCAAATGTTGTTGGGCAAAATCGAAATCGTCTTCGCTGAAGGTTTCGGCCTGCAAGCCAGTATAGACATCACCTTTAAATGCCAGAATCGCTTGTCGGGCATTCTCTGGCGTGAAATCTGGCTGCCAGTCATGAAAGCGAGCGGCGTTGATACCCGCCAGTTTGTCGCTGATGCGCATCAGCGTGCTAATCTGCGGAGGCGTCAGTTTCCGCGCTTCATGGATCAACTGCTGGGAATTGTCTAACAGCTCCGGCAGCGTATAGCGCGTGGTGGGCAACGGGCTTTGGTAATCGAGCGTTTTCGCAGGTGAAATAAGAATCAGCATATCCAGTCCTTGCAGGAAATTTATGCCGACTTTAGCAAAAAAAGAGAATGAGTTGATCGATAGTTGTGATTACTCCTGCGAAACATCATCCCACGCGTCCGGAGAAAGCTGGCGACCAATATCCGGATAACGCAACGGATCAAACACCGGGCGCACGCCGAGTTTACGCTGGCGTAGATAATCACTGGCAATGGTATGAACCACAGGCGAGAGCAGTAATATGGCGGTCAAATTGGTAATAGCCATGCAGGCCATTATGATATCTGCCAGTTGCCACATCAGCGGAAGACTTAGCAAGGTGCCGCCGATGACCGTTGCGAAGGTGCAGATTCGCAGACACCAGATCGCTTTAGGGTTGTTCAGGCGTAAGAAGAAGAGATTGTTTTCGGCATAAATGTAGTTGGCAACGATGGAGCTGAAGGCAAACAGAATAACCACGAGGGTAACAAACTCCGCACCCCAGGAGCCCATTAGCACCCGCATCGCCTTCTGGATAAGCTGAATACCTTCCAGCGGCATGTAGGTTGTGCCGTTACCCGCCAGTAATATCAGCATGGCGCTTGCCGTACAGATGACCAGGGTGTCGATAAAAATGCCAATCATCTGGACAATCCCTTGCGCTGCGGGATGCGGAGGCCAGGACGCAGCTGCCGCTGCCGCGTTTGGCGTCGACCCCATTCCCGCCTCATTGGAAAACATACTGCGCTGAAAACCGTTAGTAATCGCCTGGCTTAAGGTATATCCCGCCGCGCCGCCTGCCGCTTCCTGCCAGCCAAAAGCACTCTCAAAAATAGACCAAATGACGTGGGGAAGTTGCCCGATATTCATTACGCAAATCACCAGACTGGTCAGTACCCAGATTAACGCCATCAACGGGACAAACCACTGCATGAGCTGGGCGACGCCATGAAGACCGCGAGTAATCGCCAGCAGAGCAAAGACAGCGAGAATAATACCTGTCACCAGCGGAGGGAAATCGAAAGAAAAACTCAGAGCGCGGGCAACGGCGTTCGCCTGAACTCCGCTGAAAATTATGCCGTAGGCGATGAGTAAAAAGAGGGCGAACAGAACGCCCATCCAGCGCATCCCCAGTCCTCGCGCCATATACCATGCTGGCCCGCCGCGAAACTGCCCACTGACGTCACGTTCTTTATAAAGTTGTGCGAGGGAGCATTCAGCAAAAGAAGTCGCCATGCCAATAAACGCGGCAACCCACATCCAGAAGACGGCTCCAGGTCCACCGGCGGTAATTGCCAGTGCAACGCCGGCCAGGTTGCCACTCCCCACGCGCGCCGCAAGACTGGTACACAATGACTGAAATGAGGTTAAACCGCCTGGCTGTGGATGAATGCTATTTTTAAGACTTTTGCCAAACTGGCGGATGTAGCGAAACTGCACAAATCCGGTGCGAAAAGTGAACCAACAACCTGCGCCGAAGAGCAGGTAAATCATTACCGATCCCCAAAGGACGCTGTTAATAAAGGAGAAAAAATCTGGCATGCATATCCCTCTTATTGCCGGTCGCGATGACTTTCCTGTGTAAACGTTACCAATTGTTTAAGAAGTATATACGCTACGAGGTACTTGATAACTTCTGCGTAGCATACATGAGGTTTTGTATAAAAATGGCGGGCGATATCAACGCAGTGTCAGAAATCTGAAACAGTCTCGCCTGGCGATAACCGTCTTGTCGGCGGTTGCGCTGACGTTGCGTCGTGATATCATCAGGGCAGACCGGTTACATCCCCCTAACAAGCTGTTTAAAGAGAAATACTATCATGACGGACAAATTGACCTCCCTTCGTCAGTACACCACCGTAGTGGCCGACACTGGGGACATCGCGGCAATGAAGCTGTATCAACCGCAGGATGCCACAACCAACCCTTCTCTCATTCTTAACGCAGCGCAGATTCCGGAATATCGTAAGTTGATTGATGATGCTGTCGCCTGGGCGAAACAGCAGAGCAACGATCGCGCGCAGCAGATCGTGGACGCGACCGACAAACTGGCAGTAAATATTGGTCTGGAAATCCTGAAACTGGTTCCGGGCCGTATCTCAACTGAAGTTGATGCGCGTCTTTCCTATGACACCGAAGCGTCAATTGCGAAAGCAAAACGCCTGATCAAACTCTACAACGATGCAGGTATTAGCAACGATCGTATTCTGATCAAACTGGCTTCTACCTGGCAGGGTATCCGTGCTGCAGAACAGCTGGAAAAAGAAGGTATCAACTGTAACCTGACCCTGCTGTTCTCCTTCGCTCAGGCTCGTGCTTGTGCGGAAGCAGGCGTGTTCCTGATCTCGCCATTTGTTGGCCGTATTCTTGACTGGTACAAAGCGAATACTGATAAGAAAGAGTACGCTCCGGCAGAAGATCCGGGCGTGGTTTCTGTATCTGAAATCTACCAGTACTACAAAGAGCACGGTTATGAAACCGTGGTGATGGGCGCAAGCTTCCGTAACATCGGCGAAATTCTGGAACTGGCAGGCTGCGACCGTCTGACCATCGCACCGGCACTGCTGAAAGAGCTGGCTGAGAGCGAAGGGGCTATCGAGCGTAAACTGTCTTACACCGGCGAAGTGAAAGCGCGTCCGGCGCGTATCACTGAGTCCGAGTTCCTGTGGCAGCACAACCAGGATCCAATGGCAGTAGATAAACTGGCGGAAGGTATCCGTAAGTTTGCTGTTGACCAGGAAAAACTGGAAAAAATGATTGGCGATCTGCTGTAATCATTCTTAGCGTGACCGGGAAGTCGGTCACGCTACCTCTTCTGAAGCCTGTCTGTCACTCCCTTCGCAGTGTATCATTCTGTTTAACGAGACTGTTTAAACGGAAAAATCTTGATGAATACTTTACGTATTGGCTTAGTTTCCATCTCTGATCGCGCATCCAGCGGCGTTTATCAGGATAAAGGCATCCCAGCGCTGGAAGAATGGCTGACATCGGCGCTAACCACGCCGTTTGAACTGGAAACCCGCTTAATCCCCGATGAGCAGGCGATCATCGAGCAAACGTTGTGTGAGCTGGTGGATGAAATGAGTTGCCATCTGGTGCTCACCACGGGCGGAACTGGCCCGGCGCGTCGTGACGTAACGCCCGATGCGACGCTGGCAGTAGCGGACCGCGAGATGCCGGGCTTTGGTGAACAGATGCGCCAAATTAGCCTGCATTTTGTTCCAACCGCGATCCTTTCGCGCCAGGTGGGCGTGATTCGCAAACAAGCACTAATCCTTAACTTACCCGGTCAGCCGAAGTCTATTAAAGAGACGCTGGAAGGGGTGAAGGATGCAGAGGGTAACGTTGTGGTACACGGTATTTTTGCCAGCGTACCGTACTGCATTCAGTTGCTGGAAGGGCCATACGTTGAAACGGCACCGGAAGTAGTTGCAGCATTCAGACCGAAGAGTGCAAGACGCGAAGTTAGCGAATAAAAAAATCCCCCCGAGCGGGGGGATCTCAAAACAATTAGTGGGATTCACCAATCGGCAGAACGGTGCGACCAAACTGCTCGTTCAGTACTTCACCCATCGCCAGATAGATTGCGCTGGCACCGCAGATCAGACCAATCCAGCCGGCAAAGTGGATGATCGCGGCATTACCGACAATGTTACCGATCGCCAGCAGGGCAAACAGCACGGTCAGGCTAAAGAAAACGAATTGCAGAACGCGTGCGCCTTTCAGCGTGCCGAAGAACATAAACAGCGTAAATACGCCCCACAGACCAAGGTAGACACCAAGGAACTGTGCATTTGGCGCATCGGTCAGACCCAGTTTCGGCATCAGCAGAATCGCAACCAGCGTCAGCCAGAAAGAACCGTAAGAGGTGAATGCGGTTAAACCGAAAGTATTGCCTTTTTTGTACTCCAGCAGACCAGCAAAAATTTGCGCGATGCCGCCGTAGAAAATGCCCATTGCAAGAATAATACCGTCAAGAGCGAAATAACCCACGTTGTGCAGGTTAAGCAGAATGGTGGTCATGCCGAAGCCCATCAGGCCCAGCGGTGCCGGATTAGCCAACTTAGTGTTGCCCATAATTCCTCAAAAATCATCATCGAATGAATGGTGAAATAATTTCCCTGAATAACTGTAGTGTTTTCAGGGCGCGGCATAATAATCAGCCAGTGGGGCAGTGTCTACGATCTTTTGAAGGGAAAATGAAAATTTTCCCCGGTTTCCGGTATCAGACCTGAGTGGCACTAACCATCCGGCGCAGGCAGGCGATTTGCAGTACGGCTGGAATCGTCACGCGATAGGCGCTGCCGCTGACCGCTTTAACCCCATTTAGTGCCGCGCCTACAGGGCCTCCCAGCCCCGCGCCGCGCAGCAAACCATGCCCAAGTACGCTCATTGCTGCGTGGGTGCGTAAAATGCGGGTCAATTGGCTGGAAAGCAAATGCGACACGCCTTTTGCCAATAATTTGTCTTTCATCAGCAGCGGCAGCAGCTCTTCCAGCTCATTCACCCTGGCATCGACCGCGTGCAGAAACTCCTGCTTATGTTCCTCGTCCATTTTCTTCCAGGTATTACGCAGAAATTGTTCCAGTAACTGTTGCTCAATTTCAAACGTAGACATCTCTTTGTCGGCTTTCAGCTTCAATCGTTTTGAAACATCGAGCAAAATGGCCCGATACAATTTACCGTGTCCACGCAGTTTGTTGGCGATACTATCGCCACCAAAATGCTGTAATTCTCCGGCAATCAGCTGCCAGTTGCGGCGATGTTGCTCGGGATGTCCTTCCATCGATTTAAACAGTTCGTTGCGCATCAGTACGCTGGAGAGGCGAGTTTTGCCTTTTTCATTATGGGTGAGCAGCCGGGCGAAATTTGCCAATTGTTCCTCACTACAATGCTGGAGAAAATCCAGATCTGAATCATTCAGGTAATTAACATTCATTTTTTGTGGCTTCTATATTCTGGCGTTAGTCGTCGCCGATAATTTTCAGCGTGGCCATATCCGATGAGTTCACCGTATGGCCGGAAAAGGTGATTTTTGAGACGCAGCGTTTATTGTCGTTATCGCTGTTAATGTTGATCCAGTCAGTGGTTTGCCCTTCTTTTATTTCTGAAGGAATATTCAGGCTCTGACTGGCGCTACGGGCGGCTTTGAAATAAACCGATGCACCACTTAACTGTAAATCGCCATGGTCGGCAGTGAGTTGAATGCGTTTAACAATGCGACAAACAGGAAGTTTCAGCGCCAGATCGTTGGTTTCGTTACGCGGCATGGCAATGACGCCGAGGATTTTATGGTCGTTTGCCTGCGCTGTGCAGCAAAGCAACAGGCTAATTGCCAGGCTGGCGGAAAGCGTAAAAACGGATTTCATAAGTATTCTCTTAGTGGGGAGAGGTAGGGGATGAATACCCACTAGTTTACTGCTGATAAAGAGAAGATTCAGGTACGTAATATTTTCTTTTTATTACAATTTTTCTATGAATGTCTTGGCTGCCATTCATTCTTTATATGAATAAAATTGCTGTCAGTTTCGTGTCTTGTTCTGGCATATCGCGAAATTTCTGCGCAAAAGCACAAAAAATTTTTGCATCTCCCCCTTGATGACGTGGGTTACGACCCCATTTAGTAGTCAACCGCAGTGAGTGAGTCTGCAAAAAAATGAAATTGGGCAGTTGAAACCAGACGTTTCGCCCCTATTACAGACTCACAACCACATGATGACCGAATATATAGTGGAGACGTTTAGATGGGTAAAATAATTGGTATCGACCTGGGTACTACCAACTCTTGTGTAGCGATTATGGATGGCACCACTCCGCGAGTGCTGGAGAACGCCGAAGGCGATCGCACCACGCCTTCTATCATTGCCTATACCCAGGATGGTGAAACTCTGGTTGGTCAGCCGGCTAAACGTCAGGCAGTGACGAACCCGCAAAACACCCTGTTTGCGATTAAACGCCTGATTGGCCGCCGCTTCCAGGACGAAGAAGTACAGCGTGATGTTTCCATCATGCCGTTCAAAATTATTGCTGCTGATAACGGCGACGCTTGGGTCGAAGTTAAAGGCCAAAAAATGGCACCGCCGCAGATTTCTGCTGAAGTGCTGAAAAAAATGAAGAAAACCGCGGAAGATTACCTGGGCGAACCGGTAACTGAAGCTGTTATTACCGTACCGGCATACTTTAACGATGCTCAGCGTCAGGCAACCAAAGACGCAGGCCGTATCGCTGGTCTGGAAGTAAAACGTATCATCAACGAACCGACCGCAGCTGCGCTGGCTTATGGTCTGGACAAAGGTACTGGCAACCGTACTATCGCGGTTTATGACCTGGGTGGTGGTACTTTCGATATTTCTATTATCGAAATCGACGAAGTTGACGGCGAAAAAACCTTCGAAGTTCTGGCAACCAACGGTGATACCCACCTGGGTGGTGAAGACTTCGACAGCCGTCTGATTAACTATCTGGTTGAAGAATTCAAGAAAGATCAGGGCATTGACCTGCGCAACGATCCGCTGGCAATGCAGCGCCTGAAAGAAGCGGCAGAAAAAGCGAAAATCGAACTTTCTTCCGCTCAGCAGACCGACGTTAACCTGCCGTATATCACTGCAGACGCGACCGGTCCGAAACACATGAACATCAAAGTGACTCGTGCGAAACTGGAAAGCCTGGTTGAAGACCTGGTAAACCGTTCCATTGAGCCGCTGAAAGTTGCACTGCAGGACGCTGGCCTGTCCGTATCTGATATCGACGACGTTATCCTCGTGGGTGGTCAGACTCGTATGCCAATGGTTCAGAAGAAAGTTGCTGAATTCTTTGGTAAAGAGCCGCGTAAAGACGTTAACCCGGACGAAGCTGTAGCAATCGGCGCTGCTGTTCAGGGTGGTGTTCTGACTGGTGACGTAAAAGACGTACTGCTGCTGGACGTTACCCCGCTGTCTCTGGGTATCGAAACCATGGGCGGTGTGATGACGACGCTGATCGCGAAAAACACCACTATCCCGACCAAGCACAGCCAGGTGTTCTCTACCGCTGAAGATAACCAGTCTGCGGTAACCATCCACGTGCTGCAGGGTGAACGTAAACGTGCAGCTGATAACAAATCTCTGGGTCAGTTCAACCTGGATGGTATCAACCCGGCACCGCGCGGTATGCCGCAGATCGAAGTTACCTTCGATATCGATGCTGACGGTATCCTGCACGTTTCCGCGAAAGATAAAAACAGCGGTAAAGAGCAGAAGATCACCATCAAGGCTTCTTCTGGTCTGAACGAAGATGAAATCCAGAAAATGGTACGCGACGCAGAAGCTAACGCCGAAGCTGACCGTAAGTTTGAAGAGCTGGTACAGACTCGCAACCAGGGCGACCATCTGCTGCACAGCACCCGTAAGCAGGTTGAAGAAGCAGGCGACAAACTGCCGGCTGACGACAAAACTGCTATCGAGTCTGCGCTGACTGCACTGGAAACTGCTCTGAAAGGTGAAGACAAAGCCGCTATCGAAGCGAAAATGCAGGAACTGGCACAGGTTTCCCAGAAACTGATGGAAATCGCCCAGCAGCAACATGCCCAGCAGCAGACTGCCGGTGCTGATGCTTCTGCAAACAACGCGAAAGATGACGATGTTGTCGACGCTGAATTTGAAGAAGTCAAAGACAAAAAATAATCGCCCTATAAACGGGTAATTATACTGACACGGGCGAAGGGGAATTTCCTCTCCGCCCGTGCATTCATCTAGGGGCAATTTAAAAAAGATGGCTAAGCAAGATTATTACGAGATTTTAGGCGTTTCCAAAACAGCGGAAGAGCGTGAAATCAAAAAGGCCTACAAACGCCTGGCCATGAAATACCACCCGGACCGTAACCAGGGTGACAAAGAGGCCGAGGCGAAATTTAAAGAGATCAAGGAAGCTTATGAAGTTCTGACCGACTCGCAAAAACGTGCGGCATACGATCAGTATGGTCATGCTGCGTTTGAGCAAGGCGGCATGGGCGGCGGCGGTTTTGGCGGCGGCGCAGACTTCAGCGATATTTTTGGTGACGTTTTCGGCGATATTTTTGGCGGCGGACGTGGTCGTCAACGTGCGGCGCGCGGTGCTGATTTACGCTATAACATGGAGCTCACCCTCGAAGAAGCTGTACGTGGCGTGACCAAAGAGATCCGCATTCCGACTCTGGAAGAGTGTGACGTTTGCCACGGTAGCGGTGCAAAACCAGGTACACAGCCGCAGACCTGTCCGACCTGTCATGGCTCTGGTCAGGTGCAGATGCGCCAGGGCTTCTTCGCTGTACAGCAGACCTGTCCACACTGTCAGGGCCGCGGTACGCTGATCAAAGATCCGTGCAACAAATGTCATGGTCATGGTCGTGTTGAGCGCAGCAAAACGCTGTCCGTTAAAATCCCGGCAGGAGTGGACACTGGAGACCGCATCCGTCTTGCGGGCGAAGGTGAAGCGGGCGAGCATGGCGCACCGGCAGGCGATCTGTACGTTCAGGTTCAGGTTAAACAGCACCCGATTTTCGAGCGTGAAGGCAACAACCTGTATTGCGAAGTCCCGATCAACTTCGCTATGGCGGCGCTGGGTGGCGAAATCGAAGTACCGACTCTTGATGGTCGCGTCAAACTGAAAGTGCCTGGCGAAACCCAGACCGGTAAGCTGTTCCGTATGCGCGGTAAAGGCGTCAAGTCTGTCCGCGGTGGCGCACAGGGTGATTTGCTGTGCCGCGTTGTCGTCGAAACACCGGTAGGCCTGAACGAGAAGCAGAAACAGCTGCTGCAAGAGCTGCAAGAAAGCTTCGGTGGCCCAACCGGCGAGCACAACAGCCCGCGCTCAAAGAGCTTCTTTGATGGTGTGAAGAAGTTTTTCGACGACCTGACTCGCTAACCTCCCCAAAAGCCTGCCCGTGGGCAGGCCAGGTAAAAATAGGGTGCGTTGAAGATATGCGAGCACCTGTAAAGTGGCGGGGATCACTCCCCGCCGTTGCTCTTACTCGGATTCGTAAGCCGTGAAAACAGCAACCTCCGTCTGGCCAGTTCGGATGTGAACCTCACAGAGGTCTTTTCTCGTTACCAGCGCCGCCACTACGGCGGTGATACAGATGACGATCAGGGCGACAATCATCGCCTTATGCTGCTTCATTGCTCTCTTCTCCTTGACCTTACGGTCAGTAAGAGGCACTCTACATGTGTTCTGCATATAGGGGGCCTCGGGTTGATGGTAAAATATCACTCGGGGCTTTTCTCTATCTGCCGTTCAGCTAATGCCTGAGACAGACAGCCTCAAGCACCCGCCGCTATTATATCGCTCTCTTTAACCCATTCTGTTTTATCGATTCTAATCCTGAAGACGCCTCGCATTTTTGCGTAATTAATCTTTAGTACATTGTTTATTTTAACTCTTATGTGCGTTTTCATTTACAAAAGTTGAGATTATGAACAAGAGGTTTAAGTTATGCCTGAATGGTGAGTTATTACTGGAGAAAGTAATAGAAGATACAAAATATTCTTGTACAGAATTGAATTTTCTTTTTGTGAGGAAAAATGTTTATAAATCAATGAGTGATATTTAAAATCGACACACTTTTTGAAACACGATACCTCCACACCCGGGGGTAAAAGTAATCTGCGATCTCCATCACGCTTTGCCATTCACCTTTAAATATACTTTCTGAGTCGTTCTTAATCAAAATGAATTATCTGATGTATTAATTCCTATGGAATCATAAAAACAATGAATGGAGAACATATTATATGTCTGCCAAAAGATGACTTCTTATTGCGTGTACCCTGATAACAGCTATCTATCATTTTCCTGCATATTCTTCATTAGAATATAAAGGAACCTTTGGTTCAATAAATGCGGGTTATGCAGACTGGAATAGTGGATTTGTAAACACTCACCGTGGTGAAGTATGGAAAGTGACTGCGGATTTTGGGGTAAATTTTAAAGAAGCAGAATTTTACTCATTTTATGAAAGTAATGTACTCAATCATGCTGTAGCAGGGAGAAATCATACGGTTTCAGCAATGACGCATGTCAGACTCTTTGACTCTGATATGACATTCTTTGGCAAAATTTATGGCCAATGGGATAACTCATGGGGTGACGATCTGGACATGTTTTATGGATTCGGTTACCTCGGCTGGAACGGCGAGTGGGGCTTTTTTAAACCGTATATTGGATTACATAATCAATCTGGTGACTACGTATCAGCTAAATATGGTCAAACGAATGGTTGGAATGGTTATGTTGTTGGCTGGACAGCAGTATTGCCATTTATGTTATTTGACGAAAAATTTGTTTTATCTAACTGGAATGAAATAGAACTGGACAGGAACGATGCTTACACGGAGCAGCAATTTGGCCGGAACGGGTTAAATGGCGGTTTAACTATTGCCTGGAAGTTCTATCCTCGCTGGAAAGCCAGTGTGACGTGGCGTTATTTCGATAATAAGCTGGGCTACGATGGCTTTGGCGATCAAATGATTTATATGCTTGGTTATGATTTCTAATTTTTTATCAGGGAATAATTATGCAGAAAACGTTAATGGCCAGTTTGATCGGCCTTGCAGTTTGCACAGGGAATGCTTTTAGTCCTGCCTTAGCCGCAGAGGCTAAACAACCTAATTTAGTCATTATTATGGCGGATGATTTAGGTTATGGCGATTTAGCAACATATGGTCATCAGATCGTTAAAACACCTAATATCGACAGGCTTGCCCAGGAAGGGGTCAAATTTACTGACTACTATGCCCCCGCCCCTTTAAGTTCACCTTCACGCGCTGGGCTATTAACCGGCCGGATGCCATTTCGTACTGGAATTCGCTCATGGATTCCTTCAGGCAAAGATGTTGCCTTAGGGCGTAACGAACTCACGATTGCTAATCTACTCAAAGCGCAAGGGTACGACACGGCAATGATGGGTAAGCTGCATCTGAATGCAGGCGGCGATCGTACCGATCAGCCTCAGGCAAAAGATATGGGCTTTGATTACTCACTGGTTAATACGGCGGGTTTTGTTACCGACGCTACTCTGGATAATGCGAAGGAGCGTCCCCGTTTTGGTATGGTGTATCCGACGGGTTGGTTGCGTAACGGGCAACCTACACCTCGTGCCGATAAAATGAGTGGTGAGTATGTCAGTTCGGAAGTCGTTAACTGGTTGGATAACAAAAAGGATAGTAAGCCTTTCTTCCTTTATGTCGCTTTTACCGAAGTGCACAGTCCCCTGGCTTCGCCCAAAAAATACCTCGACATGTACTCACATTATATGAGCGACTATCAGAAGCAGCATCCTGATTTATTTTATGGCGACTGGGCGGATAAACCCTGGCGTGGTACAGGAGAATATTATGCCAACATCAGTTATCTGGATGCTCAGGTTGGAAAAGTACTGGATAAAATCAAAGCGATGGGTGAAGAAGATAACACCATCGTTATTTTTACCAGTGATAACGGCCCAGTAACCCGTGAAGCACGTAAAGTTTATGAACTGAATTTGGCAGGGAAAACTGATGGATTACGTGGTCGCAAGGATAACCTTTGGGAAGGCGGCATCCGTGTTCCGGCGATTATTAAATACGGAAAGCATCTTCCAAAGGGAATGGTTTCAGATACGCCAGTTTATGGTCTGGACTGGATGCCAACGCTGGCGAAAATGATGAACTTCAAATTACCGACGGACCGCACTTTTGATGGCGAATCGTTGGTTCCTGTCCTTGAGAACAAGGCGCTAAAACGTGAAAAGCCATTAATCTTCGGAATTGACATGCCATTCCAGGATGATCCAACCGACGAATGGGCGATACGTGATGGTGACTGGAAAATGATCATCGATCGTAACAATAAGCCAAAGTACCTATACAACCTCAAAACCGATCGTTTTGAGACCATTAATCAGATAGGTAAAAATCCAGACATTGAAAAACAAATGTATGGTAAGTTCTTAAAGTATAAAGCCGATATTGATAATGATTCATTAATGAAAGCCAGGGGTGATAAACCAGAAGCAGTGACCTGGGGCTAACCTGATAATCATAATAAATGTAATGTATGCCATTTAGGGCTATGCCCGCCTGATTCAGTGCTACGCATTGAATCAGGTTCTTTTCGCGTTGAACAATATCAAGATACGGCTATTCGCAGGGAGTGGATATGTTTACCAACGTAAATGTTGATTGTTGCAAAACACCAGGATGTAAAAACCTGGGGGTGCTGAATAGCCAGGATTATGTCGCACAGGGTAAAAATATTTTATGCCGTGAATGTGGTTACTTGTTTCCAGTGATATCTGAACAGTCGCTTAATATTTATCGTAATATTGTGAATCACTCCTGGAGAGGTTTGATTTGCCAATGTTCAACTTGCGGAGGCACGTCCCTCAAAAAATATGGATATTCTGCACAAGGCCAGAGGAGAATGTATTATCATCATTGTTCCAGAACTTTTATCACTCTGGATCATGTAAATACAACGCCGCGAAGAACACATTTAGCATTGATGATTGAGCAAGGGGCCTCACTTGCAGATATCCGTAAATTATTACTTCTTAATAGCACAGGGCTTAACCGTGAGTTGATGAAACTAGCCCGGGAAGTAAACTATAAAGAAAGTTGCCAGTACTCTTCTGCTTCTGATATTTCTCTCGCTACCCGCGCTTTTCGCGTAAAGTTTAACGGTAGTAACAACTATCTTTATAGTCTTGTTACCGCAGAAGAACAAAGCGGTAGAGTCGTCGCTATTTCAACAAATTATTCTTCATCAGCGGTAGAGTCGCATTATCAATATGCATCAAGTTATGAAGAGCGTTTGTCTCCAGGTACACTGGCGCATCACGTACAACGCAAGGAGTTACTTACTATGCGACGTGATACTTTATTTGATATTGATTATGGTCGGGCGATATTACATCAAAACGATCCGGGGATGCTGGTGAAACCTGTTCTTCCGGCGTATCGCCATTTTGAACTGGTTAGAGTACTGACTGAAGCATATTCTATAAATATTCAACACTACCTTGATCACGAGTGCTTTATATTAGGCGGTTGTCTAATGGCTAATTTACAGCATATTCATCAAGGCCGGTGCCATATTTCATTTGTGAAAGAACGCGGCGAGAAAACGACTCATTATGATACGCCGCCGCGGTTGTTTTTGAGTGGTGGCGTGAGAAATAATGTCTGGCGTGCATTTTCCGCCCGTGATTATTCAATGGCTGTTTGTAACCTTACAGGAAACAAGAAAGCAAATGAAATGCGGTATTCGACGTTAGCAAGCGCGACTCGTTTTATCAACTTCCTGGAGTCTCATCCCTTTCTATCCTCATTAAACCGAATGTCGCCTGCCAATGTTGTCTCCACATTAGATATTTTCAAGCATCTCTGGAATAAACAGCTATAGCACAGTGCGATTTTATTATTACTTTTCCTAATTAATCCCTCAGAAATCCTCACCTTAAGCTATGATTATCAGGGCTTAGGGTCACTCGTGAGCGCTTACAGCCGTCAAAAACTCATCTCATCACTGATGACGCAAATCCTTCAATGGATCGTAAAAAACGAATTATTCCTACACTATAATCTGATTTTAACGAAGATTTGTGCGGGGTAAAATAGTAAAAACGATCTATTCACCTGAAAGAGAAATAAAAAGTGAAACATCTGCATCGATTCTTTAGCAGTGATGCCTCGGGAGGCATTATTCTTATCATTGCCGCTATCCTGGCGATGATTATGGCCAATAGCGGCGCAACCAGTGGATGGTATCACGACTTTCTGGAGACGCCGGTTCAGCTCCGGGTTGGTTCACTCGAAATCAACAAAAACATGCTGTTATGGATAAATGACGCGCTGATGGCGGTATTTTTCCTGTTAGTTGGTTTGGAAGTTAAACGTGAACTGATGCAAGGATCGCTAGCCAGCTTACGCCAGGCCGCATTTCCAGTTATCGCCGCTATTGGTGGGATGATTGTGCCGGCATTGCTCTATCTGGCCTTTAACTATGCCGATCCGATTACCCGCGAAGGGTGGGCGATCCCGGCGGCTACTGACATTGCCTTTGCACTTGGTGTGCTGGCGCTGTTGGGAAGTCGTGTTCCGTTAGCGCTGAAGATCTTTTTGATGGCTCTGGCTATTATCGACGATCTTGGGGCCATCATTATCATCGCATTGTTCTACACTAATGACTTATCGATGGCCTCTCTTGGCGTCGCGGCTGTAGCAATTGCGGTACTCGCGGTATTGAATCTGTGTGGTGTGCGCCGCACGGGTGTCTATATTCTGGTTGGCGTGGTGTTGTGGACTGCGGTGTTGAAATCGGGGGTTCACGCAACCCTGGCGGGGGTAATTGTCGGCTTCTTTATTCCTTTGAAAGAGAAGCATGGGCGTTCTCCAGCGAAGCGATTGGAGCATGTGTTGCACCCGTGGGTGGCGTATCTGATTTTACCGCTGTTTGCATTTGCTAATGCTGGCGTTTCACTGCAAGGCGTCACGCTGGATGGCTTGACCTCCATTCTGCCATTGGGGATCATCGCTGGCTTGCTGATTGGCAAACCGCTGGGGATTAGTCTGTTCTGCTGGTTGGCGCTGCGTTTGAAACTGGCGCATCTGCCTGAGGGAACGACTTATCAGCAAATTATGGCGGTGGGGATCCTGTGCGGTATCGGTTTTACTATGTCTATCTTTATTGCCAGCCTGGCCTTTGGTAGCGTAGATCCAGAACTGATTAACTGGGCGAAACTCGGTATCCTGGTCGGTTCTATCTCTTCGGCGGTAATTGGATACAGCTGGTTACGCGTTCGTTTGCGTCCATCAGTTTGACAGGACGGTTTACCGGGGAGCCATAAACGGCTCCCTTTTCATTGTTATCAGGGAGAGAAATGAGCATGTCTCATATCAATTACAACCACTTGTATTACTTCTGGCATGTCTATAAAGAAGGTTCCGTGGTTGGCGCAGCGGAGGCGCTTTATTTAACACCACAAACCATTACCGGACAGATTCGAGCGCTGGAAGAGCGCCTGCAAGGCAAATTATTTAAACGCAAGGGACGTGGTCTCGAACCCAGCGAGCTGGGAGAGCTGGTCTATCGCTATGCCGATAAAATGTTCACCTTAAGCCAGGAAATGCTGGATATTGTGAACTATCGCAAAGAATCCAATTTATTGTTTGACGTTGGCGTGGCTGATGCACTTTCCAAACGCCTGGTCAGTAGCGTACTTAACGCCGCAGTGGTAGAAGGTGAGCCGATTCATCTTCGCTGCTTCGAGTCCACCCACGAAATGCTGCTGGAGCAATTAAGCCAGCATAAACTGGATATGATCATTTCCGACTGTCCGATAGATTCTACGCAGCAGGAAGGCCTGTTCTCCGTGAGAATTGGCGAATGTGGCGTGAGCTTCTGGTGTACAAATCCACCACCGGAAAAACCGTTCCCGGCTTGTCTGGAAGAACGGCGGCTTTTGATTCCTGGGCGACGTTCAATGTTAGGGCGCAAATTGCTTAACTGGTTTAACTCCCAGGGATTAAACGTAGAAATCCTCGGCGAGTTTGATGATGCCGCGTTGATGAAAGCTTTTGGTGCGATGCACAATGCAATCTTCGTTGCCCCAACGCTTTATGCATATGACTTTTATGCCGATAAAACTGTCGTAGAAATTGGTCGCGTCGAAAATGTGATGGAAGAGTACCATGCTATTTTTGCTGAGCGGATGATTCAGCACCCGGCGGTACAGCGAATCTGCAATACGGATTATTCTGCGCTTTTTAGCCCAGCGGCACGTTAATCGGCAGCTCCCCCAAAGTTAAGGTGGGGGAGATAGATTAGTTGTACATTACCACGATTTTGACTCGGCTCATTATTTGTCCGCTTGAGACATTATTTCCATATGTACGCGGGCGAATAAATAGAGGAATCTGATTACTTCCTTCATGGGGATGCTGAAAAGCATAGCTATTGCTTTTGCCATACTGGATTTCATTCGTACCATCATTGGATAGTTGAAAGCCTATTTGACCCGCACCGTCCTCACTGTTTTCTAACTCATTTTTTAATATGCTGGTTCCTGACTCCTGTATCGTCACCGGTTCAAAGTAATATTCAACTTCGCTGGGTTCAAAAACTAATTCACCTTGCTCGCCCTGGATGCAGTCAAATCTTATATGATGAAACTGATAATTTTCACTATTGATACGAGACAGTACAAATCGTCCAGTGTCGATGGATTTGTCTTCAAAACCACAAGTCATTAAGTTAACCTGTAAAATGGTATTTAAATTAAAGTTAAAGCGGACGCTGTTACAATTAGTATTACTCCCTATGCATGAGCTCACTTCAATTTCGAACAACAAAGGAAAAGGTGCCCCTGGAAAAATATCTGAGATGTAAGAATTATCTGGTAACGAAGTAATAGAATATGGAATCGTGAAATTTATTGCAGATAAGATTTCTTCTAAATTATAAGATGATTTACCGGGTAGTTCTATTTTTTTACCGTTAGATTCAAAAGGAAAATTAATAATATAATGACGTCCCCCCACTTTAAACCTTAAGGCGTTCAGTGTTAAAAAATGAACTTTAATGGTGTTGGTCGTATCTTGCAAATCCGCACACTCAATGATATTTCCAGTGTTTTCAATTTTTTCAACAGCGAGATTACCTTTCATATTAAGTGGGTTTAGAGTGTAAGTTCCACGTTGTTCACCGACATTGGTCAGTGTACAGGGAGCACTTTGCACAATAAAAGAATATAGACTCAAGGAGAGCAATAAAAGCCACTTCATAGTAAACTCCTTTTACTGACATATATATATTTTATTTTCATCGATAACGTTTTTAAAAGTAATGGTACAAAATAAGTTCTGTTCATCGTTGAGAGCAATTTTTATGCCGGTGGATAAAGGTTGCATAATATTGGCAGAAAGGCTATTTTTTCTGCCAATATCATAAAAATCATCATATTCACTATGATGATTGTGTTTATCATTTTCGTAAAGATGGTCGCTGAATGTCCTGTAATCCTGCGAAGCATAACGCCAGGCGGCCACGCTAAAGCGAGTAGCCGTTTGCACTAGATATTTATTATAGGCAACCTGATAGCTCGTACCTTCGTGTGTTATATCATTATTTAACTTACTACTCGATCGGGTAGCGTCAAAAGAGATGGCACCCAGCGGTGTATTCCAACCATTTCCCAGGGTTATAGCATTATAGTTATCGGATAAAATCGTACCGCCATAAAGTGTCAAAAGATTGTTGAGGCCATATATATAATTTGCCTCGAGAAAGTCCTCCTGATTGTTTACACCATATATCTTACTGCGTCCGGCGATAAAATCGAAATTTGAAACACCTGGTTGCAGCATGTTGGGCACGGAAGAGTAGGGCACCAAAAAGGAACGAACACTACCATCTGCTTCTTTTATGCTGACATCGAGATCAGCGCCGCTGCCCGAAAGTTGCAAATCTGCGATAGTAAATGGTCCCGGAGGAACCTCTTTTTGGTAAATGATGTCGCCATTTTGCGAAACCGTTATCAATGCATTACTTTGCGCAATACCTTGTACTAAAGGTGTAAAGCTCTGCATGGAATCAGGTAACATTTGCATATCGCGAAATAAGCGTATTCCGCTAAATCGCAGAGAGTCGAATATGAGTGAGGATGTATAATTTTCTCCTATCTGAACTGTGCTTAATATTTGCGACCAGCCACGTTCCAGGTAAAGAGTATTACTTTGCCATGTGCCTTTCATATCATCAGGCTTGCTATAGCTGGCATCAGAGTGTAATTGCCAACTAAATAATTTAATCCGCTGTTAAAACGACCATAACTGGCTGTATTACTGTTATTATTACTGTCATAAGAGCGATACTGACTTAAATTATAGGAGGTATAAAAAGCATCAATGCCGCGATCCCAACTTTCTGGGGGAACGTAGCCTCTTTCAAGTTCAATGATATACGCCTGTGTGATCTTTAAATTTAGTCGGTGTTCACTGATATTGACCACCATGAACTGCTTCATCCAGTGAAATACAATTATCTTCTGTATTGATCTTATCGGTCTTCACCCCCAGTTTGGTGAACAGCTCCTCAGGCAGACATGGTTTGGTTGGTGACTCTGGGATCATGATATCTTGTTTTCCACGCCACTGGTGGTTTACATAAACATCAAGTTCGTAGTTTCCTGGAAGCGGTTGTTTATTATCTAAATGATATTCAGAAACTTTTTCTCCTCTCATGCCGCCGATCATAAAGTGTGTATCAAAAGTTTCTTCAGCATAACCTGGAAAAGAATACAAAATAATAATTGCAGCGACCCATCGTGTCGTCCTTAACATAACTTTTACCTGTTATTTTGCAGCGATTTTACTATTGATATTATTCCCGTAATCATCAACTACCGTTAGTTCATACTCTGAGGCGTTGTTATTTTTTAATGTAATGTCGTTATTAGAAAATGGAGGCAGTAGGATACTTTCATTATTAACTTTCACGTTTTGTGCTTTGATAGTTGTAACTGTTATCCAGTTGGCTGTTTCATTGTTTATTGAGATGGCGTTGTTTTTCTTTTTGATATTTAATTGAGAAAGGATTTTTTTATCTACCGGAGCTATTCCGCTTGGACGCCAAAGTAACTTTATACGGTTTTTCAATGCAAGTTTAATTTTGTTTTTTCCAGCATTTTGTGGGTTGTTTGGAGGGATGTCCATAACATTTAGATAAAATAAACTTTCTTTATTGTGAGGTGAATTGTTTGGCATTTTTTTATTTTTAGTTGTTGGCCAGAACCTCCTGCTACACGACTTACTGGCGGAGTGAGAATAAATGGGACCTGAATTTTTTCTGGCGCGATAGTTGTGTTTCCATCATCGATCCATGCCTGAATCAAAGAGGCATTTTTGCTTTGATTCATTAACTGTACGAGAACTTCTCTGTTTTTTTCTGGATAGATAATACGCGTACCATAGATGACCACACCCGCATGAACAGGTAAAATAAAAAATGACATCAGCAATGCTGTTATAATTCTCATGTAATCACTCCGTAAATAATACCGGTAGCAGAGCTACCGGCATAAAAATTTTAATCTGCACTGATTTTAATCGTCACGGTTGACTCCACGGAGCCTTTTGTTACAGGATCGGTACTTGTACGCTCATATTGTGCATTTAAATTAAGAAAATATTGTCCAGAACCATTATCTTTCAGCGGTGTTTTTACACCTGGTAACATTCTTCTCATATTTCCATCACCGAGGAAAATGGCAAAGCCAACGTTTTCAGCAGTTCCTTTATTCAACGTAAAGTTATTAGCATCAAACTCTGAGGCTAATACTTCGATATTTGTTGCTGTATTGCCATCACACTGAATTTCTAAGTCATGAGCGGTTGAACCGGTTTTTAAAGTATAGATTTCATTATTAATAAGTTGATTCATTGCACTGGTTACAACATCTTCGACAACAATATCGGTTATTGAATCACCATTAACAAAGTCACACGTTGTATCAACAACTTCTCCTCTAACGGTTAGTGTTCCTTGATCGACATCCTTGGCGAAGGTTGTTACGCTGAATATCAACGTTGTCGCCACGAACGGAATAATATACTTTTTCATAAATCATCCTTAATTGACTAGTATGGAAGGTTGCTCATTTTCAAACCTGATTATGTGATCAGGTTGTTACTATTTATATTAATGTTTAAGTTTTTAAATTTTTGATGTGATGTTGATGAAATGTTGAAAGTTTAATATTCTTCGTTGCTCGCTTCTTTATAAAAGTTCTGGGGTTCACTCATTAGAGTGAAGAGTAGAATATTTGAGTGCATGTTTCAGGTTTTTTTATTTCTCTGCAGTGAATTAATATACATCAGATGTAATTTTATTCTGAATAACATCTTTCTTTGGGGGGGGATCCTGATGAGGGATGTTTGTCATAAGGAACATACTTTCATTGATGCACTGAAGGTATTTACTCATTTCCGGAGATGTTTTGTCGTAATCGTGCATATACTTACTCAATTCTTGATACACATCATTATTTAGCGTTACATTGTCGCGAACTAATGTTTGAACCAATGGAATCAAAATTTCGAAACGAGACGCTTTGTCATCAATACTTCCCAGTGTTTTGAATACTCCTGTATATATGTTACCTAAGTACTTATTGACAAGTTGAGTGGTCCATCGAACAGGCATAATATCTTCACAGAGAAGGTTTTTTATTTTTGTTTTAATGAAGAATACTCCAAATATATTACATTTTTTTAAGAAAAGATTATTTATTTCTCCATTGAAAAAGGTTGTGTTTGATAAGTCACTTTCAAAGCATGATATATTTGATAATATACAAGTGGAATAATAACCATATGTCAGGTTGCTCTTTTCTATCGTTAAGTTTGATAGCAATATTTTATGTATGTTAATATTTGGAGCAGTCAAGTACTGGATTTTTTGCTTGTTAAGTTCATAAATCTCCATGGATTTATTATAGGGTAATAAAAGTATAAATTCCTTTATATAATACCCGTCGTAAGAAAAGACAACATTAAATTTATTGGTGGTCGTTTTTTCAGTTGTGCAGCAAGCTGTTTTTTGTATTAATTGATTAGTCGTAATTTTAAAAGATGATAATTTTTCACAAAGCAGTAAATATGCTGTGTTGCTAGTTTTAAAATTCTGCCATGTTATATCTTGGTTAACATCGATGGATAAGTAAGGGATTTTTTGATATTGCCCATTGTATAACTCAGGGTATGTATTCATTTTAATTAGCTTTTTGAGTTCCTTGCTAAGATAACCTTTTTTCTTGTCTATTTCTCTGTATTTTCTGTTTAGCAAGGTATCCTGTTGATCATAAAATGACTGAACTTTTTTGCAGGCTTCATAAAATATTTCAGGAGTATATAACTGATCGTATATTTCCTGATCGAAGTTTGTCTTTAAAAATTTAAGGAATTTGACATGGCAATCTTCTGATATCTTAATATCTTCAGTAATATATTCACTTGTGAAGTCATCAAAAACATCCAATCTAAGTAATGTGATGTTTTTGTCTTTTAAAAAAGAAAGTTGGATTGTGTGTTCTTGGACTTTACATCTATAAAAATGCGCATCTATCAAATTAGTCTGTTGAAATAAAAAATGAAGTGCTGGAGATATTTTAGGTAACTGTTGGCTTCTAAAAAAATCATCAAATAAAATAATTAACTCTGTTTTATACTCGCATAATATTTTTAATGAATTGTCTTTTCTTGTTTCCTTTATTGTTTCATTATCTGCTATATTTGATTTATAAAGATAATGTGGCAAAGTATATATACCATCTTTCATTATCAGTCCTTGAATTTGATGAGTTTTTTTATTAATTTATTTTAAAGTATATGTGATTACTATCAAAAATCGCTCATTAGTTTTTAATAAGTACATTATAAATAAGTATTTAACCTGTATTGATTGTGGTTAATAATTTATTAGATTTAATAAAGTGATATTTATGGATGGTTAAAGAGTATAGGAATTTAATTCAAAAATAGAGTGATCTTAAGTTTAAGACCTCAATGTGTATCACGATCTCCACATTCTATGTAGGGGAGTCTGGAGATTGAGTAGATATTCTTATTCAGAATGTATCAGCCGATGGTTCTGCGCTTTTTAAGCCACGAAGAGTCCAGAGAGTGTAACGGCATGTCTGCAAGCACCTGCAACTTTTGACTATCTGACAACCGGCAGTGTGTTTTCTCACGCATCACAAAAGCAGCAGGCATAAAAAAACCCGCTTGCGCGGGCTTTTTCACAAAGCTTCAGCAAATTGGCGATTAAGCCAGTTTGTTGATCTGTGCAGTCAGGTTAGCCTTATGACGTGCAGCTTTGTTTTTGTGGATCAGACCTTTAGCAGCCTGACGGTCCACGATCGGTTGCATTTCGTTAAATGCTTTCTGTGCAGCAGCTTTGTCGCCAGCTTCGATAGCTGCGTATACTTTCTTGATGAAAGTACGCATCATAGAGCGACGGCTTGCGTTGTGCTTACGAGCCTTTTCAGACTGAATGGCGCGCTTCTTAGCTGATTTGATATTAGCCAAGGTCCAACTCCCAAATGTGTTCTATATGGACAATTCAAAGGCCGAGGAATATGCCCTTTTAGCCTTCTTTTGTCAATGGATTTGTGCAAATAAGCGCCGTTAATGTGCCGGCACTCGTTACGTAGTGATGGCGCAGGATTCTACCAGCTTGCGTGGTGCGAATACAGCTTTTCCGCGATAAAAATTGCAGCAGGCGGTCTGTTTCTTCCCGTAATTTGCGGCATGGCAATGAAAAGCCACTTCTTTCTGATTTCGGTACTCAATCGCCGGTTAACCTTGACCGCTGTACAAGGTATACTCGGACGATTTTCACTGTTTTGAGCCAGACATGAAGCTGATACGCGGCATACATAATCTCAGCCAGGCCCCGCAAGAAGGGTGTGTGCTGACTATTGGTAATTTCGACGGCGTGCATCGCGGTCATCGCGCGCTGTTACAGGGCTTGCAGGAAGAAGGGCGCAAGCGCAACTTACCGGTGATGGTGATGCTTTTTGAACCTCAACCACTGGAACTGTTTGCTACCGATAAAGCCCCGGCACGGCTGACCCGACTGCGGGAAAAACTGCGTTACCTTGCAGAGTGTGGCGTTGATTACGTGCTGTGCGTGCGTTTCGACAGGCGTTTCGCGGCGTTAACCGCGCAAAATTTCATCAGTGACCTTCTGGTGAAGCATTTGCGGGTAAAATTTCTTGCTGTAGGGGATGATTTCCGCTTTGGCGCTGGTCGTGAAGGCGATTTCTTGTTATTACAGAAAGCTGGCGCGGAATACGGCTTCGATATCACCAGTACGCAAACTTTTTGCGAAGGTGGCGTGCGCATCAGCAGTACCGCTGTACGTCAGGCGCTGGCGGATGACAATCTGGCTCTGGCAGAAAGTTTACTGGGGCACCCGTTTGCCATCTCCGGGCGTGTGGTCCACGGTGATGAATTAGGGCGCACTATAGGTTTCCCGACGGCGAATGTACCGCTGCGCCGTCAGGTTTCCCCGGTGAAAGGGGTTTATGCGGTAGAAGTGCTGGGCCTCGGTGAAAAGCCGTTACCCGGCGTTGCAAACATCGGAACACGCCCAACGGTTGCCGGTATTCGCCAGCAGCTGGAAGTGCATTTGTTAGATGTTGCAATGGACCTGTATGGTCGCCATATACAAGTAGTGCTGCGTAAAAAAATACGCAATGAGCAGCGATTTGCGTCGCTGGACGAACTGAAAGCGCAGATTGCGCGTGATGAATTAACCGCCCGCGAATTTTTTGGGCTAACAAAACCGGCTTAAGCCTGTTATGTAATCAAACCGAAATACGGAACCGAGAATCTGATGAGTGACTATAAATCAACCCTGAATTTGCCGGAAACAGGGTTCCCGATGCGTGGCGATCTCGCCAAGCGCGAACCGGGAATGCTGGCGCGTTGGACTGATGATGATCTGTACGGCATCATCCGTGCGGCTAAAAAAGGCAAAAAAACCTTCATTCTGCATGATGGCCCTCCTTATGCGAATGGCAGCATTCATATTGGTCACTCGGTTAACAAGATTCTGAAAGACATTATCGTGAAGTCCAAAGGGCTTTCCGGTTATGACTCGCCGTATGTGCCTGGCTGGGACTGCCACGGTCTGCCGATCGAGCTGAAAGTAGAGCAAGAATACGGTAAGCCGGGTGAGAAATTCACCGCTGCCGAGTTCCGCGCCAAGTGCCGCGAATACGCTGCGACCCAGGTTGACGGTCAGCGCAAAGACTTTATCCGTCTGGGCGTGCTGGGCGACTGGTCGCACCCGTACCTGACTATGGACTTCAAAACTGAAGCCAATATCATCCGCGCGCTGGGCAAAATCATCGGCAACGGTCACCTGCACAAAGGCGCGAAGCCGGTGCACTGGTGCGTTGACTGCCGTTCTGCGCTGGCGGAAGCGGAAGTTGAGTATTACGACAAAACTTCTCCGTCCATCGACGTCGCTTTCCAGGCAGTCGATCAGGATGCACTGAAAGCAAAATTTGCCGTAAGCAACGTTAACGGCCCAATCTCGCTGGTGATCTGGACCACTACGCCGTGGACTTTGCCTGCCAACCGCGCAATCTCCATTGCACCGGATTTCGACTATGCGCTGGTGCAGATCGACGGTCAGGCCGTGATTCTGGCGAAAGATCTGGTTGAAAGCGTAATGCAGCGTATCGGCGTGACCGATTACACCATTCTCGGCACGGTAAAAGGTGCGGAGCTGGAGCTGCTGCGCTTTACCCATCCGTTTATGGGCTTCGACGTTCCGGCAATTCTTGGCGATCACGTTACGCTGGATGCCGGTACCGGTGCCGTTCACACCGCGCCAGGCCACGGTCCGGACGACTATGTGATCGGTCAGAAATATGGTCTGGAAACCGCTAACCCGGTTGGCCCGGACGGTACTTATCTGCCGGGTACTTACCCGACGCTGGATGGTGTTAACGTCTTCAAAGCGAACGACATCGTCGTTGCGCTGCTACAGGAAAAAGGCGCGCTGCTGCACGTTGAGAAAATGCAGCACAGCTATCCGTGCTGCTGGCGTCACAAAACGCCGATCATCTTCCGCGCTACGCCGCAGTGGTTCGTCAGCATGGATCAGAAAGGTCTGCGTGCGCAGTCACTGAAAGAGATCAAAGGCGTGCAGTGGATCCCTGACTGGGGCCAGGCGCGTATCGAGTCGATGGTCGCTAACCGTCCTGACTGGTGTATCTCCCGTCAGCGCACCTGGGGCGTACCGATGTCACTGTTCGTGCACAAAGACACGGAAGAGCTGCATCCGCGTACCCTCGAACTGATGGAAGAAGTGGCAAAACGCGTTGAAGTTGATGGCATTCAGGCATGGTGGGATCTTGATGCGAAAGAGATCCTCGGCGACGAAGCTGATCAGTACGTGAAAGTGCCGGATACGCTGGACGTATGGTTTGACTCCGGATCTACCCACTCTTCTGTTGTTGACGTGCGTCCGGAATTTGCTGGTCACGCAGCGGACATGTATCTGGAAGGTTCTGACCAGCACCGTGGCTGGTTCATGTCTTCCCTGATGATCTCCACCGCGATGAAAGGCAAAGCGCCGTATCGTCAGGTACTGACCCACGGCTTTACCGTGGATGGTCAGGGTCGCAAGATGTCTAAATCCATCGGCAACACCGTTTCGCCGCAGGATGTGATGAACAAACTGGGCGCGGATATTCTGCGTCTGTGGGTGGCATCAACGGACTACACCGGTGAAATGGCCGTTTCTGACGAGATCCTGAAACGTGCAGCCGACAGCTATCGTCGTATCCGTAACACTGCACGTTTCCTGCTGGCAAACCTGAACGGTTTCGATCCGGCAAAAGATATGGTGAAACCGGAAGAGATGGTGGTACTGGATCGCTGGGCCGTAGGTTGTGCGAAAGCGGCGCAGGAAGACATCCTCAAGGCGTACGAAGCATACGATTTCCACGAAGTGGTACAGCGTCTGATGCGCTTCTGCTCCGTTGAGATGGGCTCTTTCTACCTCGACATCATTAAGGACCGCCAGTACACCGCGAAAGCGGACAGCGTGGCGCGTCGTAGCTGCCAGACTGCGCTGTATCACATCGCAGAAGCGCTGGTTCGCTGGATGGCACCAATCCTCTCCTTCACCGCTGATGAAGTGTGGGGCTATCTGCCGGGCGAACGTGAAAAATACGTCTTCACCGGCGAGTGGTACGAAGGCCTGTTTGGTCTGGCAGACAGCGAAGCGATGAACGATGCGTTCTGGGACGAGCTGCTGAAAGTGCGTGGCGAAGTGAACAAAGTCATTGAGCAAGCACGTGCCGACAAGAAAGTGGGTGGCTCGCTGGAAGCGGCAGTAACCTTGTATGCAGAACCGGAACTGGCGGCGAAACTGACCGCGCTGGGCGATGAATTACGATTTGTCCTGTTGACCTCCGGCGCTACCGTTGCAGACTATAACGACGCCCCTGCTGATGCTCAGCAGAGCGAAGTACTCAAAGGGCTGAAAGTCGCGTTGAGTAAAGCCGAAGGTGAGAAGTGCCCACGCTGCTGGCACTACACCCAGGATGTCGGCAAGGTGGCGGAACACGCAGAAATCTGCGGCCGCTGTGTCAGCAACGTCGCCGGTGACGGTGAAAAACGTAAGTTTGCCTGATGAGTCAATCGATCTGTTCAACAGGGCTACGCTGGCTGTGGCTGGTGGTAGTCGTGCTGATTATCGATCTGGGCAGCAAATACCTGATCCTCCAGAACTTTGCTCTGGGGGATACGGTCCCGCTGTTCCCGTCGCTTAATCTGCATTATGCGCGTAACTATGGCGCGGCGTTTAGTTTCCTTGCCGATAGCGGCGGCTGGCAGCGTTGGTTCTTTGCCGGTATTGCGATTGGTATTAGCGTGATTCTGGTAGTGATGATGTATCGCTCGAAGGCCACGCAGAAGCTGAACAATATCGCTTACGCGCTGATTATTGGCGGCGCGCTGGGCAACCTGTTCGACCGCCTGTGGCACGGCTTCGTTGTCGATATGATCGACTTCTACGTCGGCGACTGGCACTTCGCCACCTTCAACCTCGCCGATACTGCTATCTGTGTCGGTGCGGCACTGATTGTGCTGGAAGGTTTTTTACCTTCGAAAGCGAAAAAACAATAATAAACCCTGCCGGATGCGATGCTGACGCATCTTATCCGGCCTACAGATTGCTGTGAAATCGTAGGCCGCATCCGGCAAAAATCCTCAAAATATAAGAGCAAACCTGCATGTCTGAATCTGTACAGAGCAATAGCGCCGTCCTGGTGCACTTCACGCTAAAACTCGACGATGGCACCACCGCCGAGTCTACCCGCAACAACGGTAAACCGGCGCTGTTCCGCCTGGGCGATGCTTCTCTCTCCGAAGGTCTGGAGCAACACCTGCTGGGGCTGAAAGTGGGTGATAAAACCACCTTCTCGCTGGAGCCAGATGCGGCGTTTGGCGTGCCGTCACCGGACCTGATTCAGTACTTCTCCCGCCGTGAGTTTATGGATGCAGGCGAGCCAGAAATTGGTGCAATCATGCTTTTTACCGCAATGGATGGCAGTGAGATGCCTGGCGTGATCCGCGAAATTAACGGCGACTCCATTACCGTTGATTTCAATCATCCGCTGGCCGGGCAGACCGTTCATTTTGATATTGAAGTGCTGGAAATCGATCCGGCACTGGAGGCGTAACATGCAGATCCTGTTGGCCAACCCGCGTGGTTTTTGTGCCGGGGTAGACCGCGCTATCAGCATTGTTGAAAACGCGCTGGCCATTTACGGCGCACCGATATATGTCCGTCACGAAGTGGTGCATAACCGCTACGTGGTCGATAGCCTGCGGGAGCGTGGGGCTATCTTTATTGAGCAGATTAGCGAAGTCCCGGACGGCGCGATCCTGATTTTCTCCGCACACGGTGTTTCTCAGGCGGTACGTAACGAAGCGAAAAGCCGTGATTTGACGGTGTTTGATGCCACCTGTCCGCTGGTGACCAAAGTGCATATGGAAGTCGCCCGTGCCAGCCGCCGTGGTGAAGAGTCTATTCTTATCGGTCACGCCGGTCACCCGGAAGTGGAAGGGACGATGGGTCAGTACAGCAACCCGGAAGGGGGAATGTATCTGGTCGAATCGCCGGACGATGTGTGGAAACTGACGGTCAAAAACGAAGAGAAACTCTCCTTTATGACCCAAACCACGCTGTCGGTGGATGACACGTCTGATGTGATCGACGCGCTGCGTAAACGCTTCCCGAAAATTGTCGGTCCGCGCAAAGATGACATTTGCTACGCCACCACTAACCGTCAGGAAGCGGTACGCGCTCTGGCAGAACAGGCGGAAGTAGTACTGGTGGTTGGTTCAAAAAACTCTTCCAACTCCAACCGTCTGGCGGAACTGGCCCAGCGTATGGGCAAACGCGCGTTTTTAATTGACGATGCGAAAGATATCCAGGAAGAGTGGGTAAAAGGCGTGAACTGCGTTGGCGTAACTGCGGGCGCATCGGCTCCGGATATTCTGGTGCAGAATGTAGTCGCACGTTTACAGCAACTGGGCGGTGGTGAAGCCATTTCGCTGGAAGGCCGTGAAGAAAACATTGTTTTCGAAGTGCCAAAAGAGCTGCGTGTCGATATTCGTGAAGTCGAGTAAAGATTAATCATTCAAAACCAGCACATTCGTTGCTGGTTTTTTTTAGCTGTACTCTTCTGCGGAGGCAAGGATGATGAGCAAGATAGCTTATGGATTGGCGGGATTTTTGGCTTTTGTATTTTGTTTGGGAGCGGCCAATGGCGCTTCGCAGCTTGAATTTCCGTTCTGGGATCGAAATTATTCCGGGACGATTGCGGGTAAGCAGGTAAGTGTCGATATCACGCGGATTAACAACGACCTTCATGGTAGCTATTGCTATGAACCCTGCAATCAGAGAAAAATGCGATTAATTCTGCGTGGATCTCTCCAGGTTAAGCGGTTGCTTCTTGAGGAGCGCGCACAGACACTTTCTGGTCAATGGGATGCTGAAGTTTCACCGATTGAGATAAAAGGTGTATGGACTTCAGCCGATAAAAAACACCATTTCCCCATTGCGCTTAACTATAACAAACCCAAAAACGATCCGGGCATTGATCTGGTGCTGGTGGCGGAAGTGAATGACGATTACGACCCTTCCAAAGCGATCGACTGTAATAATGTTCCGGTCATTTCAGCAATAAAATTATATCGTGATGGGAAACCGATACAGACCTTATATACTGCTTCTATCGGCACTTGTAGCATTTTTACGCCTCAATGGAAGGATGTTAATTTTGATGGTTATCCGGATCTTTCCATTCCGCAAGAGTTACCCGCTGGACCCAATATCCCCGAACAAACCTGGCTTTACGATCCCTCAACACAACGTTTTGTTGATGCGCCTGCGTCTTATCAGGAAATCACCTCGCCGGAGCCAGATGCAGAATATAAGCAGATCGTCAGCCATTGGCGAGGAAGCTGCTGTAGTCACGGGGTTGACGTTTATCGCTGGAAGGGGAAAGAGGTTGAATTGATCGAGAGAGGTTCAAGTTATCTTCAGCCCGTGCTAAGCAAAGGTAAAATGTATACCTGCTACGTAATTCCTTCCTATCACGATGGCCGCATTTTTTATCTGCAGGAACGTAAGAATGGTCATCTGACGCCGACTTTTACTGATGTGAAGGGGTGTGAGCCATTTCAGTTAACCACGGATATCCGCACAGTCATTCAGTCACAGAAACCAGGTATGAAGCCGGAATCCATTGAAATTCAGTGGCAGGAAGATAAAGCGTCTCCAGGGGAATTTTGCCCGCTAGTACCGTTTGTTGAAGGCGATAAACTTAGCCCGCGTCTGGTGACGAATAAAGATATTTCGGATATCTGTATCAGCCGCGATGAGTTCAAAGCCATGAGCAAGTAACAAGCCAGGAGAGACAGTAATGACAAAACTTATACCCATCTTCCTTGATACAGACCCAGGCATTGACGATGCGGTCGCCATTGCCGCCGCGATTTTTGCCCCCGAACTCGACCTGCAACTGATGACCACCGTCGCGGGTAATGTTTCGGTTGAGAAAACTACCCGCAACGCCCTGCAACTGCTGCATTTCTGGAATGCGGATATTCCGCTCGCCCAGGGAGCCGCTGTGCCGCTGGTACGCGCACCGCGTAATGCAGCATCTGTGCACGGTGAATCGGGAATGGCTGGCTACGACTTTGTCGAGCACAACAGAAGCCCACTGGACAAACCCGCATTTCTGGCGATTCGTGATGCCCTGCTGCGTGCGCCTGAGCCTGTTACGCTGGTAGCCATCGGCCCGTTAACCAATATTGCGCTGTTACTTTCACAATGCCCGGAATGCAAACCGCATATTCGCCGTCTGGTGATCATGGGCGGTTCTGCCGGACGCGGCAACTGTACGCCAAACGCCGAGTTTAATATCGCTGCCGATCCAGAAGCGGCAGCCTGTGTCTTCCGTAGCGGCATCGAAATCGTTATGTGCGGTCTGGATGTCACCAATCAGGCAATATTAACTCCTGACTATCTCGCTACTTTGCCGGAGTTGAATCGTACCGGGAAAATGTTGCACGCCCTGTTTAGCCACTACCGTAGCGGCAGTATGCAAAGCGGTCTGCGTATGCACGATCTCTGCGCCATCGCCTGGCTGGTGCGCCCAGACTTGTTCACTCTCAAACCGTGTTTTGTGGCGGTGGAAACTCAGGGTGAATTTACCTCAGGTACTACGGTTGTTGATATTGATGGTTGCCTGAGTAAACCTGCAAACGTGCAGGTGGCGCTGGATCTGGATGTGAAAGGTTTCCAGCAGTGGGTGGCTGAGGTGCTGGCTCTGGCGTCGTAACCTGTCACATGTTATCGGCATGCAGTCATTCATCGACTCATGCCTTTCACTGATATCCCTCCCTGTTTATCATTAATTTCTAATTATCAGCGTTTTTGGCTGGCGGCGTAGCGATGCGCTGGTTACTCTGAAAACGGTCTATGCAAATTAACAAAAGAGAATAGCTATGCATGATGCAAACATCCGCGTTGCCATCGCGGGAGCCGGGGGGCGTATGGGCCGCCAGTTGATTCAGGCGGCGCTGGCATTAGAAGGCGTGCAGCTGGGCGCGGCGCTGGAGCGCGAAGGATCTTCTTTACTGGGCAGCGACGCCGGTGAGCTGGCGGGTGCAGGAAAAACAGGCGTTACTGTGCAAAGCAGCCTTGATGCGATAAAAGATGATTTTGATGTGTTTATCGATTTTACCCGTCCGGAAGGTACGTTGAATCATCTCGCTTTTTGTCGCCAGCATGGCAAAGGGATGGTGATCGGCACTACGGGGTTTGACGAAGCCGGTAAACAGGCGATTCGTGACGCCGCCGCCGATATTGCGATTGTCTTTGCCGCCAATTTTAGCGTTGGCGTTAACGTCATGCTTAAGCTGCTGGAGAAAGCAGCCAAAGTGATGGGTGACTACACCGATATCGAAATTATTGAAGCACATCATAGACATAAAGTTGATGCGCCTTCAGGCACCGCACTGGCAATGGGAGAGGCGATCGCCCACGCCCTGGATAAAGATCTGAAAGATTGCGCGGTCTACAGTCGTGAAGGCCATACCGGTGAACGTGTGCCTGGCACCATTGGTTTTGCCACCGTGCGTGCAGGTGACATCGTTGGCGAACATACCGCGATGTTTGCCGATATTGGTGAGCGTCTGGAGATCACCCATAAGGCGTCCAGCCGCATGACATTTGCTAACGGTGCGGTAAGATCGGCTTTGTGGTTGAGTGGTAAGGAAAGTGGTCTTTTTGATATGCGAGATGTGCTTGATCTCAATAATTTGTAACCACAAAACATTTGTGATGGTGCAAAAATAACATATTTAATTTATTGATTATAAAGGGCTTTAATTTTTAGCCCTTTTATTTTGAGTTTTTTATTTATAAAATCGTATAGTGTGCTAAAAATAACATGTTTTCTCTTCTGTTTTTGTTGTTTTAATGTAAATTTTGACCATTTGGTCCACTTTTTTCTACGCGTTTTGATTTTATACAATCTTCTTGCTGCGCAAGCGTTTTCCAGAACGGGTTATATGATCTTTTTGTCGCTTAATGCCTGCAAAACATGCATGAGCCACAAAATAATATAAAAAATACCACCATTAAGTTGACTTTTAGCTCTCATCTCTCCAGAATGCCGCCGTTTGCCAGAAATTCGTCGGTAAGCAGATTTGCATTGATTTACGTCATCATTGTGAATTAATATGCAAATAAAGTGAGTGAATATTCTCTGGAGGGTGTTTTGATTAAGTCAGCGCTATTGGTTCTGGAAGACGGAACCCAGTTTCACGGTCGGGCCATAGGGGCAACAGGTTCGGCGGTTGGGGAAGTCGTTTTCAATACTTCAATGACCGGTTATCAAGAAATCCTCACTGATCCTTCCTATTCTCGTCAAATCGTTACTCTTACTTATCCCCATATTGGCAATGTCGGCACTAATGACGCCGATGAAGAATCTTCTCAGGTACATGCACAAGGTCTGGTGATTCGCGACCTGCCGCTGATTGCCAGCAACTTCCGTAATACCGAAGACCTCTCTTCTTACCTTAAACGCCATAACATCGTGGCGATTGCTGATATCGATACCCGTAAGCTGACGCGTTTACTGCGTGAGAAAGGCGCACAGAATGGCTGCATTATCGCAGGCGATAACCCGGATGCGGCGCTGGCGTTAGAAAAAGCCCGCGCGTTCCCAGGTCTGAACGGCATGGATCTGGCAAAAGAAGTGACCACCGCAGAAGCCTATAGCTGGACACAAGGGAGCTGGACGCTGACCGGCGGCCTGCCAGAAGCGAAGAAAGAAGACGAGCTGCCGTTCCATGTTGTGGCTTATGATTTTGGTGCCAAGCGCAACATCCTGCGCATGTTGGTGGATAGAGGCTGCCGCCTGACCATCGTTCCGGCGCAAACCTCTGCGGAAGATGTACTGAAAATGAATCCAGACGGTATCTTCCTCTCCAACGGTCCTGGCGACCCGGCACCGTGTGATTACGCTATTACTGCCATCCAGAAATTCCTCGAAACCGACATCCCGGTATTCGGCATCTGCCTCGGCCATCAGTTGCTGGCGCTGGCGAGCGGTGCGAAGACTGTCAAAATGAAATTTGGACACCACGGCGGCAACCATCCGGTTAAAGATGTTGAAAAAAACGTGGTGATGATCACCGCCCAGAACCACGGTTTTGCGGTGGATGAAGCAACATTACCTGCAAACCTGCGTGTTACGCATAAATCCCTGTTCGACGGTACGTTACAGGGCATTCATCGCACCGATAAACCGGCATTCAGCTTCCAGGGCCACCCTGAAGCCAGTCCGGGTCCACACGACGCCGCGCCGTTGTTCGACCACTTTATCGAGTTAATTGAGCAGTACCGTAAAACCGCTAAGTAATCAGGAGTAAAAGAGCCATGCCAAAACGTACAGATATAAAAAGTATCCTGATTCTGGGTGCGGGCCCGATTGTTATCGGTCAGGCGTGTGAGTTTGACTACTCTGGCGCGCAAGCATGTAAAGCCCTGCGCGAAGAGGGTTACCGCGTCATTCTGGTGAACTCCAACCCAGCGACCATCATGACCGACCCGGAAATGGCTGATGCGACCTACATCGAGCCGATTCACTGGGAAGTGGTACGCAAGATTATTGAAAAAGAGCGTCCGGACGCGGTGCTGCCAACGATGGGCGGTCAGACAGCGCTGAACTGTGCGCTGGAGCTGGAGCGTCAGGGCGTGCTGGAAGAGTTCGGCGTCACCATGATTGGTGCCACCGCCGATGCGATTGATAAAGCCGAAGACCGCCGCCGTTTCGACGTGGCGATGAAGAAAATCGGTCTGGAAACTGCGCGTTCCGGTATCGCGCACACCATGGAAGAAGCGCTGGCAGTTGCCGCTGATGTGGGCTTCCCGTGCATTATTCGCCCATCCTTTACTATGGGCGGTAGCGGTGGCGGTATCGCTTATAACCGCGAAGAGTTTGAAGAAATTTGCGCCCGCGGTCTGGATCTCTCTCCGACCAAAGAGTTGCTGATTGATGAGTCGCTGATCGGCTGGAAAGAGTACGAGATGGAAGTGGTGCGTGATAAAAACGACAACTGCATCATCGTCTGCTCTATCGAAAACTTCGATGCGATGGGCATCCATACCGGTGACTCCATCACTGTCGCGCCAGCCCAAACGCTGACCGACAAAGAATATCAAATCATGCGTAACGCCTCGATGGCGGTGCTGCGTGAAATCGGCGTTGAAACCGGTGGTTCCAACGTCCAGTTTGCGGTGAACCCGAAAAATGGTCGCCTGATTGTTATCGAAATGAACCCGCGAGTGTCCCGTTCTTCGGCGCTGGCGTCGAAAGCCACCGGTTTCCCGATTGCCAAAGTGGCGGCGAAACTGGCGGTTGGTTACACCCTCGATGAACTGATGAACGACATCACTGGCGGGCGTACTCCGGCCTCCTTCGAACCGTCCATCGACTACGTGGTGACCAAAATTCCTCGCTTCAACTTCGAGAAATTCGCCGGTGCTAACGATCGTCTGACCACTCAGATGAAATCCGTCGGCGAAGTGATGGCGATTGGTCGCACGCAGCAGGAATCCCTGCAAAAAGCCCTGCGCGGCCTGGAAGTCGGTGCGACTGGTTTTGACCCGAAAGTCAGCCTGGACGACCCGGAAGCGCTGACCAAAATTCGCCGCGAGCTGAAAGACGCAGGCGCAGATCGTATCTGGTACATCGCCGATGCTTTCCGTGCGGGCCTGTCTGTAGACGGCGTCTTTAACCTGACCAACATTGACCGCTGGTTCCTGGTACAAATTGAAGAACTGGTGCGTCTGGAAGAGAAAGTGGCGGAAGTGGGCATCACTGGCCTGAACGCTGACTTCCTGCGCCAGTTGAAACGCAAAGGCTTTGCCGATGCGCGTCTGGCTAAACTGGCGGGCGTGCGCGAAGCGGAAATCCGCAAGCTACGCGACCAGTATGACCTGCACCCGGTCTACAAACGTGTGGATACCTGTGCGGCAGAATTTGCCACCGACACCGCGTATATGTACTCCACCTATGAAGAAGAGTGCGAATCCAACCCATCTGACCGTGACAAAATCATGGTGCTCGGCGGCGGCCCGAACCGTATCGGTCAGGGTATTGAATTCGACTACTGCTGTGTACACGCCTCGCTGGCGCTACGTGAAGACGGTTACGAAACCATTATGGTTAACTGTAACCCGGAAACCGTCTCCACTGACTACGACACTTCCGATCGCCTCTACTTCGAGCCGGTAACTCTGGAAGATGTGCTGGAAATCGTGCGTATTGAGAAGCCGAAAGGCGTTATCGTTCAGTACGGCGGTCAGACCCCGCTGAAACTGGCGCGCGCACTGGAAGCCGCTGGCGTACCGGTTATCGGCACCAGCCCGGATGCTATCGACCGTGCGGAAGACCGTGAACGCTTCCAGCATGCGGTTGACCGTCTGAAACTGAAACAACCGGCGAACGCCACCGTTACCGCTATTGAAATGGCGGTTGAGAAGGCAAAAGAGATTGGTTACCCGCTGGTGGTGCGTCCGTCTTACGTTCTCGGCGGTCGGGCGATGGAAATCGTCTATGACGAAGCTGACCTGCGTCGCTACTTCCAGACGGCGGTGAGCGTGTCTAACGATGCACCAGTATTGCTGGACCACTTCCTCGATGACGCGGTAGAAGTGGATGTGGACGCCATCTGCGACGGTGAAATGGTGCTGATTGGCGGCATCATGGAGCATATTGAGCAGGCGGGCGTGCACTCCGGTGACTCCGCATGTTCTCTGCCAGCCTACACTTTAAGTCAGGAAATTCAGGATGTGATGCGCCAACAGGTGCAGAAACTGGCCTTCGAATTGCAGGTGCGCGGACTGATGAACGTGCAGTTTGCGGTGAAAAACAACGAAGTCTACCTGATTGAAGTTAACCCGCGTGCGGCGCGTACCGTTCCGTTCGTCTCCAAAGCCACCGGCGTACCGCTGGCGAAAGTAGCGGCGCGTGTGATGGCTGGCAAATCGCTGGCTGAGCAGGGCGTAACTAAAGAAGTTATCCCGCCATATTACTCGGTGAAAGAAGTGGTGCTGCCGTTCAACAAATTCCCCGGCGTTGACCCGCTGTTAGGGCCAGAAATGCGCTCTACCGGGGAAGTGATGGGCGTGGGCCGCACCTTCGCTGAAGCGTTTGCCAAAGCGCAGCTGGGCAGTAACTCCACGATGAAGAAACACGGTCGTGCGTTGCTCTCCGTGCGTGAAGGCGATAAAGAACGCGTGGTTGACCTGGCGGCAAAACTGCTGAAACAGGGCTTCGAGCTGGATGCGACCCACGGCACAGCGATTGTGCTGGGCGAAGCAGGTATTAACCCGCGTCTGGTGAACAAGGTGCATGAAGGTCGTCCGCACATTCAGGACCGTATCAAGAATGGCGAATATACCTACATCATCAACACCACCTCAGGCCGTCGTGCGATTGAGGACTCCCGCGTGATTCGTCGCAGTGCGCTGCAATATAAAGTGCACTATGACACCACCCTGAACGGTGGTTTCGCTACCGCGATGGCGCTGAATGCCGATGCGACTGAAAAAGTAATTTCGGTGCAGGAAATGCACGCGCAGATTAAGAAGTAACCCCTCCGCGCCCGGTAACATTGCTGTTGCCGGGCGCAACTCGCCTCAGAATCTTCTGTTTTTTCACTTGCTTTCAGGCAGTTAACCTAAACTGAATGCTTACTACAGCAAAGCAGAGGAAAAGACGATGCAACATAAAGTATTGATCACATCAATCTTCGCCGCGGCGGTAATGTTCACTGTGGCTGGCTGTTCCTCAAACCAGGCGGTAAGAACAACCGATGGCCAAACGATAGTCACCGATGGTAAACCGCAGGTTGATGACGATACCGGGCTGGTTTCTTACAAAAATGCGCAAACCGGGCAAACTGAACAGATCAACCGCGATCAGGTTAAAGATATGAGTGAGTTGGACAACTGATTCAGATTTCTGCTTTTTCTGAATCAATATTATTGACTATAAGCCGCGTGAATATATGACTACACTTTGTGGGAAAACAAAGGCGTAAACACGCGAGTTAACTATGATCCTCATAATTTATGCGCATCCGTATCCGCATCATTCTCATGCGAATAAACGGATGCTTGAACACGCAAGGACGCTGGAAGGCGTCGAAGTTCGCTCTCTTTATCAACTCTATCCTGACTTCAATATCGATATTGCTGCCGAGCAGGAGGCGTTGTCTCGCGCCGACCTGATCGTCTGGCAGCACCCGATGCAGTGGTACAGCATTCCTCCGCTCCTTAAACTTTGGATCGATAAAGTCTTCTCGCACGGCTGGGCTTACGGTCACGGCGGCACGGCACTGCATGGTAAACATTTGCTGTGGGCGGTGACGACCGGCGGCGGGGAAAGTCATTTTGAGATTGGCGCGCATCCGGGCTTTGATGTGCTGTCGCAGCCGCTACAGGCGACGGCAATCTACTGCGGGCTGAACTGGCTGCCTCCGTTTGCTATGCACTGCACCTTTATTTGTGACGACGAAACCCTCGAAGGGCAGGCGCGTCATTATAAGCAACGTCTGCTGGAATGGCAGGAGGCATATCATGGATAGCCATACGCTGATTCAGGCGCTGATTTATCTCGGTTCGGCGGCGCTGATTGTACCTATTGCGGTGCGCCTTGGGCTTGGCTCGGTTCTTGGCTACCTGATCGCGGGCTGCATTATTGGCCCGTGGGGGCTGCGACTGGTGACCGATGCCGAATCTATTCTGCACTTTGCCGAGATCGGCGTGGTGCTGATGCTGTTTATTATCGGCCTCGAACTCGATCCACAAAGGCTGTGGAAGTTGCGTGCGGCAGTGTTTGGTGGTGGTGCATTACAGATGGTGGTTTGCGGCGGCCTGCTGGGGCTGTTCTGCATGTTCCTTGGGCTGCGCTGGCAGGTAGCGGAACTGATCGGCATGACACTGGCGCTCTCATCAACGGCAATTGCCATGCAGGCGATGAATGAACGCAACCTGATGGTGACACAAATGGGCCGTAGCGCCTTTGCGGTGCTGCTGTTCCAGGATATCGCCGCGATCCCGCTGGTAGCGATGATCCCGCTACTGGCGGCGAGCAGTGCCTCGACGACGATGGGCGCATTTGCTCTCTCGGCGTTAAAAGTGGCGGGTGCACTGGTGCTGGTGGTACTGCTGGGGCGCTATGTCACGCGTCCGGCGCTGCGTTTTGTTGCCCGCTCTGGCTTGCGGGAAGTGTTTAGTGCCGTGGCTTTATTCCTCGTGTTTGGCTTTGGTTTGCTGCTGGAAGAGGTCGGCTTGTCGATGGCGATGGGCGCGTTTCTGGCGGGCGTACTGCTGGCAAGCTCGGAATACCGCCATGCGTTGGAAAGCGATATCGAGCCATTTAAAGGTTTGCTGTTGGGGCTGTTTTTCATCGGTGTTGGCATGTCGATAGACTTTGGCACGCTGATTGAAAACCCATTGCGTATTGTCATTTTGCTGCTTGGTTTCCTCATCATCAAAATCGCTATGCTGTGGCTGATTGCCCGACCGTTGCAGGTGCCGAATAAACAGCGTCGCTGGTTTGCGGTGCTGTTAGGGCAGGGCAGTGAGTTTGCCTTTGTGGTATTTGGCGCGGCGCAAATGGCGAATGTGCTAGAGCCGGAGTGGGCGAAATCGCTGACCCTGGCGGTGGCGCTGTCGATGGCGGCAACGCCGATTCTGCTGGTGATCCTTAATCGCCTTGAGCAATCTTCTACCGAACAAGCGCGTGAAGCTGATGAGATTGATGAAGAACAGCCGCGGGTGATCATTGCTGGATTCGGTCGTTATGGACAGATTACCGGACGTTTACTGCTCTCCAGCGGGGTGAAAATGGTGGTGCTCGATCATGATCCTGACCATATCGAAACCTTGCGCAAATTTGGCATGAAAGTGTTTTACGGCGATGCCACGCGGATGGATTTACTGGAGTCTGCCGGAGCGGCGAAAGCAGAAGTGCTGATTAACGCCATTGACGATCCACAAACCAACCTGCAACTGACGGAGATGGTGAAAGAACATTTCCCGCATCTGCAGATTATTGCCCGCGCCCGCGATGTCGATCACTACATTCGTTTGCGTCAGGCAGGCGTTGAAAAGCCAGAGCGTGAAACCTTTGAAGGTGCGCTGAAAACCGGGCGTCTGGCGCTGGAAAGTTTAGGTCTGGGACCGTATGAAGCACGGGAGCGCGCCGATGTTTTTCGCCGTTTTAATATTCAGATGGTGGAAGAGATGGCAATGGTTGAGAACGACACCAAAGCCCGTGCGGCGGTCTATAAACGTACCAGCGCGATGTTAAGTGAGATCATTACTGAGGACCGTGAACATCTGTCATTAATTCAACGACATGGCTGGCAGGGAACCGAAGAAGGGAAACATACCGGCAATATGGCGGATGAACCGGAAACGAAGCCCTCATCCTAATAAAGAGTGACGTAAATCACACTTTACAGCTAACTGTTTGTTTTTGTTTCATTGTAATGCGGCGAGTCCAGGGGGAGAGCGTGGACTCGCCAGCAGAATATAAAATTTTCCTCAACATCATCCTCGCACCAGTCGACGACGGTTTACGCTTTACGTATAGTGGCGACAATTTTTTTTATCCAGGATAAATCAATGATTAGTCTGATTGCGGCGTTAGCGGTAGATCGCGTTATCGGCATGGAAAACGCCATGCCGTGGAACCTGCCTGCCGATCTCGCCTGGTTTAAACGCAACACCTTAAATAAACCCGTGATTATGGGCCGCCATACCTGGGAATCCATCGGTCGTCCGCTGCCAGGACGCAAAAATATTATCCTCAGCAGTCAACCGGGTACGGATGATCGCGTAACGTGGGTGAAGTCGGTGGATGAAGCCATCGCGGCGTGTGGTGACGTACCAGAAATCATGGTGATTGGCGGTGGTCGCGTTTATGAGCAGTTCCTGCCCAAAGCGCAAAAACTGTATCTGACGCATATCGACGCAGAAGTGGAAGGCGACACCCATTTCCCGGATTACGAGCCGGATGACTGGGAATCGGTATTCAGCGAATTCCACGACGCTGATGCGCAGAACTCTCATAGCTATTGCTTTGAGATTCTGGAGCGGCGGTAAGTTTGTATATTAGAATTCCGGCATCACTGATACGTGCAGATATCCGTGTATACTAGACGTATAAATTGTACAGGAGCACGATATCATGACTGCAAAACGTACCACACAAAGTGTGACCGTCACCGTCGACCGTGAGTTAGTCAATCGCGCTCGTGATGCAGGCTTAAATATGAGCGCCACCCTTACGGTTGCGCTCAATGCTGAACTTAAAAAACATGCAGCAACACGTTGGCGTGAAGAGAACGCAGAAGCTATCGCTGCGTTAAACCAATTGGCTGATGAAACCGGATGTTTCTCTGATGAGTACCGGAGCTTCTAGCGATGCAATTTACGGTATACCGCAGTCGCGGCAGGAACGCCGCGTTTCCCTTTGTTATCGATGTTACCAGCGACATTATTGGTGAGATTAATCGCCGTATCGTTATTCCATTAACACCTATTGAACGATTTAGCCATATTCGCCCACCAGAACGACTTAACCCAATCCTTTTACTGGTAGACGGCAAAGATTATGTGCTCATGACGCATGAGACTGCAACTGTTCCAGTTAACACGCTGGGAACGAAATTTTGCGATGCCAGCGCGCACCGAACTTTGATTAAAGGAGCATTAGATTTTATGCTCGACGGGATTTAAGACGCGACCGCCTCTCCTTCGCCCAAATCCTTATGCCGGTTCGACGGCTGGACAAAATACTGTTTATCTTCCCAGCGCAGGCAGGTTAATGTCCCCCCCCAGCAGCAGCCGGTATCCAGCGCGTAAATACCTTCCGGCGTACCTTTGCCCTCCAGCGATGCCCAGTGACCAAAGGCGATGCTGTACTCTTCAGCGACGGGGCCAGGAATCGCAAACCACGGTTTCAGTGGGGCAGGGGCTTCTTCCGGCGATTCTTTGCTGTACATATCCAGTTGACCGTTCGGGAAGCAAAAACGCATACGGGTAAAGGCGTTGGTGATAAAACGCAGTCTTCCCAACCCCCGCAATTCCGGTGACCAGTTATTTGGCATATCGCCGTACATAGCGTCGAGAAAGAAGGGATAGGAGTCGCTCGACAGCACCGCTTCTACATCGCGTGCGCACTCTTTGGCGGTCTGCAGATCCCACTGCGGCGTGATCCCTGCGTGGGCCATTACCAGCTTTTTCTCTTCGTCGATTTGCAGCAAAGGCTGGCGACGCAGCCAGTTAAGCAGCTCGTCGGCATCCGGCGCTTCCAGCAGCGGTGTCAGGCGATCTTTCGGTTTATTGCGGCTGATCCCGGCGAATACCGCCAGCAGATGCAGATCGTGATTGCCCAGCACCAGACGTACGCTGTCGCCTAAGGATTTCACATAGCGCAGAACATCCAGCGAACCAGGGCCGCGCGCAACCAGATCGCCTGTCAGCCAGAGGGTATCTTTCCCAGGGGTAAATTCTACTTTATGCAGCAATGCGATCAGTTCATCGTAACAACCATGAACGTCGCCAATAAGGTATGTCGCCATATTCTTTTAATGAATGAGTGTGGGAACTGCGAGTCGGAATACGGGAATGTCGATGCTGAAAGGGACGCCATTTTCATCGATCATTTCGTAGTGACCCTGCATGGTGCCCAGCGGGGTTTCAATGATTGCACCGCTGGTGTACTGGTACTCTTCGCCAGGCGCGATAAGTGGCTGGACGCCAACCACTCCTTCGCCCTGGACTTCGGTTTCACGGCCATTGCCATTGGTGATCAGCCAGTAACGCCCCAACAACTGCACTGGCGCTCGCCCCAGATTGCGTATGGTTACGGTATAAGCAAAAACGTAACGTTCATTATCAGGTGAAGATTGTGCCTCAATGTAGACGCTTTGAACCTGAATACACACTCGGGGCGAATTGATCATCGTTAACTCTCCTGCAAAGGCGCGTTCTCCGCCAGATAGTTCGCCATCTGGCAATATTGCGCGACAGAGATATTTTCCGCTCGCATCGCCGGGTCGATCCCCATTCCTGTTAATACCTCGACGCTAAACAGGTTGCCGAGGCTGTTACGAATGGTTTTACGACGCTGGTTAAAGGCTTCGGTGGTGATGCGGCTCAACACGCGAACATCTTTAACCGGGTGAGGCATCGTTGCATGAGGAACCAGGCGCACGACGGCGGAATCCACTTTGGGTGGTGGTGTAAAGGCTGACGGCGGTACTTCCAGCACCGGGATCACGTTGCAATAGTATTGCGCCATGACGCTTAATCGACCATACGCCTTGCTGTTCGGTCCTGCAACCAGACGATTCACCACCTCTTTTTGCAACATAAAGTGCATGTCGGCAATGGCATCAGTATAGCTAAACAGATGGAACATCAACGGCGTGGAGATGTTATAAGGCAGGTTGCCGAAAACACGCAGCGGCTGGCCCATTTTCTCGGCCAGTTCGCCAAAGTTAAAGGTCATCGCATCCTGCTGATAAATCGTCAGTTTCGGGCCTAAGAATGGATGCGTTTGCAGACGTGCCGCCAGATCGCGGTCAAGTTCGATGACCGTCAGCTGGTCCAGACGTTCGCCGACCGGTTCGGTCAATGCCGCCAGACCGGGGCCGATTTCGACCATCGCCTGGCCCTTCTGCGGGTTAATGGCAGAAACAATGCTGTCGATCACGAACTGATCGTTGAGAAAGTTTTGCCCGAAGCGTTTACGGGCTAAGTGGCCCTGGTGGACTCGATTATTCATTGGGTGTTAACAATCATTTTGATGGCGAGATTAAGCGCCGTAATAAAACTGCCGACATCGGCTTTGCCACGTCCCGCCAGTTCAAGCGCGGTGCCGTGGTCCACTGATGTGCGAATAAAGGGCAGGCCCAGCGTAATGTTCACACCGCGCCCGAAGCCCTGGTATTTTAGCACGGGAAGACCCTGATCGTGGTACATCGCCAGCACGGCGTCGGCGTTATCGAGATATTTCGGCTGAAACAGGGTATCGGCAGGCAGCGGCCCGTTAAGTTTCATCCCCTGCGCCCGCAGCTCGTCGAGCACCGGAATAATGGTGTCTATCTCTTCCGTACCCATATGACCGCCTTCGCCTGCGTGCGGATTCAGCCCGCAGACCAGAATGCGCGGTTCGGCAATACCAAATTTGGTCCGCAAATCGTGATGCAAAATAGCAATCACTTCGTGCAAAAGCGCAGGGGTGATAGCATCTGCGATATCGCGCAGCGGTAAATGCGTCGTTGCCAGCGCCACGCGAAGTTCTTCGGTCGCCAGCATCATCACCACTTTTTTTGCCTGTGAGCGCTCTTCGAAAAACTCGGTATGACCGGTAAATGGAATGCCAGCGTCGTTAATAACGCCTTTATGCACGGGGCCTGTGATCAGCGCAGCAAATTCACCGTGCAGACAGCCATCACACGCTCGCGCCAGCGTCTCCACCACATAATGCCCATTTTCAACCGCTAACTGCCCCGCAGTGACAGATTCACGTAGCGCGACAGGAAGTAGCGTTAATGTGCCCGCAGTTTGCGGTTGTGCAGGGGAGTTGGGGGTATAAGGGCGGAGGGTGAGCGGCAAACCGAGCATCGCTGCCCGGTCGGTAAGGAGAGTGGCATCGGCACAAACAACCAGTTCGACCGGCCACTCACGCTGTGCAAGCTGGACAACTAAGTCCGGGCCAATCCCGGCGGGCTCGCCGGGAGTGATCACAACACGTTGGGTTTTAACCATTAGTTGCTCAGGATTTTAACGTAGGCGCTGGCACGTTGTTCCTGCATCCAGCTTGCTGCTTCTTCCGAGAACTTACGGTTCATCAGCATGCGGTACGCACGATCTTTCTGCGCAGCGTCGGTTTTATCGACATTACGGGTATCCAGCAGCTCGATTAAATGCCAGCCGAATGAAGAGTGAACCGGTGCACTCATTTGACCTTTGTTCAGGCGGGTCAGCGCATCACGGAAGGCTGGATCGAAAATATCTGGTGTAGCCCAGCCGAGATCGCCGCCCTGGTTAGCAGAGCCTGGATCCTGAGAAAACTCTTTCGCTGCAGCGGCAAAAGTCGTTTTACCACTCTTGATATCGGCAGCAATTTGCTCCAGTTTCACGCGGGCCTGTTCGTCGGTCATGATCGGCGACGGTTTCAGCAGAATATGGCGAGCATGAACTTCGGTCACCGAGATGTTTTTGCTTTCACCGCGCAGGTCGTTAACTTTCAGAATATGGAAGCCAACGCCGGAACGAATCGGGCCAACAATGTCGCCTTTCTTCGCGGTGCTTAATGCCTGGGCGAAGATCCCCGGCAGCTCCTGAATGCGACCCCAGCCCATCTGGCCGCCGTTCAGCGCCTGCTGGTCGGCAGAGTGAGCAATCGCCAGTTTACCGAAATCAGCGCCGTTACGCGCCTGATCGACAATGGCACGCGCCTGGCTTTCCGCTTCGTTCACCTGATCAGAGGTCGGGTTTTCTGGCAGCGGAATCAGGATGTGGCTCAGGTTCAGCTCAGTGCTGGCATCGTTTTGGTTACCCACCTGCTGCGCCAGAGATTCGACTTCCTGCGGCAGGATAGTGATGCGACGACGCACTTCGTTGTTACGCACTTCAGAGATAATCATCTCTTTGCGGATCTGGTTACGATAGGTGTTGTAGTTCAGACCGTCGTAAGCCAGACGGCTGCGCATCTGATCCAGCGTCATGTTGTTTTGCTTCGCGATGTTAGCAATCGCCTGATCGAGCTGCTCATCGGAGATTTTCACTCCCATTTTCTGCCCCATCTGCAGGATGATTTGATCCATGATCAAACGTTCCATGATTTGGTGGCGCAGCGTCGCGTCATCAGGAAGTTGCTGTCTTGCCTGAGCAGCGTTCAGTTTTACCGACTGCATTAATCCATCAACGTCGCTTTCCAGCACGACGCCGTTATTGACGACGGCTGCGACTTTATCGACTACCTGGGGGGCAGCGAAACTGGTATTCGCGATCATGGCGATACCGAGAAGCAGCGTTTTCCAGTTCTTCATACTTTTTCCATTTCAATTAACCGCACTGCGGATTACGTGGTAAATCAACAAATCACAAAGTGTTTTGATACGGCAGAATGTTCGAACGCAGCATCTCTTGCGTACCCAGACCGTAGTTGGAGCTCAGGCCGCGAAGTTCGATGTTAAAGCCGATTGCGTTGTCATATACCGCATGTTGTTTATCGTTATCCCAACCGTTCAGCTTCCGCTCGTAACCGACGCGAATCGCATAGCAGCAGGAGCTATATTGCACACCTAACATAGAGTCGGCTTGCTTGTTCGCATTGGTGTCGTAGTAGTAGGCCCCGACAATTGACCAACGATCGGCAATTGGCCAGCTGGCGACGGCACCTACCTGCGAAATACCATTCTTATACTGCTCTGCCGTGGAATAGTACTTAGGCAGCGTAGCCTGAATATATTCCGGGCTGGCGTAACGGTAGTTCAACTGCACCAGACGGTCTTCATCCCGACGGTATTCAATGCTGGAGTTACTGGTGGCTACGTTATCCAGGCGCGTGTCGTACTGAATCCCGCCACGCAACCCCCAGCGCTCGGAGATACGCCAGTAGGTATCGCCTGCCCATACCAGTGAGCCCGTTTTGTCGTCATTCTCCCATGTTATGTTGTCATCGCCAGTGCGAGACTCCGTGAAATAGTAGATTTGACCAACGGAAATATTAAAACGTTCAACGGCAGCATCATCATATATGCGAGATGTGACACCGGTCGTCACCTGGTTAGCGGAGGCAATACGGTCAAGACCGCCATAAGTCCGGTCCCGGAACAGGCCTGAGTAGTCAGATTGCAGCAGAGACGAGTCGTAGTTATAGATGTCGCTCTGATCGCGATACGGCACGTATAAATACTGCGCGCGCGGTTCCAGCGTTTGGGTATAACCCGGAGCCAGCATTTCCATATCGCGTTCAAAGACCATTTTGCCGTCAACTTTGAATTGTGGCATCACACGGTTAACGGATTCGTCCAGCTTGGTTGTGTTTCTGGAGTTATACCAGTCAAGATTAGTTTGCTGATAATGGGTTGCCAGCAACTTCGCTTCGGTATTGATGCTGCCCCAGTTATTAGAGAGCGGCAAATTGATGGTCGGTTCCAGGTGAACACGGGTTGCTTCAGGCATGTCGTCTCTGGTGTTAACAAAGTGCACAGCCTGGCCGTAAATGCGCGTATCAAATGGACCAACATCATTCTGGTAGTAGTTAACGTCTAACTGCGGTTCTGCCGAGTAGCTACTGGTGTTCTGTTCGCTGAAGACCTGGAACTGCTTGGTTGAAACGGTGGCATTGAAGTTTTGTACCGCATAGCCAACGCTGAATTTTTGCGTTGCGTAGCCGTCAGTACTGGAACCGTACTTGTTATCGAAATCATTGAAGTAGCTAGGATCGCTGACCTTGGTGTAGTCGACGTTGAAACGCCACACCTGATCCATGACCCCGGAGTGGTTCCAGTAGAACAACCAACGACGTGAACTGTCATCGTTCGGGTGTTCATCTTCATAGACTTTATCGGAAGGCAGATAGTCCAGTTCCATCAAACCTGCGCCCGCCTGGGAGAGGTAGCGGAATTCGTTCTCCCACATGATGTTGCCACGACGATGCATATAATGCGGCGTGATGGTGGCATCCATATTTGGCGCGATGTTCCAGTAATATGGCAGGTAGAACTCAAAGTAGTTGGTGGTGGTGTACTTGGCGTTCGGGATCAAGAAACCAGAACGACGTTTGTCACCCACCGGCAACTGCAAATACGGGCTATAAAAGATCGGTACCGGACCCACTTTAAAGCGGGCGTTCCAGATTTCCGCAACTTGTTCTTCGCGGTCATGAATAATTTCGCTACCTACTACGCTCCAGGTGTCGGAACCCGGCAGACAGGAGGTAAAGCTACCGTTATCCAGAATGGTATAGCGGTTTTCACCACGTTGTTTCATCAGGTCCGCTTTACCGCGACCCTGGCGACCCACCATCTGGTAATCACCTTCCCAGACGTTGGTATCTTTGGTGTTCAGGTTCGCCCAGCCTTTCGGCCCTTTGAGGATGACCTGGTTATCGTCGTAATGGACATTACCGAGCGCATCAACGGTACGTACTGGCTCCGGTTGTCCTGGTGCCTCTTTTTGATGGAGCTGCACTTCGTCGGCCTGCAGACGGCTGTTACCCTGCATGATATCCACGCTGCCAGTAAACACGGCGTCATCCGGGTAGTCCCCTTTCGCGTGGTCAGCATTGATAGTCACGGGTAAGTCATTGGTATCGCCCTGTACCAGAGGACGGTCATAGCTTGGCACGCCCAACATGCACTGTGAGGCGAGGTCGGCTGCCAGTCCCTGTTGACTATAAAGGGCGGTGGCAATCATGGTGGCCAGGAGAGTGGGGATACGTTTTTTCATACGTTGATTTTATTGTTCCATCATCGGTAACGTTGCGCGTGACAAACGGTCAGAGACTAACGTACTCGTCATCTCTACGCTAGTGTTAATCCTGTCCGAATAGCGTCAGTGGTGTTAGGCACGGCATTGAATGACAGGTATGATAATGCAAATTATAGGCGATGTCCCACAATTGACCGCAGCCGGAAAACGGTAAAAGCACCTTTATATTGTGGGAGATAGCCCTGATATCCGTGTGTCGATTTGGGGAATATATGCAGTATTGGGGAAAAATCATTGGCGTGGCCGTGGCCTTACTGATGGGCGGCGGCTTTTGGGGCGTAGTGTTAGGCCTGTTAATTGGCCATATGTTTGATAAAGCCCGTAGCCGTAAAATGGCGTGGTTCGCCAACCAGCGTGAGCGTCAGGCGCTGTTTTTTGCCACCACTTTTGAAGTGATGGGGCATTTAACCAAATCCAAAGGTCGCGTCACGGAGGCTGATATTCATATCGCCAGCCAGTTGATGGACCGAATGAACCTGCATGGTGCTTCCCGTACTGCGGCGCAAAATGCGTTCCGGGTTGGAAAATCAGACAATTACCCACTGCGCGAAAAGATGCGCCAGTTTCGCAGTGTCTGCTTTGGTCGTTTTGACTTAATTCGTATGTTTCTGGAGATCCAGATTCAGGCGGCGTTTGCTGATGGTTCGCTGCATCCGAATGAACGGGCAGTGCTGTATGTCATTGCTGAAGAATTAGGGATCTCCCGTGCCCAGTTTGACCAGTTTTTGCGCATGATGCAGGGCGGTGCACAGTTTGGCGGCGGTTATCAGCAGCAATCTGGCGGTGGTAACTGGCAGCAAGCGCAGCGTGGCCCGACGCTGGAAGATGCCTGTAATGTGCTGGGCGTGAAGCCGACGGATGATGCGACCACCATCAAACGTGCCTACCGTAAGCTGATGAGTGAACACCATCCCGATAAGTTGGTGGCGAAAGGTTTACCGCCTGAGATGATGGAGATGGCGAAGCAAAAAGCGCAGGAAATTCAGCAGGCCTATGAGCTGATAAAGCAGCAGAAGGGGTTTAAATAACCCTGTAAATGATGCTGAGTAACTGCCCACGATTAAAGGTGGCCGCCCTGGCGGTCACTTCTTTGAGAAAAGGCGTTTACTCAGAATGGTGGACAGGCTCAATGCACGGTTTACGGGAGGGGGTCTGTTGGTTTTATCGCGTTGACCCTGCTTAAGGTTGAGAGCTTTACGACGAGCGGAATTATATTTTTACGTCTTAAAAATAAAAAACACATATCTGAATGAGCGATTTTTGAAAGTATATTTATTCAGAGCGCGCATCATGAGTTTTTAACTCAATGCGAGGCTATTACCATGAAAGTATCAGTTCCAGGCATGCCGGCAACACTTTTAAATATGAACAATAACGATATTTATAAGATGGTGAGCGGGGACAAGATGGACGTGAAGATGAATATCTTTCAACGCTTGTGGGAGACGTTACGTCATCTGTTCTGGTCAGATAAACAGACTGAGGCTTATAAACTTCTGTTCAATTTCGTGAATAAAAAGGCTGGCAACATCAACGCCTCAAAATACTTTACTGGGGCTGTCAACGAGAATGAGAAAGAAAAGTTTATCCATAGTCTGGAATTATTCAATGAACTCAAAACATGCGTAAAAAATCCGGATGAGATGGTCGCAAAGGGCAATATGCGCTGGGTCGCCGAGACCTTCGGTGATATCGAGTTAAGTGTCACTTTTTTTATTGAAAATAAGGAGATATGTACTCAGACGTTGCAGCTGCATAAAGGCCCAGGTAACTTGGGCGTTGATCTTAGAGAGGCTTACCTTCCCGGCGTTGACATGAGGGATTGTTACTTTGGTAAAAAAATAATGAAATATAGCAATGAAAACCTTTACATGAAACCTGGGTGGAATGCTAACCTGGACGGTGCTACCCTGGACGGTGCTATCCTGGACGGTGCTACCGTGGACGGTGCTACCCGCCTATATGCTGAGGTAATTATTATTAATAAAATCACCCCCAAAAAAATTGTTACTGAAGGAGTTGCTACTAAACAAAGTACTGCTGAAAAATTATTGCCAACGCAATTATTGAATGATCCAGAATAAGCTAAGGTTGAAGGGGCTGGAACGCCCCTTCAACCTTAGCAGTAGCGTGGGATGATTTCACAATTAGAAAGACCTGCATGATGAGCTAGAGAAGAGGCTGGTGATGCAAGGCGTCGTGCACGACGCGGATCACCGAGATGGGCATCGCCAACCAGACGGCTAATTAGCCCATGAATAACAATCAGAAAGGACCATAACAAACCCGATAAAATGAAATATTAGAGACGATCAACGGGTGAAAAAAAGTTCAAAAATTCGCTGTGGAGCAGGAAGGGAATTACCGAATGGAAAGCGTAGCCACACGCAACAACTGAAAGCAGTTTGGCAGAAAAAAAAATCCCCGGACTCGGGGATTTATGTACAAGAGGCAGCCCTTAGGATGAGGGTATAAACATACAGGAAAGGTTAAAAATCCGCTGGCGCTTTAAACGTCATACTATTGCCATACGCCGGATGGGTAATCGTCAGCATCTCTGCATGTAGTAACAAACGCGGTGCCATAGCTCTCGCTTCTGGTGATGCATAAAAACGATCGCCGAGAATCGGATGACCCAGCGCCAACATATGCACACGCAGCTGATGCGAACGCCCGGTAATCGGTTTTAACACCACTCTTGCCGTGTTATCCGCTGCATACTCCACCACTTCATATTCCGTCTGCGCAGGCTTGCCCGTTTCGTAACAGACTTTCTGTTTTGGGCGGTTTGGCCAGTCGCAAATCAGCGGCAGATCTACCAGACCTTCTGCAGGGGATGGATGCCCCCAGACGCGGGCCACATACTGCTTTTTCGGCTCGCGCTCGCGGAACTGGCGTTTTAACTCCCGCTCCGCGGCTTTGGTCAGCGCCACTACAATCACGCCACTGGTAGCCATATCCAGACGATGCACCGATTCCGCCTGCGGATAATCACGCTGAATGCGCGTCATCACGCTGTCTTTGTGCTCTTCCAGACGACCCGGCACAGACAACAAACCGCTCGGCTTGTTGACCACCATAATATGGTCATCCTGATACAGGATAACCAACCAGGGTTCCTGCGGTGGATTGTAGTTTTCCATCCCCATTTTCGGCTCCGTTACTGATGCGTCACAACGATCAAACGCAGGGCATCCAGACGCCAGCCTGCCTGATCCAGACTTTCCATTACCTGCTGACGGTTGCTCTCAATAGCGGTCAGTTCGTCGTCACGAATGTTCGGGTTCACTGCGCGCAGCGCTTCCAGACGAGACAGCTCGGCAGACAGTTTTTCGTCGGCTTCGTTACGCGCTGCATCAATCAATGCACGGGCAGATTTCTCGATCTGCGCTTCACCCAGCTGAAGGATAGCGTGAACATCTTGCTGCACGGCATTAACCAGCTTGCTGCCAGTGTGGCGGTTAACCGCGTTAAGCTGACGGTTAAAGGTTTCAAACTCCACCTGCGCCGCCAGGTTGTTGCCATTTTTATCCAGCAGCATACGTACCGGCGTCGGCGGCAGGAAGCGGTTGAGCTGCAACTGCTTCGGAGCCTGGGCTTCAACGACATAAATCAGTTCCACCAACAGCGTACCTACCGGCAACGCTTTGTTTTTCAACAGTGAAATCGTGCTGCTACCGGTATCGCCAGAGAGGATCAGATCCAGACCGTTGCGGATCAGCGGATGCTCCCAGGTAATAAACTGCGCATCTTCACGCGCCAGCGCCACTTCACGATCAAAGGTGATGGTGATGCCATCTTCCGACAGGCCCGGGAAGTCCGGCACCAGCATATGATCGGACGGCGTCAGCACGATCATGTTGTCGCCGCGATCGTCCTGATTGATACCGATAATATCGAACAGGTTCATGGCGAAGGCGATCAGGTTGGTATCGTCATCCTGCTCTTCAATGCTTTCAGCTAATGCCTGCGCTTTTTCGCCACCGTTGGAATGGATCTCCAGCAGGCGGTCACGACCCTGTTCCAGCTGTGCCTTCAACGCCTCGTGCTGCTCGCGGCAGTTTTTGATCAGATCGTCAAAGCCTTCGGTTTGATCCGGTGAGGCCAGGTAGTTAATCAGATCGTTATACACGCTATCGTAGATAGTGCGTCCGGTCGGGCAGGTGTGCTCGAATGCATCCAGACCTTCGTGATACCAGCGTACCAGTACCGACTGAGCGGTTTTTTCCAGATAAGGCACATGGATCTGAATATCGTGCGCCTGACCGATACGATCCAGACGACCAATACGCTGCTCCAGCAGATCCGGGTTGAACGGCAGATCGAACATTACCATGTGGCTGGCGAACTGGAAGTTACGCCCTTCAGAACCGATTTCCGAACACAGCAGCACCTGCGCGCCGGTGTCTTCTTCGGCAAACCATGCCGCAGCGCGGTCACGCTCAATAATCGACATGCCTTCGTGGAACACCGCGGCGCGGATACCTTCACGCTCACGCAGTACCTGCTCCAGTTGCAGCGCGGTAGCGGCTTTAGCGCAGATCACCAGCACTTTCTGAGAGCGATGGCTGGTCAGGTAGCCCATCAGCCACTCAACGCGCGGATCGAAGTTCCACCAGGTGGCGTTATCGCCTTCAAATTCCTGATAAATACGCTCCGGGTAGAGCATATCGCGAGCGCGATCTTCGGCACTTTTACGTGCGCCCATAATGCCGGACACTTTAATCGCCGTCTGATACTGCGTCGGCAGCGGCAGCTTAATAGTGTGCAGCTCGCGTTTCGGGAAGCCTTTCACACCGTTACGCGTGTTACGGAACAGCACGCGGCTGGTGCCGTGGCGATCCATCAGCATGGAAACCAGTTCCTGACGGGCGCTCTGGGCATCTTCGCTGTCGCTGTTTGCCGCCTGCAGTAACGGCTCAATATCCTGCTCGCCGATCATCTCACCGAGCATGTTCAGTTCATCATTGCTCAGTTTGTTACCTGCCAGCAGCATGGCAACGGCATCTGCTACTGGACGATAATTTTTCTGCTCTTCAACGAACTGCGCGAAATCGTGGAAACGGTTCGGGTCCAGCAGGCGCAGACGGGCGAAGTGGCTTTCCATCCCCAGTTGTTCCGGGGTCGCAGTCAGCAGCAGAACGCCGGGCACATGCTCTGCCAGTTGTTCAATGGCCTGATATTCACGGCTCGGCGCATCTTCGCTCCACACCAGGTGATGCGCTTCATCGACCACCAGCAGGTCCCATTCGGCTTCACAGAGATGTTCCAGACGCTGTTTGCTACGACGGGCAAAATCCAGCGAACAAATCACCAGCTGTTCGGTGTCGAACGGGTTGTAAGCGTCGTGCTGGGCTTCGGCGTAACGCTCATCATCAAACAGGGCAAAACGCAGGTTGAAACGGCGCAGCATTTCTACCAGCCACTGATGCTGTAAGGTTTCCGGGACGATAATCAGTACACGTTCAGCAGCGCCAGAGAGCAGTTGCTGATGCAGGATCATCCCGGCTTCAATGGTTTTCCCTAAACCCACTTCGTCAGCCAGCAGGACGCGCGGCGCATGGCGGCGACCAACATCATGAGCGATGTTGAGCTGATGGGGGATCAGGCTGGTACGCTGACCGCGCAGGCCGCTGTACGGCATACGGAACTGTTCGCTGGAATATTTACGTGCGCGATAACGCAGCGCAAAGCGGTCCATACGGTCAATCTGCCCGGCAAACAGACGGTCCTGCGGTTTGCTGAACACCAGTTTGCTATCAAGGAAAACTTCACGCAGGGCTACGCCGGACTCTTCAGTATCCAGGCGAGTACCGATATAGGTCAGCAAGCCATTTTCTTCTTTTACTTCTTCGACTTGCATCTGCCAGCCGTCATGGCTGGTAATGGTATCACCAGGGTTGAACATCACGCGGGTCACGGGGGAATCACTGCGTGCGTACAGACGGTTTTCACCAGTAGATGGGAAAAGTAAAGTGACAGTTCGCGCATCCACCGCGACAACGGTTCCAAGTCCCAATTCGCTTTCTGTATCGCTGATCCAGCGTTGACCAAGTGTAAAAGGCATATGTGTTCGGCTCTATATCTTTAATTGCAGGCAATAACCACCCGCTACCGTGCTTATGAGGTAGTGGTGTTATTCAGGTCCAGGAATGGAAAGGGCGCTATGGTACTGGATGGCAAAGCATTCGTCACGCATCAAAATGGTATCTGGCGAACTCTTTTTTTGCTCAAAATAGCCCAAGTTGCCCGGTCATAAGTGTAGCAAAATTATCCTCAATAAAAGGGAGTATTCCCTCCGCCACGGGTTGTAGCTGGCGGGTCAGATAGTGTTCGTAATCCAGCGGTGAACGTTGGTAGTCCAGCGGCTCCGGGCCGTTGGTGGTCCATACGTACTTAATGGTGCCGCGGTTCTGATATTGCAAGGGGCGACCGCGCTTTTGGTTTTCTTCATCCGCAAGGCGTGCGGCGCGTACATGAGGCGGCACATTACGCTGGTATTCGCTCAGTGGACGGCGAAGGCGTTTACGGTAAACCAGCCGTGCATCCAGTTCGCCAGCCATCAGTTTGTCGATGGTTTCGCGGACGTACTCCTGATATGGCTCGTTGCGGAAGATACGTAGATATAGCTCCTGCTGAAACTGCTGGGCCAGCGGTGTCCAGTCGGTGCGCACGGTTTCCAGCCCTTTAAACACCATCCGCTGCTTATCGCCCTCCTGAATCAGCCCGGCATAACGTTTTTTACTGCCGGTATCGGCTCCGCGAATGGTTGGCATCAGAAAACGGCAGAAATGGGTTTCATACTCCAATTCCAGTGCGCTAGTCAGCCGTTGCTGTTGCAACGTTTCTGCCCACCAGGCGTTAACGTGCTGCACCAGTGCACGACCGATTTTCGCCGCTTCTTCTTCCGAATGTGCGCCTTTCAGCCAGACAAACGTTGAGTCGGTATCGCCGTAGATCACGTCGTAGCCCTGCGCTTCAATCAACGCTTTGGTTTGCCGCATGATCTGATGACCACGCATGGTGATCGACGATGCCAGGCGCGGATCGAAGAAGCGACAGGCGGTAGTACCGAGCACGCCGTAAAAGGCATTCATAATGATCTTCAGCGCCTGCGACAGCGGTTTATTGCCCTGGCGTTTGGCTTCATCGCGCCCGTGCCAGATGTTAGTCACAATCTCCGGCAGGCAATGTTTCTCCCGCGAGAACCAGGCATCGAGAAAGCCTTCGGTACTGTGCTCTGGATCAGGCTGCGCCATACCTTCTACCAGTCCGACGGGATCAATCAGAAAGGTGCGGATGATCGACGGGTACAGGCTTTTATAGTCCAGCACCAGTACCGAATCATAAAGCCCAGGCCGCGAATCCATCACATAGCCGCCAGGGCTGGCGTGCGGCGGCACTTCGCCGAGATTAGGCGCGACATAACCAGCGCGATGCATTCGCGGAAAATAGAGATGACCAAACGCCGCCACCGATCCCCCGTGCCGATCTACCGGCAGGCCGTTAACCGTCGCTCGTTCGAGTAAAAACGGCATGATTTCAGTTTTGTGGAAGATCTGCGTCACCAGTTCGCAATCTTTCAGGTTATAAGTTGCTAGCGCAGGTTTATCTTCGGCGAAACGGCGGTCAATTTCGTCCATCCGATCCCACGGGTTATCGATAGATTTTCCTTCGCCTAATAACTCCTGAGCGACGGTTTCCAGCGAGAATGAAGAGAAATTCCAGAACGCGGATTTCAGTGCCTCGATACCGTCGATAATTAGCCGCCCTTTGGCCTGGGCAAAAAAGACACCGTTTTTAAAGCCGTGCTCGCGCCACTCCAGCTCACTGTTATCGCGCCCCAGCCGCAGCGGAATACGATAACGCTCGGCATGTTTTTGCAGCATTCGCAGATCGAATTGCACCACGTTCCAGCCGATGATCACATCGGGATCGTGGTTAGCAAACCAGGCGTTGAGTTTTTCCAGCAGATGCGGACGACTGGCGACGTACTCCAGTTCGAAATCAAGCGCGGAGGCATCGCCATTCTCCGGCCCCAGCATATAAACGATGCGCTGCCCGCAGCCTTCCAGACCGATGCAGTACAGTTCACCGTGGCGGGTGGTTTCAATATCAATAGAAACCCACTTGAGCGGCGGGCGGTAGTCGGGATGCGGTTTCAGACGGGCATTAACGATAGCGCCATTGCGCATATCACCCTCGACCCACACCGGTGAGGTGATAAACCGCTCCATCAGATAGCGTTCTGGCGGGCGCACATCGGCCTCGTAGACGGTAACGCCACCTTCACGCAGGCGCTTTTCGTAATTCATTAACTGGCGATGGGCGCGACAGTAAAGGCCATACACCGGCTGGCGATGAAAATCCTTTAACGCCAGCGGCGTCAGGCGAAAGCCTTGTTCACCCTGCAAAATATGCTGGGCGCGGGGAACCTGATCGGCGGGAATAAACGCCACGGACTCTTGCGGTGCAAGCGTAACCTGCAACGGCCCGTTGTCCGTCGCCAGCCAGAAGGAGACCTCTGTCCCTTGCGGGGTGTCCCGCCAGTGTCGGGTTAAGATAAAACCTGCCTGCGCCACGCTGAAAATCCATCAAAAAACCAGGCTTGATTATAGCCTGGTTTTTTACTGAACACTGATATTTTGTACAGTAATGTTTGACGAAACGGCATCAACCATCTTCGGTTTCTCATGCGATAAAAAGGTTCCTGCTTTATTCAATGATTACATTTTCTGATTATCGGACGATTTCTGTTTGGGTTATATTAAGGCATTAGGGTGTAATGCTAATTATATATAAATGGCTGCATATATTCATTATATCTATTGAATTCATTGTTGTGGTGAAAAAATGACTTTAGAAGGATCAAGGGGAAATGAACACACTGCCGAGCGATTGTATTATAGTGGTTAGCATAAGTGATAATTTCATTGAAACGGTAGTGACCGGATATGATAACGTTGAAAAAATGCAACGGTTGGGTTTTTCTGCCGACAATGATCGATTTAGCAAAAATACCAGTAATGAAAATGAGAAACTAAGTGTAATTAGTGAGCTTATTAATGTAGGTGCTTTATTTTGCTTTGGTTATGGTTGGTATCCATCAGAAATTATGGCTGATTATACGCAGAAAGGTATTATTAACAGACCCTATAAAATAATCGCCTGGACTAATAAAACGACATATTTGATTGAAGAGCGTAATTAATTCGGAGGGAAGATGAGAAAGGTTCGGATTACCATTACACTATACTCTTCAACGCAAAAATCGCATCGTGGCCCTTTGTTATCATCTAACCGTTTTTACGGCTGTCCTGTCTTTTTTAAAGGGATTAATGAGTTATCTTCATATGGTTATGGCTGCCGGATTTACATCGACGGCTATGGAAAAACGATTCACCCTGGCGAAATGGTACACAATCTTGAGATGGCGTTTTTAAATCCTGAACTTGTAATGCCGTGGATCAGCTGTGGCAGTGAGTTTCTGCTGTGGGAAGCCGGATTTATAGGTGAAGGCGTTATAACGGATATTTTACCCCAGAAGTATAAGAAAAGGATGATGAAATGAGTAAGTTTCCTATTGTTAAATTGCATGAAAAATTCACGCTGGCGTCATGGGAACCCGTATTAGATTATAGTGGACTCGGTCAACTTATAAAAAATTATTTTCACATTGCAATTCCTGATGAGTATTTAACCTTTATTACTCTGATGGCAGACGTTGAATTAAAAGTGATGGATTCAACGTCTTATATCAGAATTTGGGGAGCCGCAGGCTGTAGTGAGATGAATGCCGCATACCATATTCAGGATTATATTCCACACGCTCTGGCGATTGGCGATGATGAAGGCGGAAAAGTGATTTTTTATGCCGAAGGAAAAGAGGGGTTTGGTTTATATCTCGTCGGTTTTGGTAATTTAGATCTTGATGATGCGGTGTATATTGCCCCTTCATTAGAAGCACTGTTAATTGAGGGAATAGGGGCAGAAATTTTTCTTGCTGCCTGAGTGATAATAAAAAAGAAGCACCTGTTACCCAGATGCTTCTCTTAAATCACTGCCCGTAATATGCCTTCGCACCATGCTTACGCAGATAGTGTTTATCCAGCAATGTTTGCTGCATATCCGGTAACTGCGGAGCAAGCTGGCGGCAGAAAATCCCCATATAAGCGACTTCTTCCAGCACGATGGCGTTATGCACTGCGTCTTCAGCGTTTTTACCCCATGCAAACGGGCCGTGAGAATGGACCAGAACGCCAGGCATTTGCGCTGCGTCGATACCCTGTTTTTCGAAAGTTTCAACGATGACGTTACCGGTTTCCCACTCATATTCGCCGTTGATTTCTGCGTCGGTCATTTTGCGAGTGCAGGGAATGGTGCCGTAGAAATAGTCGGCGTGGGTGGTGCCGGTTGCCGGAATTGACTGGCCCGCCTGCGCCCAGATGGTGGCGTGGCGGGAGTGCGTATGCACAATGCCGCCAATGGACGGGAATGCCTGATAGAGCAGCCGGTGAGTTGGCGTGTCGGAGGAGGGCTTTTTCGTACCTTCAACCACTTCACCGGTTTCGATGCTGACCACGACCATATCGTCAGCGGTCATGACGTTGTAATCGACGCCGGAAGGTTTGATTACAAAGACGCCGCGCTCGCGATCAACGGCGCTGACGTTGCCCCAGGTCAGCGTGACCAGGTTGTGTTTTGGCAGCGCCAGGTTGGCTTCTAAAACCTGACGTTTGAGATCTTCTAACATGTTGACTCCTGAGAGGTCGTTTCCCCTCACCCCGGCCCTCTCCCCAAAGGGGCGAGGGGGAAAAGAATGCCGGATGCGCTTTGCTTATCCGGCCTACAAAATCGGAACGTGTAGGCCAGATAAGACGCGTCAGCGTCGCATCAGGCGTTACATACCTGATGCGGCTACTTAGCGACGAAATCCGTAATACACTTCGTTCCAGCGCAGCGCGTCTTTAAACGCTGGCAGGCGGGTGTCGTTATTAATCACCGTGATTTCAATGTCGTGCATCTCGGCAAACTGGCGCATATCGTTGAGGTTCAACGCATGGCTGAAGACGGTGTGGTGCGCGCCACCAGCAAGGATCCACGCTTCGGAAGCGGTTGGTAGATCCGGCTGCGCTTTCCACAGCGCATTCGCCACCGGCAGTTTCGGCAGGGTGTGCGGCGTTTTCACCGTGTCGATGCAGTTAACCAGCAGACGGTAACGATCGCCGAGATCAATCAAGCTGGCGACAATCGCCGGACCAGTTTGGGTATTGAAGATCAGGCGGGCAGGATCGTCTTTACCGCCAATCCCGAGGTGTTGAACGTCGAGGATCGGTTTCTCTTCTACGGCGATCGACGGACAGACTTCCAGCATATGGGAGCCGAGCACCAGGTCATTACCTTTTTCGAAGTGGTAAGTGTAGTCCTCCATAAAGGAGGTGCCGCCCTGCAGACCGGTTGACATCACTTTCATGATGCGAAGCAGGGCGGCAGTTTTCCAGTCGCCTTCGCCCGCAAAGCCGTAGCCCTGCTGCATCAGACGCTGCACGGCCAGGCCTGGAAGCTGCTTCAGACCGTGCAAATCTTCAAAGGTGGTGGTGAACGCATGGAAGCCACCTTGTTCCAGGAAACGCTTCATCCCCAGCTCAATACGCGCAGCTTCCAGCACGTTCTGCCGTTTTTCGCCGTGGATTTGTGTCGCAGGCGTCATGGTGTAGCAGCTTTCGTACTCATCGACCAGCGCGTTAACATCGCCATCGCTGATGGAGTTCACCACCTGCACCAGATCGCCAACTGCCCAGGTATTGACGGAGAAACCGAATTTGATTTGTGCGGCAACTTTATCGCCATCGGTGACCGCCACTTCACGCATGTTATCGCCAAAGCGGCAAACTTTCAGATGACGGGTATCCTGTTTAGAGACCGCCTGACGCATCCAGGAGCCGATACGCTCATGTGCTTGTTTATCCTGCCAGTGACCGGTAACGACAGCATGTTGCTGACGCATACGCGCGCCAATGAAGCCGAACTCGCGACCGCCATGTGCAGTCTGGTTCAGGTTCATAAAGTCCATATCGATGCTATCCCACGGCAGCGCCGCGTTGAACTGGGTGTGGAATTGCAGCAACGGTTTGTTGAGCATGGTCAGGCCGTTGATCCACATTTTGGCCGGGGAAAAGGTGTGCAGCCACACCACCAGACCAGCGCAACGATCGTCGTAATTCGCGTCACGGCAAATAGCGGTGATTTCATCCGGCGTGGTGCCCAGCGGTTTCAGCACCAGTTTGCAGGGCAGTTTCGCTTCCGTATTCAGCGCATTAACGACGTGCTCGGCATGTTGGGTGACCTGACGCAGGGTTTCCGGACCATACAGATGCTGGCTGCCAATTACAAACCACACTTCATAATTATCAAAAATTGTCATTGTCGTGTCCTTATAGAGTCGGAACGGCCTGGGCAGCCTGTGCCGGGGCGGAAGTTGGAAGATAGTGTTGTTCGGCGCTCATCGCCCATTGCTGATAGCGGCGATAAAGCTGTTCAAAGCGTTGTGCCTGTTCGCTGCGAGGTTGCAGGGTTTTCTCTACCGCACTGGCCATTTTTTGCTGTGCTGATGGGATATCTGCGTGCACTTTCGCGGCGACGGCAGCAAAAATCGCCGCACCGAGCGCACAGCACTGGTCAGAGGCAACAATTTGCAGCGGGCGATTCAGCACGTCGCAGCAGGCCTGCATAATGACCTGGTTTTTCCGCGCGATGCCGCCCAGCGCCATCACGTTATTAACGGCGATCCCCTGATCGGTAAAGCACTCCATAATTGCACGTGCGCCAAAGGCGGTGGCAGCAATCAAACCGCCGAACAGCAGCGGAGCGTCGGTAGCGAGGTTCAGATCGGTAATCACCCCTTTCAGGCGTTGGTTAGCGTTCGGTGTGCGGCGGCCGTTAAACCAGTCGAGCACCACCGGCAGGTGATCCAGAGACGGATTTTTGGCCCATGCTTCGGTCAGCGCCGGAAGCAGTTGTTTCTGGCTGGCGTTGATTTGCTCTTTCAGTTCCGGATGCTGGGCGGCAAGCTGTTCCAGCGGCCAGCCGAGTACGCGACCGAACCAGGCGTAGATATCACCAAACGCCGACTGACCTGCTTCCAGACCGATAAATCCAGGCACCACGCTGCCATCAACCTGACCGCAAATGCCTTTAACTGCCCGCTCGCCAACGCTCTGTTTGTCGGCAATCAGAATGTCGCAGGTGGAAGTACCGATAACTTTTACCAGAGCGTTAGGCTGTGCGCCTGCGCCAACTGCGCCCATATGGCAGTCAAACGCGCCGCCGGAAATCACCACGCTTTCAGGCAGGCCGAGACGCTGCGCCCATTCCGGGCATAACGTGCCCACCGGAATATCGGCAGTCCAGGTGTCAGTGAACAGCGGGGAAGGCAAATGGCGATTGAGGATCGGGTCCAGTTCGTCAAAGAAACTGGCTGGCGGCAGGCCGCCCCAGCTTTCGTGCCACAGAGATTTATGTCCGGCGCTGCAACGTCCGCGGCGAATATCCTGCGGGCGCGTGGTGCCACTGAGCAGGGCGGGCACCCAGTCGCAAAGTTCAATCCACGATGCGGCAGATTGCGCCACGGCGCTGTCCTGGCGCGTCACATGCAGGATTTTTGCCCAGAACCATTCGCTGGAATAAATACCGCCAATATAGCGGGAGTAGTCAACTTTGCCCGGCGCGTGACACAAACGGGTAATCGCTTCCGCTTCTTCAACCGCGGTGTGGTCTTTCCACAATACGAACATCGCGTTCGGGTTTTCGGCAAACTCCGGGCGCAGCGCCAGGACGTTACCGTCGGCGTCAATCGGTGCGGGCGTCGAGCCGGTTGTGTCAACGCCAATCCCGACCACGGTTGCGCGCTGCTCGGCGCTAAGCTCTGCAAGCACGGTTTTCAGCGCCGCTTCCATTGACTCAATGTAGTCACGCGGATGATGACGGAACTGGTTATTTGGGGCATCACAAAATTGCCCTTTCTGCCAACGGGGATACCACTCTACGCTGGTGGCGATCTCTTCACCGGTGGCGCAGTCCACCGCCAAAGCTCGCACAGAATCACTGCCAAAATCGAGGCCAATTGCAATCGCCATCGTTTCACTCCATCCAAAAAAAACGGGTATGGAGAAACAGTAGAGAGTTGCGAAAAAAAGCGTCAGGTAGGATCCGCTAATCTTATGGATAAAAATGCTATGGCATAGCAAAGTGTGACGCCGTGCAAATAATCAATGTGGACTTTTCTGCCGTGATTATAGACACTTTTGTTACGCGTTTTTGTCATGGCTTTGGTCCCGCTTTGTTACAGAATGCTTTTAATAAGCGGGGTTACCGGTTGGATTAGCGAGAAGAGCCAGTAAAAGACGCAGTGACGGCAATGTCTAATGCAATATGGACAATTGGTTTCTTCTCTGAATGGCGGGAGTATGAAAAGTATGGCTGAAGCGCAAAATGATCCCCTGCTGCCGGGATACTCGTTTAACGCCCATCTGGTGGCGGGTTTAACGCCGATTGAGGCCAACGGATATCTCGATTTTTTTATCGACCGACCACTGGGAATGAAGGGTTATATTCTCAATCTCACCATACGCGGCCAGGGGGTGGTGAAAAATCAGGGACGAGAATTTGTCTGCCGACCGGGTGATATTTTGCTGTTCCCGCCAGGAGAGATTCATCACTACGGTCGTCATCCGGAGGCTCGCGAATGGTATCACCAGTGGGTTTACTTTCGTCCGCGCGCCTACTGGCATGAATGGCTTAACTGGCCGTCAATATTTGCCAATACCGGTTTCTTTCGCCCGGATGAAGCGCACCAGCCGCATTTCAGCGACCTGTTTGGGCAAATCATTAACGCCGGGCAAGGGGAAGGGCGCTATTCGGAGCTGCTGGCGATAAATCTGCTTGAGCAATTGTTACTTCGGCGCATGGAAGCAATTAACGAGTCGCTCCATCCACCGATGGATAATCGGGTACGCGAGGCTTGTCAGTACATCAGCGATCACCTGGCAGACAGCAATTTTGATATTGCCAGCGTCGCGCAGCATGTCTGCCTGTCGCCGTCGCGTCTGTCGCATCTGTTCCGCCAGCAGTTAGGAATTAGCGTCTTAAGCTGGCGCGAGGACCAACGCATTAGTCAGGCGAAGCTGCTTTTGAGCACCACACGGATGCCTATCGCTACCGTCGGTCGCAATGTTGGTTTTGACGATCAACTCTATTTCTCGCGAGTATTTAAAAAATGCACCGGGGCCAGTCCGAGCGAGTTCCGTGCCGGTTGTGAAGAAAAAGTGAATGATGTAGCCGTCAAGTTGTCATAATTGGTAACGAATCAGATAATTGACGGCTTGACGGAGTAGCATAGGGTTTGCAGAATCCCTGCTTCGTCCATTTGACAGGCACATTATGCAAGCATTGCTGGAACACTTTATTACCCAATCCACCGTGTATTCATTGATGGCGGTGGTGTTGGTGGCCTTTCTGGAGTCGCTGGCGCTGGTCGGTTTGATTCTACCCGGTACGGTGCTGATGGCGGGGCTGGGAGCGCTGATTGGCAGCGGCGAGTTAAGTTTCTGGCACGCCTGGCTGGCAGGGATCGTCGGTTGCCTGCTGGGCGACTGGATCTCCTTCTGGCTGGGCTGGCGTTTTAAAAAGCCGTTGCATCGCTGGTCGTTTCTGAAGAAGAACAAAGCATTACTCGATAAAACTGAACATGCGTTGCATCAACACAGCATGTTTACCATTCTGGTCGGTCGTTTTGTCGGCCCGACGCGTCCGCTGGTGCCAATGGTGGCGGGAATGTTGGATCTCCCGGTGGCGAAATTTATTACGCCAAATATTATCGGCTGCCTGTTATGGCCGCCGTTTTACTTCCTGCCGGGGATTCTGGCGGGCGCGGCGATCGATATTCCTGCCGGAATGCAGAGTGGCGAGTTTAAATGGTTGCTGCTGGCAACAGCGGTGTTTTTGTGGGTTGGTGGCTGGCTGTGCTGGCGGTTATGGCGCAGTGGTAAAGCGACTGACCGTTTAAGTCATTATTTGTCGCGCGGTCGTTTGTTGTGGCTGGCACCGTTAATTTCTGCCGTCGGTGTAGTGGCGCTGGTAGTGTTAATTCGCCACCCGTTGATGCCGGTATATATCGATATTTTGCGGAAAGTGGTTGGGGTTTAGGGGATAGTCTGTGCGGGTTGCCTGATGCGACGCTTGCCGCGTCTTATCAGGCCTACAAAACGCACTGTCCGTAGGTCGGATAAGGCGTTCACGCCGCATCCGACAGTGCATACTAACCCGTAATCCCCAATATTGCCGAAGCACTCGCCTTACCGCTCAACAATTCTTCAGTCTTACCCTGCCAGGCGATGCGCCCGTCAGCGACCACCACCGAGCGTGTGGCGATCCGCGCCGCATCTTCCACACTGTGCGACACCATCAATAGCGTCATTTTTTGCTGCTGGCAGCTCGTGCTCACCAGCGTCAGCATCTCCTGACGTAACGCCGGATCGAGCGCAGAGAACGGTTCATCGAGCAATAAAATCGGCTGTTCGCGCACCAGACAACGCGCTAACGCCACGCGCTGTCGCTGACCGCCAGAAAGCTCGCCCGGTAATCGCGCCATTAAATTATCAATCCCCATCTGGCGGGCGATAGCATGCATTTTCTCCTGCTGCGCCGCGTTCAGCTTCAATCCAGGATTAAGCCCCAGCCCGATGTTCTGCGCGACCGTCAGGTGACTGAACAGGTTGTTCTCCTGAAACAGCATCGATACCGGACGGCGTGACGGCGGCGTCGTGGTGTGATCAATACCATCGATAGTCAGCGAACCGCTGGCTGGCGTCAGAAAACCGGCGATCAAATTTAGCAGGGTACTTTTACCCGCGCCGCTTGGCCCGAGGATCGCCACCTGCTCGCCGGGTTCCACCGTTAAGCTAAAACGCATCGGCAAATGGTGATAAAGCCAGGTGATATCAGTCAGTTTTAACATTTCGCCCCGGTAGTTTTTCAATCACGGTAAACAGCAGAAAACAGAGCAGCAGCAGAATTAACGCGGTCACCGCACCGTCCTGGCTACGATAGGAGCCAATTTGCTGGTAGAGATAAAACGGCAGGGTACGGAAATCATCGTTACCGAACAACGCCACCACGCCAAAATCACCAATCGACAGCACACACGCAAAGGCCAGCGCCTGCGCCAGCGGACGTTTCAGGGCGCGCAGTTCCACCACTTTTAAGCGCGACCAGCCTTCAATCCCCAGCGACTGACACAACATACTGTAACGCGCGGTGATATCGCGCATCGGGTTTTCCAGCACTTTCAGTGCGTAAGGGATCGCCATTAACGCATTGGTGAAAATCACAATGCCGTCAGCAGATTGCGGCAGGCCGATAGTGTTGTTGAGCAGTAAAAAGAAGCCCGTTGCCAGCACAATCCCCGGCATGGCGAGGATCAGCATTCCGCTCATCTCCAGCGCCTGACCCGCCAGCATTTTTTGCCGTGCCCGCAATTCGCGACTGCTCCATAGCAGCATCATGGTCAGCACTACGCATAATACGCCTGCCGCCAGCGCAATACGCAACGAGGTCCACAGCGCCTGCCACAGCACCGGTTGTGCCAGCACCTCTGGCAACTGGCGATTTACCCCATCGACAATCACCGCTAGTAACGGTGGCAGCAACAGCAGCAGCGCCAGCACAATTAACACCGTGTCGCAAATGCGGCTATGCAGACGGTCGTCCGGGTCGCGCCAGCCTTGCAGCAGCGTGGTGCCGGGCGCAATGGCTTTACTTAGTCGCTGACTCAACAGCACCAGCCCAAGGCAACATATCATCTGGATCAGCGCCAGCATCGCCGCGCGGGCGGGATCGTAGTCGTAACTCAGCGCCTGATAGATTGCCAGCTCGATAGTGGTCGCCTGCGGACCGCCGCCCAGCGATAGCACGGTGGCGAAGCTGGCGAAACAGAGCATAAAGATAAGCGCGGCAACCGGCGGGATTTGACGCCGTAACCACGGCCATTCGACGAAGCGGAAAAAATGCCAGCCGCGCATCCCAAGCTGGGCGGCAAGTTGACGTTGTTCGCCGGGAATGTTTTCCAGTGCCTGGAGTAATAAGCGGCTCGCCATCGGCAGATTAAAAAATACGTGCGCCAGCAAAATACCTTGCAGGCCGTAGGGCGAAAAGGTCCACTCCAGACCGAGCGATTGGCAGAGTGATGCCAGCCAGCCCTGGCGACCATAGACGCTAAGAATGCCGAAAACAGCAACCAGCACCGGGAGGATCAAGGTCATTGCGCACAGACGCAACAGCGTCAGCCGACCCGGAAAGCGCCTGCGATAGAGCGCGCGGGCGAGGAATATCGCGGGTACGACAGAGAGCAGCGCCGAGAGAAACGCCTGCCAGAAGGAGAAGCGCACCACATGCCACAGGTAGCTGTCCTGCCAGATTGCCATCCAGTCACCCTGCGGCGCGTTCCACCACAGGGCGAGAAATGCCGCCAGTGCAACCGCCACCACAAGCGTAGCGGCGCTTACGCCTGGAATTAACCAGCCGGGAATTAACGGCTGACGGCGCGTTGCCATTCGCTAATCCATGCCTGACGTTGTGCCGCCACCTCGGCTGGCGTGAACTCCAGCGTGGTTGCCGGTTTGGTCAATTTTTCAAAACCGGCAGGCAGCGTGACGTTTGCCACCGGATACATCCAGTTGCCGGTTGGGATCGCATTCTGAAAAGCCGGAGAAACCATAAACTGGAGGAATTTTTGCGCCAGCTCCGGCTGTTTGCTGGCAGCGGTGCGGGCGGCGACTTCCACTTGCAAATAGTGACCTTCGCTGAAGTTCGCGGCGGCGTAGTTATCTTTCTTCTCTTCGAGAATGTGATAAGCCGGAGAGGTGGTGTAACTCAGTACCAGATCGCTTTCGCCTTTTAAAAACAGGCCGTAGGCTTCGCTCCAGCCTTTGGTGACCGTGACGGTTTTCTTCGCCAGCTTCTGCCAGGCTTGCGGGGCGTCATCGCCATAGACTTTTTGCATCCACAACAACAGGCCCAGGCCCGGCGTACTGGTACGCGGATCCTGATAAATCACTCGCCAGTTCTGATCGCTTTCAACCAATTCTTTCAGGCTTTGCGGCGGATTTTTCAGTTTGTTCTTGTCATAGACGAAGGCGAAGTAGCCGTAATCAAATGGGACAAAAGTGTCATTATTCCAGCCACCGGGAACGTTAACGGCATCCGCTGCCACACCGCTTTTAGCAAACAGCCCGGTTTTGCTGGCGGCATCTAACAGATTGTTATCCAGCCCCAGCACCACATCGGCTTTACTGTTTTTGCCTTCCATCCGCAGACGGTTGAGAAGCGAAACGCCATCTTCCAGCGCCACCAGTTTCAGTTCGCAATTACAGTCGGCTTCAAAGGCTTTTTTCACCACCGGACCTGGCCCCCAGTCGGCGGCGAAGGAATCGTAGGTATAAACAGTCAGAACGGGTTTAGCGAAAGCGGGTGCTGTACAGAGCAACAGCAGGGGAAGATATTTTTTTAACACTTTGCACCTCAAAGAAGAGTGGCAAAGGACTTGAGAAGGAGCCTCAAATCCCTTCGCCGGCGTTATCCGGATCAGGTTCGACGGGTATTTTCTCAGCGCACGCGGCAGCGTGGCACCCCGTTGAGAACGGCGTTAGTGTAGTGATTTTGTTATCAACCAGCAATCATGGATCCGGCGGCGCAAACCACGCGGATTTAAAATCGAACCAGCCGAGGGTGTTCATACGCAGACCGCGCATACTGCGTTGCCCCTGAATGATCAGCCAGTGGTGGATAAGTGGCACCATTGCTTTACTGGCGACCAGTTGCTGGCACCAGTTCGCCAGATTCATTTCGCCATTGCGCCAGCGGGCGGCGTCGGCTTGCCAGTCGATCGGAATACAGTGTTGGAGCAGCGGCACCTCGCACAAGTGCGCGAACAGCGAAAAATCCAGCGGCAGCGTAAAGTTGGCGCTGTTAAGCCAGATGTCACTTTCGATCTCTCCTTCGTGCCACTGATCGTAGCTGATCTCTTTAATTTTCAGTGTGACCTGATAACTTGCCAGAATCTGCTTCATGATCCCGGCAATCACTCGATGCTCAATATGATCCTGATAAAAAGTCAGGGTGAGGTTTTCCAGCCCGGCGGGTTTTTCGCAATGCGTCGGGTGGGCATGATGCCAGCGCGGCAACAGCCCGTAGGCTGGAAACCAGAGTTGCTGGTACTGTTCTTCGGCAAAATAGACCAGGTTGGTGGGGGAGAGAACATAGCTTACCCAGTCTCTTACCGCCTGGTTCGCCCCGCGATGGGTGCGGCTGTCGAACAGTAAATAGTAGCAACCTTCCTCCAGCCGACTTTCAATCTCTTTTTCCTCGCCCTGCGGCCCTTTTAGCATCAGACCGCCGGCTGGCTCGTCGGCAATTTCTGGCAGAACCCAGACATTTACTTCGTCGATTAATGCGCGATAACCGAAGAAGTCATCGAATGCCTGAATTTTCAGTTGATTGGTGCTGTTGCGGATCACCGCATACGGACCGGTGCCGATGGGATGGCTGGCAAAGTTACTGAGGGTTTCCCATTCTCGTGGCAGGATCATCGCCGGAACTTGCCCCAGCAGTAACGGTAACCAGCGGTCCGGTTGCGTGAGATGGATATCCAGCGTCCAGGGCGTCGGCGACACAATGTCCGCAATATGCGAATAAAGCGGCAGCGTATTGATTCGTTTTAAAGAGGCGATCACATCGTCCATTTCCAGTTCACGACCATGATGAAAATGGACTCCTGGACGCAAAAAGAAGCGCCAGTGAAGCGGTGATATTTGCTGCCAGTGGTGGGCGATGTCTGCTTCCAGTTCCCCATTTTCCTCATTTATGCGCGTTAGCGAACTGAAGATTTGCCGGGCGATATGGGTTTCGGAACGGCGCAATGCACTGCCGGGCAGCAGATTGCGCAACGGACGATAGTAGAGCACGCGCAGGATGTGCCGCCCCTGGCGGAAGCTGCGTCCCAAATGAGAAACCAACATTTGCCGCACAGCCGCTTTGTCGCCAACCAGTTGCACCAGTTGATCGATACGATCCTGCTCCAGCAGGTCCTCTGCTCGCTGTTGCTGAAGCGCCAGCCCGGTATAGAGGAATGTTAAACGTGAGCGTTTACCGCGCCCGACCTCCGCTTCCCACGTCAGCCAGCCGCGATCCTGCATGGTATTGAGCAGGGTGCGCATATGACGACGGGAGCAGCTCAATAACTCCGCTAGTTCGTTGAGCGTTGTGTCCTGCGATTTACCCTCGCAGCATTGCCACAGGCGGATGAACTGTTGTTGCAGACGAGCAGATGGCATAAAAGGGGAACTCCTGCGCAAAAGTCAGCAATTTTATTTTCCCTATATTAAGTCAATAATTCCTAACGATGAAGCAAGGAGGTGCCCCATACGTCAGTTTTATCAGCACTATTTTACCGCGACAGCGACGTTGTGCTGGTTGCGTTGGTTAAGCGTCCCACAACGATTAACCATGCTTGAAGAGCTGATGCAGTGGGAGGGGAGTCATTCTGACTACTGATTTGCGGACATCATGTGTGACTGAGTATTGGTGTTAATCGCCACGCCAGCAGTGATTATCTGCTGGCTTTTTTCTTTTTGGCGATTGAGTGCCGGACGGTGTACAAACTAACGCATAAACGCCGGTTGCTTCTCTTCATAAGACGCAATTGCGTCGTCGTGCTGCAGAGTCAGGCCGATGCTGTCCAGACCGTTCATCATGCAGTGGCGGCGGAAGGCATCGATGGTAAAGCGATAAGTTTTCTCTCCCGCTTTCACCTCTTGCGCTTCCAGGTCCACATCAAAATGAATCCCCGGATTGGCTTTCACCAGCGCAAACAGTTCGTCCACTTCTGCATCGCTTAATTTCACCGGCAGCAGCTGGTTGTTAAAGCTGTTGCCGTAGAAGATGTCAGCAAAACTCGGTGCAATCACCACTTTAAAACCGTAATCGGTCAATGCCCACGGAGCGTGCTCACGCGAGGAACCGCAGCCGAAGTTTTCTCGTGCCAGCAAAATGGAAGCGCCCTGATATTGCGGGAAGTTCAGCACGAAGTCCGGGTTTGGCTGTTGGCCTTTTTCATCCAGAAAACGCCAGTCGTTAAACAGATGCGCGCCAAAACCTGTACGGGTCACTTTCTGCAAAAACTGTTTCGGGATGATTGCATCGGTATCGACATTGGCGGCATCCAGCGGAACCACCAGGCCTGTATGTTTGATAAATTTCTCTGCCATGGTGTGCTCCTTATTTGATGTTGCGAATGTCGGCGAAATGTCCGGTCACAGCAGCAGCGGCAGCCATTGCCGGGCTGACCAGATGCGTGCGCCCGCCACGCCCCTGGCGGCCTTCAAAGTTACGGTTGCTGGTGGAGGCACAACGCTCGCCAGTATTCAGGCGGTCGTTGTTCATCGCCAGACACATTGAGCAGCCTGGCAAGCGCCATTCAAAACCGGCTTCGATAAAGATTTTGTCCAGACCTTCCGCTTCCGCCTGGGCTTTTACCGGACCAGAGCCGGGAACCACCAGTGCCTGCACGCCCGGCGCGACTTTCCGGCCTTTGGCGATTTCTGCCGCTGCGCGTAAATCTTCAATGCGCGAGTTGGTGCAGGAACCGATAAACACTTTGTCGATAGCCACTTCGGTCAGCGGAATACCCGGTTTCAGCCCCATATAGGCCAGCGCTTTTTCTGCCGACGCGCGTTCAACCGGATCGGCAAACGAAGTCGGATCGGGAATGTTGTCGTTCACGGAGATCACCTGACCGGGGTTAGTTCCCCATGTTACCTGCGGGGCGATCTCTTCTGCTTGCAGAGTGACAACGGTATCGAAAGTTGCGCCTTCGTCGGTTTGCAGAGTTTTCCAGTAGGCAACGGCGTCGTCGAAATCTTTACCTTTCGGCGCATGCAGACGGCCTTTAACATAGTTAAAGGTGGTTTCGTCCGGCGCAACCAGACCGGCTTTTGCGCCCATTTCGATTGCCATGTTGCACAGGGTCATACGACCTTCCATGCTTAAATCACGGATTGCTTCGCCGCAAAACTCCACCACATGCCCGGTACCGCCAGCGCTGCCGGTTTTACCGATAATCGCCAGCACAATATCTTTCGCGGTAATGCCCGGCGCAGCTTTGCCCTGGACTTCAATTTTCATGGTTTTCGCGCGCCCCTGTTTCAGGGTCTGCGTTGCCAGTACGTGTTCGACCTCGGATGTACCGATACCAAAGGCCAGTGCACCAAACGCCCCGTGGGTGGCGGTATGTGAGTCGCCGCAGACAATGGTCATTCCTGGTAAGGTGACGCCCTGTTCCGGCCCCATTACGTGGACAATCCCCTGATACGGGTGATTCAGGTCATACAGTTCGACGCCAAACTCTTTGCAGTTTTTGATCAGTTCCTGCATCTGGATGCGCGCCATCTCACCGCAGGCATTAATGTCTTTAGTCTGAGTCGAGACGTTGTGATCCATGGTGGCGAAGGTTTTCCCCGGCTGACGTACCGGGCGACCGTGGGCGCGCAGACCATCGAACGCCTGCGGTGAGGTCACTTCATGTACCAGATGACGGTCGATATATAACAGCGGGGTTTCGTTTTCGGCTTCGTACACTACGTGAGCGTCGAATAATTTTTCGTATAACGTCTTAGCCATGATTACACCCCTTCTGTCACATAGCGGGCAATGATATCGCCCATTTCATCGGTACTAACGGCGGCAGCGCCACGGGCTAAATCCCCGGTGCGAATGCCTTCTTCTAACGCGCGGTTAATGGCGCGTTCAATGGCGGAAGCCGCATCATCGGCATCCAGGCTGTAACGCAGCAGCAGCGCCAGCGACAGAATTTGTGCAATCGGGTTGGCGATGTTTTTGCCTGCGATATCGGGTGCCGAGCCGCCCGCCGGTTCATACAGACCAAAACCTTGCTCGTTCAGGCTGGCGGAAGGCAACATGCCCATCGAGCCTGTGATCATCGCGCATTCATCAGACAGAATGTCGCCAAACAGGTTGGAGCACAGCAGTACGTCAAACTGCGACGGATCTTTAATCAGCTGCATGGTAGCGTTGTCGATGTACATATGCGCCAGTTCGACATCCGGATACTCCGTGGCGATCTCGTTAACAATCTCCCGCCATAAAATAGAGGATTGCAGCACATTGGCTTTGTCGATTGAGGTGACTTTGCGACGACGCTTGCGGGCAGATTCAAACGCGATACGGGCAATGCGCTCGATCTCAAAACGGTGATACACCTCGGTATCAAACGCTTTTTCATATTGTCCGCTACCTTCGCGGCCTTTTGGTTGACCGAAATAGATGCCACCGGTCAGTTCGCGCACGCACAGGATGTCGAAGCCGTTAGCGGCAATGTCAGCACGCAGCGGACAGAATGCTTCCAGCCCCTGATACAGTTTTGCCGGACGCAGGTTGCTGAATAATTTGAAGTGCTTACGCAAAGGCAACAGCGCGCCGCGTTCTGGTTGCTGGTCTGGCGGCAAATGTTCCCATTTCGGGCCGCCCACCGAGCCAAACAGCACGGCATCGGCTTGCTCACAACCTTCAACCGTCGCAGGCGGCAGCGGCTGCCCGTGGTTATCAATGGCTGCGCCGCCTACATCGTAATGGCTGGTGGTGATACGCATCGCAAAGCGGTTACGCACGGCATCCAGCACTTTCAGTGCCTGGGTCATCACTTCCGGCCCGATCCCATCTCCGGGTAAAACGGCAATATGGTAATTCTTCGACATCACACGGTTTCCTTGTTGTTTTCGTTGTGTTGAGCTTTGCGTTGCAACTCTTTTTCGACTTCTGCGGCGCGCCAGATATTGTTCAGTACGTGCACCATGGCTTTGGCGGAGGACTCGACAATATCGGTGGCCAGGCCGACGCCGTGGAAGCGGCGACCGTTGTAGTTAGCGACGATATCCACCTGACCCAGCGCATCTTTACCGTGGCCTTTGGCGGTCAGGCTGTATTTCACCAGTTCGACGTTATAGTCAGTGATGCGGTTAATCGCCTGATAGACGGCATCGACCGGACCATTACCGTTGGCAGCTTCCGCTTTAACTTCCTCGCCACAGGCCAGTTTGACGGCGGCAGTGGCAATATCGTTAGAACCAGACTGCACGCTGAAGTAATCCAGACGGAAATGCTCCGGCTCTTCTTGCTGCTTACCGATGAAGGCCAGCGCCTCCAGATCGTAATCAAACACCTGACCTTTTTTGTCCGCCAGCTTCAGGAAGGCATCGTACAAATTGTCTAAATTATATTCACTTTCTTTATACCCCATCTCATCCATGCGGTGTTTTACTGCCGCACGACCGGAACGAGAGGTCAGATTCAGCTGGATTTGGTTCAGACCAATAGATTCTGGTGTCATGATTTCGTAGTTTTCGCGGTTTTTCAGCACGCCATCCTGGTGGATACCGGAGGAGTGTGCGAATGCGCCGCTGCCAACAATGGCTTTGTTTGCCGGGATCGGCATATTACAAATCTGGCTAACTAACTGGCTGGTGCGCCATATTTCCTGGTGATTAATGGCGGTATGAACGTTGAGAATATCCTTACGAACTTTGATCGCCATGATCACTTCTTCCAGCGAACAGTTACCGGCACGCTCGCCGATCCCATTCATTGCACCTTCCACCTGGCGCGCTCCGGCATGTACCGCCGCCAGTGAGTTGCCAACTGCCAGGCCTAAATCGTCGTGGGTATGTACGGAGATAATGGCTTTGTCGATGTTAGGCACGCGTTCATACAGGCCGCTGATGATTCCGGCGAACTCAAATGGCATGGTGTAGCCCACGGTGTCCGGAATGTTGATGGTGGTGGCACCGGCATTAATCGCCGCTTCAACCACGCGCGCCAGATCGGCAATGGGTGTGCGTCCGGCATCTTCGCAAGAAAATTCAACATCATCGGTGTAATTACGGGCGCGTTTCACCATATAGATAGCGCGTTCGATCACTTCGTCCAGCGTGCTGCGCAGCTTGGTGGCGATGTGCATTGGCGAAGTGGCAATAAAGGTATGGATACGGAAGGCTTCGGCAACTTTCAGAGATTCAGCTGCCACGTCGATATCCTTTTCCACGCAGCGAGCTAACGCACATACGCGGCTGTTTTTGACCTGGCGGGCGATGGTCTGCACCGATTCGAAATCGCCCGGCGAAGAGACGGGGAAACCGACTTCCATCACGTCAACACCCATACGCTCAAGGGCCAGCGCAATTTGCAGTTTTTCTTTCACACTCAAGCTTGCCTGTAACGCCTGTTCACCGTCGCGCAATGTGGTATCGAAAATAATGACTTGCTGGCTCATGGTTTGGGTCCTTGTCTCTTTTTGAGCGCCTCGCTTCGGGCATAAAAAAACCCGCGCAATGGCGCGGGTTTTTTGTTTGACTGCGTGCTGGCTTAATGCTGAATGCCGCTCACTCGTCTACCGCGCAAAGAAGATGCGTTTAGTAGTAGTAGACCGATAAAGCGAACGATGTGAGTCATTAAATCAGCTCCAGATGAATACGATATGCTTTTAGAGTTACTGGATACAAAAACGGATGTCAACCCTGACGCAACAAAAACGTTCCGCCAGAGTGAGTTCTGCATTCGTCAAATTAGCTAATTGTGCTGCGGTGGTTAAAACAAGCGATATTAATTTCTGCTTAACCACCGACGCTTTTCATCGGTTGACATATTTCAGAATAAATTTTTGCATCTAATCAACGAGGAAAAGGGGGATAAAATGCACGCGTTACAAAACCTATCTTGATGATTTGTATTGAATTATATGTTTTGCTAATTTTTTGATATTCATTTGGTGAATATTATTGTTCTATTAATGTTAAGAATTAATGCATTAAACATATAAATTAATTATTAAAAAAGCACATTTAATCCATTTTGTGGATGATTGAGTATTCGCGGTAGTTATGATTAGATTGTTTTCGCAACAAAAACATTATGGATTATTATGCTGCGGTAAATGACTCTTTACTCGGCAATGGGTTCTGTTTTTATAAGAACCCGTATCTTTATGTTTTCCTAATTTTTCTCATTTTCCTTTTTCTTATTTTATATGCATGATAAATCATATTCTCGAGGATTATTTCTCTGCATTCCAATAAGGGAAAGGGAGTTAAGTGTGACAGTGGAGTTAAGTATGCCAGAGGTACAAACAGATCAACCAGAGACGGCGGAGTTAAGCAAGCCACAACTACGCATGGTCGATCTCAACTTATTAACCGTTTTCGATGCCGTGATGCAGGAGCAAAACATCACCCGTGCCGCTCATGTTCTGGGGATGTCGCAACCTGCGGTCAGTAACGCGGTTGCACGCCTGAAGGTGATGTTTAATGACGAGCTTTTTGTTCGTTATGGCCGTGGCATTCAACCGACTGCTCGCGCATTTCAACTTTTTGGTTCAGTTCGTCAGGCATTGCAATTAGTACAAAATGAATTGCCAGGTTCAGGTTTTGAACCCGCGAGCAGTGAACGTGTATTTCATCTTTGTGTTTGCAGTCCGTTAGACAGCATTCTGACCTCGCAGATTTATAATCACATTGAGCAAACTGCGCCAAATATACATGTTATGTTCAAGTCTTCATTAAATCAGAACACTGAACATCAACTGCGTTATCAGGAAACGGAGTTTGTGATTAGTTATGAAGACTTCCATCGTCCTGAATTTACCAGTGTGCCATTATTTAAAGATGAAATGGTGCTGGTAGCCAGCAAAAATCATCCAACAATTAAAGGCCCGTTACTGAAACATGATGTTTATAACGAACAACATGCGGCAGTTTCGCTCGATCGTTTCGCGTCATTTAGTCAACCGTGGTATGACACGGTAGATAAACAAGCCAGTATCGCGTATCAGGGCATGGCAATGATGAGTGTACTGAGCGTGGTGTCGCAAACGCATCTGGTCGCTATTGCGCCGCGTTGGCTGGCTGAAGAGTTCGCTGAATCTTTAGAGTTACAGGTATTACCGCTGCCATTAAAACAAAATAGCAGAACCTGTTATCTCTCCTGGCATGAAGCTGCCGGGCGCGACAAAGGCCATCAGTGGATGGAAGAGCAATTAGTCTCAATTTGCAAACGCTAACTGAATGCAGAATAGGTCAGATATTGATTACTGATTTATTCTGTATTTTTTATTGAATATAGAATTTTATTCTGAATGTGTGAGTTCACTATTTTAGGATTAATTAAAAAAATAGAGAAATTGCTGTAAGTTGTGGGATTTAGCCGATTTATTATCAATTTAATCCTCCGTAATGGAGGATTTTATCGTTTCTTTTCACCTTTCCTCCTGTTTATTCTTATTACCTCGTATTTATGTCTCTGGCTACCAATTGCTTAAGCAAGATCGGGCGGTTAATGTGTTTTACACATTTTTCCGTTAAACAGTGAGGCAGGCCATGGAGATGTTGTCTGGAGCCGAGATGGTCGTCCGATCGCTTATCGATCAGGGCGTTAAACAAGTATTCGGTTATCCCGGAGGCGCGGTCCTTGATATTTACGATGCATTGCATACCGTGGGTGGTATCGATCATGTATTAGTTCGTCATGAGCAGGCGGCGGTGCATATGGCCGATGGTCTGGCACGCGCGACCGGGGAAGTCGGCGTCGTGCTGGTAACATCGGGGCCAGGGGCGACCAATGCGATTACCGGCATCGCCACCGCTTATATGGACTCCATTCCCTTGGTTGTTCTTTCCGGGCAGGTAGCAACTTCGTTGATAGGCTACGATGCTTTTCAGGAGTGCGACATGGTGGGAATTTCCCGCCCAGTGGTGAAGCACAGTTTTCTGGTTAAGCAAACGGAAGACATTCCGCAGGTGCTGAAAAAGGCTTTCTGGCTGGCGGCAAGTGGTCGTCCTGGACCCGTGGTCGTTGATTTACCGAAAGATATTCTAAATCCGGCGAACAAATTACCCTATGTCTGGCCGGAGTCGGTCAGTATGCGGTCTTATAATCCCACGACCTCCGGACATAAAGGGCAAATTAAGCGCGCTCTGCAAACGCTGGTGGCGGCAAAAAAACCGGTTGTGTATGTAGGCGGTGGGGCAATCACGGCGGGCTGCCATCAGCAGTTGAAAGACACGGTGGAGGCGTTGAATCTGCCCGTTGTTTCCTCATTAATGGGGCTGGGGGCGTTTCCAGCAACGCATCGTCAGGCACTGGGCATGTTGGGAATGCACGGTACCTACGAAGCCAATATGACGATGCATAACGCGGATGTGATTTTTGCCGTCGGGGTACGTTTTGATGATCGAACGACGAACAATCTGGCGAAGTACTGCCCAAATGCCACGGTTCTGCATATCGATATTGATCCTACTTCCATTTCTAAAACTGTGACTGCTGATATCCCGATTGTTGGAGATGCCCGCCAGGTCCTCGAACAAATACTTGAACTCCTGTCGCAAGAATCTGCCCATCAACCGCTGGATGAGATCCGCGATTGGTGGCAGCAGATTGAACAGTGGCGTGCTCGTCAGTGCCTGAAATACGATATTCACAGTGAAAAGATTAAACCGCAGGCGGTTATCGAGACTCTTTGGCGACTGACGAAGGGGGACGCTTACGTGACGTCTGATGTCGGGCAGCACCAGATGTTCGCCGCACTTTATTATCCTTTCGACAAACCGCGTCGCTGGATTAACTCTGGTGGCCTCGGCACGATGGGGTTTGGTTTACCTGCGGCACTGGGCGTCAAAATGGCGCTGCCAGAAGAAACCGTGGTTTGCGTCACTGGTGACGGCAGTATTCAGATGAACATTCAGGAACTGTCTACCGCCTTGCAATACGAGTTGCCGGTATTGGTGGTGAATCTTAATAATCGCTATCTGGGGATGGTGAAGCAGTGGCAGGACATGATCTATTCCGGCCGCCATTCACAATCTTATATGCAATCGCTACCCGATTTCGTCCGTCTGGCGGAAGCCTATGGGCATGTTGGGATCCAGATTTCTCATCCGCAAGAGCTGGAAAGCAAACTTAGCGAGGCGCTGGAACAGGTGCGCAATAATCGTCTGGTCTTTGTTGATGTTACCGTCGATGGCAGTGAGCACGTCTACCCGATGCAGATTCGCGGGGGCGGAATGGATGAAATGTGGTTAAGCAAAACGGAGAGAACCTGATTATGCGCCGGATATTATCAGTCTTACTCGAAAATGAATCAGGCGCGTTATCCCGCGTGATTGGCCTTTTTTCCCAACGTGGGTACAACATTGAAAGCCTGACCGTTGCGCCCACCGACGATCCGACATTATCGCGTATGACCATCCAGACCGTGGGCGATGAAAAAGTGCTTGAGCAGATCGAAAAGCAATTACACAAACTGGTCGATGTCTTGCGCGTGAGCGAGCTGGGGCAGGGGGCGCACGTCGAGCGGGAAATTATGCTGGTGAAAATTCAGGCCAGCGGCTACGGACGTGACGAAGTGAAGCGCAATACGGAAATATTTCGTGGGCAAATCATCGATGTCACGCCATCGCTTTACACCGTCCAACTGGCAGGCACCAGCGATAAGCTTGATGCATTTTTAACATCGATTCGCGATGTGGCGAAAATTGTGGAAGTTGCTCGCTCTGGTGTAGTTGGACTTTCGCGCGGCGATAAAATAATGCGTTGAGAATGATCTCAATGCGCAATTTGCAGCCCAACATGTCACGTTGGGCTTTTTTTGCGAATTCAGTGGGAACCTGGAATAAAAGCAGTTGCCGCAGTTAATTTTCTGCGCTTAGATGTTAATGAATTTAACCCATACCAGTACAATGGCTATGGTTTTTACATTTTACGCAAGGGGCAATTGTGAAACTGGATGAAATCGCTCGGCTAGCGGGAGTGTCGCGGACCACTGCAAGCTATGTTATTAACGGCAAAGCGAAGCAATACCGTGTGAGCGACAAAACCGTTGAAAAAGTCATGGCTGTGGTGCGTGAGCACAATTACCACCCGAACGCCGTGGCAGCTGGGCTTCGTGCTGGACGCACACGTTCTATTGGTCTTGTGATCCCCGATCTGGAGAACACCAGCTATACTCGCATCGCTAATTATCTTGAACGTCAGGCGCGGCAACGGGGTTATCAACTGCTGATTGCTTGCTCAGAAGATCAGCCAGACAACGAAATGCGTTGTATTGAGCATCTTCTACAGCGTCAGGTTGATGCCATTATTGTTTCGACGTCGTTGCCACCAGAGCATCCTTTTTATCAACGCTGGGCTAACGACCCGTTCCCGATTGTCGCGCTGGACCGCGCCCTCGATCGTGAACACTTCACCAGCGTGGTTGGTGCCGATCAGGATGATGCCGAAATGCTGGCGGAAGAGTTACGTAAGTTTCCCGCCGAGACGGTGCTTTATCTTGGCGCGCTGCCGGAGCTTTCTGTGAGCTTCTTGCGTGAGCAAGGTTTCCGTACTGCCTGGAAAGATGATCCGCGCGAAGTGCATTTCCTTTATGCCAACAGTTATGAGCGGGAGGCGGCTGCCCAGTTATTCGAAAAATGGCTGGAAACGCATCCGATGCCGCAGGCGCTGTTCACAACGTCGTTTGCGTTGTTGCAAGGGGTGATGGATGTCACGCTGCGTCGCGATGGCAAACTGCCTTCTGACCTGGCAATTGCCACCTTTGGCGATAACGAACTGCTCGACTTCTTACAGTGCCCGGTGCTGGCAGTGGCTCAACGTCACCGCGATGTCGCAGAGCGTGTGCTGGAAATTGTCCTGGCAAGCCTGGACGAACCGCGTAAGCCAAAACCTGGGTTAACGCGCATTAAACGTAATCTCTATCGCCGCGGCGTGCTCAGCCGTAACTAAGCCGCGAACAAAAATACGCGCCAGTGAATTTCTCATTGGCGCGTCGAGTACGGGAATGGACATCAATATCCTTAAAGTAAATAAGACTATTCCTGGCTATTATTGATAAATGCTTTTAAACCCGCCCATTAATTAACTCACCTGCTGAAATTCACAATAATTAAGCAATATTGACAGAGCGTTTTTGCATTATTTTGTTACATGCAGAGATGAATTGCCGATTTAACAAACACTTTTCTTTGCTTTTGCGCAAACCTGCTGGCATCAAGCGCCACACAGACGCAACAGGGACTGTTAACCGGGGAAGATATGTCCTAAAATGCCGCTCGCGTCGCAAACTGACACTTTATATTTGCTGTGGAAAATAGTTAGTCATTTTAAAACGGTGATGACGATGAGGGATTTTTTCTTACAGCTATTCATAACGTTAATTTGCTTCGCACGTTGGACGTAAAATAAACAACGCTGATATTAGCCGTAAACATCGGGTTTTTTACCTCGGTATGCCTTGTGACTGGCTTGACAAGCTTTTCCTCCGCTCCGTAAACTCCTTTCAGTGGGAAATTGTGGGGCAAAGTGGGAATAAGGGGTGAGGCTGGCATGTTCCGGGGAGCAACGTTAGTCAATCTCGACAGCAAAGGGCGCTTATCAGTGCCTACCCGTTATCGGGAACAGCTGCTTGAGAACGCTGCCGGTCAAATGGTTTGCACCATTGACATTCATCACCCGTGCCTGCTGCTTTACCCCCTGCCTGAATGGGAAATTATCGAGCAAAAATTATCGCGTCTGTCGAGCATGAACCCGGTTGAGCGCCGTGTGCAGCGCCTTCTGTTAGGTCATGCCAGCGAATGTCAGATGGATGGCGCCGGTCGATTGTTAATCGCGCCAGTACTGCGGCAACATGCCGGTCTGACAAAAGAAGTGATGCTGGTTGGACAGTTCAACAAGTTTGAGCTGTGGGATGAAACAACCTGGCATCAACAGGTCAAGGAAGATATCGACGCAGAGCAGTTGGCTACTGGAGACTTATCGGAGCGACTGCAGGACTTGTCTCTATAAAATGATGGAAAACTATAAACATACTACGGTGCTGCTGGATGAAGCCGTTAATGGCCTCAATATCCGTCCTGATGGCATCTACATTGATGGGACTTTTGGTCGCGGTGGTCACTCACGTCTGATCCTCTCGCAGCTTGGCGAAGAGGGGCGTTTGCTGGCGATCGATCGCGACCCGCAGGCTATCGCCGTTGCGAAGACTATTGATGATCCGCGCTTCTCCATCATCCATGGACCTTTCTCCGCGCTGGGCGAATACGTTGCCGAGCGCGATCTTATCGGCAAGATCGACGGCATTCTCCTCGATCTTGGTGTCTCTTCACCGCAACTTGATGATGCAGAACGCGGCTTTTCCTTTATGCGCGATGGCCCGCTGGACATGCGTATGGACCCAACCCGTGGGCAGTCAGCCGCTGAATGGCTACAAACCGCAGAAGAAGCCGATATCGCCTGGGTATTGAAAACCTATGGTGAAGAGCGTTTTGCCAAACGCATTGCCCGCGCCATTGTCGAGCGAAACCGCGAACAGCCGATGACCCGCACCAAAGAACTGGCGGAAGTCGTGGCTGCCGCAACGCCGGTGAAAGACAAATTCAAACATCCCGCGACCCGTACCTTCCAGGCGGTGCGCATTTGGGTAAACAGTGAACTGGAGGAGATAGAGCAGGCGCTAAAAAGCTCGCTCAACGTGCTGGCCCCGGGGGGGCGGCTCTCGATCATCAGCTTCCACTCGCTGGAAGACCGCATTGTGAAACGCTTTATGCGTGAAAACAGCCGTGGTCCGCAAGTTCCGGCAGGGTTACCGATGACTGAAGAGCAGCTCAAAAAACTGGGTGGCCGTCAGCTGCGAGCACTAGGCAAGTTAATGCCGGGCGAAGAAGAGGTGGCTGAGAACCCTCGTGCCCGTAGTTCAGTTCTGCGTATTGCAGAGAGGACGAACGCATGATCAGCAGAGTGACAGAAGCTCTAAGCAAAGTTAAAGGATCGATGGGAAGCCACGAGCGCCATGCATTGCCTGGTGTTATCGGTGACGATCTTTTGCGATTTGGGAAGCTGCCACTCTGCCTGTTCATTTGCATTATTTTGACGGCGGTGACCGTGGTAACCACGGCGCACCATACCCGTTTACTGACCGCTCAGCGCGAACAACTGGTGCTGGAGCGAGATGCTTTAGACATTGAATGGCGCAACCTGATCCTTGAAGAGAATGCGCTCGGCGACCATAGCCGGGTGGAAAGGATCGCCACGGAAAAGCTGCAAATGCAGCATGTTGATCCGTCACAAGAAAATATCGTAGTGCAAAAATAAGGATAAACGCGACGCATGAAAGCAGCGGCGAAAACGCAGAAACCAAAACGTCAGGAAGAACATGCCAACTTTATCAGTTGGCGTTTTGCGTTGTTATGCGGCTGTATTCTCCTGGCGCTGGCTTTTCTGCTCGGACGCGTAGCGTGGTTACAAGTTATCTCCCCGGATATGCTGGTAAAAGAGGGCGACATGCGTTCTCTTCGCGTTCAGCAAGTTTCCACCTCCCGCGGCATGATTACTGACCGTTCTGGTCGCCCGTTAGCGGTGAGCGTGCCGGTAAAAGCGATTTGGGCTGACCCGAAAGAGGTGCATGACGCTGGTGGTATCAGCGTCGGTGACCGCTGGAAGGCGTTGGCTAACGCGCTCAACATTCCATTGGATCAGCTCTCAGCTCGCATTAACGCTAACCCGAAAGGGCGCTTTATTTATCTGGCGCGTCAGGTAAACCCTGACATGGCAGAGTACATCAAAAAACTGAAACTGCCGGGGATTCATCTGCGTGAAGAATCTCGCCGTTATTATCCATCCGGCGAAGTGACCGCTCACCTCATCGGCTTTACTAACGTCGATAGTCAGGGGATTGAGGGCGTCGAGAAGAGTTTCGATAAATGGCTTACCGGGCAGCCGGGTGAGCGCATTGTGCGTAAAGACCGCTATGGTCGCGTAATTGAAGATATCTCTTCCACCGACAGTCAGGCGGCGCACAACCTGGCGCTGAGTATTGATGAACGCCTGCAGGCGCTGGTTTATCGCGAACTGAACAACGCGGTGGCCTTTAACAAAGCTGAATCTGGTAGCGCCGTGCTGGTGGATGTCAACACCGGTGAAGTGCTGGCGATGGCTAACAGCCCGTCATACAACCCAAACAATCTGAGTGGCACGCCGAAAGAGGCGATGCGTAACCGTACCATTACCGACGTCTTTGAACCGGGCTCAACGGTCAAACCGATGGTGGTGATGACCGCGTTGCAACGTGGCGTGGTGCGAGAAAACTCGGTACTGAATACCGTTCCTTATCGAATTAACGGCCACGAAATCAAAGACGTGGCACGCTACAGCGAATTAACCCTGACCGGGGTATTACAGAAGTCGAGTAACGTCGGTGTTTCCAAACTGGCGTTAGCGATGCCGTCCTCAGCGTTAGTAGATACTTACTCACGTTTTGGACTGGGAAAAGCGACCAATTTGGGGTTGGTCGGAGAACGCAGTGGCTTATATCCTCAAAAACAACGGTGGTCTGACATAGAGAGGGCCACCTTCTCTTTCGGCTACGGGCTAATGGTAACACCGTTACAGTTAGCGCGAGTCTACGCAACTATCGGCAGCTACGGCATTTATCGCCCACTGTCGATTACCAAAGTTGACCCCCCGGTTCCTGGTGAACGTGTCTTCCCGGAATCCATTGTTCGCACCGTAGTGCATATGATGGAAAGCGTGGCGCTACCGGGCGGCGGCGGCGTGAAGGCGGCGATTAAAGGCTATCGTATCGCCATTAAAACCGGTACCGCGAAAAAGGTCGGGCCGGACGGTCGCTACATCAATAAATATATTGCTTATACCGCAGGCGTTGCGCCTGCGAGTCAGCCGCGCTTCGCGCTGGTTGTTGTTATCAACGATCCGCAGGCGGGTAAATACTACGGCGGCGCCGTTTCCGCGCCGGTCTTTGGTGCCATCATGGGCGGCGTATTGCGTACCATGAACATCGAGCCGGATGCGCTGACAACGGGTGATAAAAATGAATTTGTGATTAATCAAGGCGAGGGGACAGGTGGCAGATCGTAATTTGCGCGACCTTCTTGCTCCGTGGGTGCCAGACGCACCTTCGCGAGCACTGCGAGAGATGACACTCGACAGCCGTGTGGCTGCGGCGGGCGATCTCTTTGTAGCTGTAGTAGGTCATCAGGCGGACGGGCGTCGATATATCCCGCAGGCGATAGCGCAAGGTGTGGCTGCCATTATTGCAGAGGCGAAAGATGAGGCGACCGACGGTGAAATCCGTGAAATGCACGGCGTACCAGTCATCTATCTCAGCCAGCTCAATGAGCGTTTATCTGCACTGGCGGGCCGCTTTTACCATGAACCCTCTGACAATTTACGTCTCGTGGGCGTAACGGGCACCAACGGCAAAACCACGACTACCCAGCTGCTGGCGCAGTGGAGCCAACTGCTTGGCGAAACCAGCGCGGTAATGGGGACTGTTGGTAACGGCCTGCTGGGAAAAGTGATCCCGACAGAAAATACCACCGGTTCGGCAGTCGATGTTCAGCATGAGCTGGCGGGACTGGTGGATCAGGGCGCGACTTTTTGCGCAATGGAAGTTTCCTCCCACGGACTGGTACAGCACCGTGTGGCGGCATTGAAATTTGCGGCGTCGGTCTTTACCAACTTAAGCCGCGATCACCTTGATTATCATGGTGATATGGAACACTACGAAGCCGCGAAATGGCTGCTTTATTCTGAGCATCATTGCGGTCAGGCGATTATTAACGCCGACGATGAAGTGGGCCGCCGCTGGCTGGCAAAACTGCCGGACGCGGTTGCGGTATCAATGGAAGATCATATCAATCCGAACTGTCACGGACGCTGGTTGAAAGCGACTGAAGTGAACTATCACGACAGCGGTGCGACTATTCGCTTTAGCTCAAGCTGGGGCGATGGCGAAATTGAAAGCCATCTGATGGGCGCTTTTAACGTCAGCAACTTGCTGCTGGCGCTGGCGACGCTGCTGGCGCTGGGCTATCCGTTGGCTGACCTGCTGAAAACTGCCGCACGCCTGCAGCCGGTTTGTGGACGTATGGAAGTGTTCACTGCGCCAGGCAAACCGACGGTAGTGGTGGATTACGCGCATACGCCAGATGCACTGGAAAAAGCCTTACAGGCGGCGCGTTTGCACTGTGCGGGCAAGCTGTGGTGCGTCTTTGGCTGTGGTGGCGATCGCGATAAAGGTAAGCGTCCACTGATGGGAGCAATTGCTGAAGAGTTTGCTGACGTGGCGGTGGTGACGGACGATAACCCGCGTACCGAAGAGCCGCGTGCCATCATCAACGATATTCTGGCGGGAATGTTAGATGCCGGACATGCCAAAGTGATGGAAGGCCGCGCTGAAGCGGTGACTTGCGCCGTTATGCAGGCTAAAGAGAACGATGTGGTACTGGTCGCGGGCAAAGGCCATGAAGATTACCAGATTGTTGGCAATCAGCGTCTCGACTATTCCGATCGCGTCACGGTAGCGCGTCTGCTGGGGGTAATTGCATGATTAGCGTAACCCTTAGCCAACTTACCGATATTCTCAACGGTGAACTAAAAGGGGCAGATATCACCCTTGATGCTGTAACCACTGACACGCGAAAACTGACGCCGGGTTGCCTGTTTGTTGCCCTGAAAGGCGAACGTTTCGATGCCCATGATTTTGCTGACCAGGCGAAAGCTGGCGGTGCGGGGGCACTACTGGTTAGCCGTCCGCTGGATATCGATCTGCCGCAGGTAATCGTCAAGGATACTCGTCTGGCGTTTGGTGAACTGGCTGCATGGGTTCGCCAGCAAGTTCCGGCGCGCGTGGTTGCTCTGACCGGTTCCTCCGGCAAAACCTCCGTTAAAGAGATGACGGCAGCGATTTTAAGCCAGTGTGGCAACACGCTTTATACGGCAGGCAATCTCAACAACGACATCGGTGTACCGATGACGCTGTTGCGCTTAACGCCAGAGTACGATTACGCAGTAATTGAACTTGGCGCGAACCATCAGGGCGAAATTGCCTGGACTGTGAGTCTGACTCGCCCGGAAGCGGCGCTGGTCAACAACCTGGCAGCGGCGCATCTGGAAGGTTTTGGCTCGCTTGCGGGTGTCGCGAAAGCGAAAGGTGAAATCTTTAGCGGCCTGCCGGAAAACGGTATCGCCATTATGAATGCCGACAACAACGACTGGCTGAACTGGCAGAGTGTGATTGGCTCACGCAAAGTGTGGCGCTTCTCACCGAATGCTAACAACAGCGATTTCACCGCCACCAATATCCACGTGACCTCGCACGGTACGGAATTTACGCTGCAAACCCCAACGGGTAGCGTCGATGTTCTGCTGCCGTTGCCGGGGCGTCACAATATTGCGAATGCGCTGGCAGCCGCTGCGCTCTCCATGTCCGTGGGCGCAACGCTTGATGCTATTAAAGCGGGGCTGGCAAATCTGAAAGCTGTTCCTGGCCGTCTGTTCCCCATTCAACTGGCGGAAAATCAGTTGCTGCTCGACGACTCCTACAACGCTAACGTCGGCTCCATGACCGCCGCTGTTCAGGTACTGGCTGAAATGCCGGGCTACCGTGTGCTGGTGGTGGGCGATATGGCGGAACTGGGCGCTGAAAGCGAGGCCTGCCATGTACAGGTGGGCGAAGCGGCGAAGGCGGCGGGTATTGACCGCGTGTTAAGTGTGGGTAAACAAAGCCATGCTATCAGTACCGCCAGCGGCGTTGGTGAACATTTTGCCGATAAAACTGCGCTTATCACACGTCTTAAATCACTGATTGCTGAGCAACAGGTAATTACGATTTTAGTTAAGGGTTCACGTAGTGCTGCCATGGAAGAGGTAGTACGCGCTTTACAGGAGAATGGGACATGTTAGTTTGGCTGGCCGAACATTTGGTCAAATATTATTCCGGCTTTAACGTCTTTTCCTATCTGACGTTTCGCGCCATCGTCAGCCTGCTGACTGCGCTGTTCATCTCATTGTGGATGGGCCCGCGCATGATTGCTCATTTGCAAAAACTTTCCTTTGGTCAGGTAGTGCGTAACGACGGTCCTGAATCACACTTCAGCAAGCGCGGTACGCCGACCATGGGCGGGATTATGATCCTGACAGCGATTGTGATCTCCGTGCTGCTGTGGGCTTACCCTTCCAACCCGTACGTCTGGTGCGTACTCGTGGTGCTGGTGGGTTACGGCATCATTGGTTTTGTCGACGACTATCGCAAAGTGGTGCGTAAAGACACCAAGGGCCTGATTGCGCGCTGGAAGTATTTCTGGATGTCGGTGATCGCGCTGGGCGTTGCCTTTGCGCTGTATCTTGCCGGGAAAGACACGCCCGCAACGCAGCTGGTGGTCCCGTTCTTTAAAGATGTGATGCCGCAGTTGGGGCTGTTCTACATTCTGCTGGCTTACTTCGTCATTGTGGGCACCGGCAACGCGGTAAACCTGACCGATGGTCTTGATGGCCTGGCGATTATGCCGACTGTATTCGTCGCCGGTGGTTTTGCGCTGGTGGCATGGGCAACCGGCAACATGAACTTTGCCAGCTATTTACACATACCGTATCTGCGACACGCCGGGGAACTGGTCATTGTCTGTACCGCGATAGTCGGGGCAGGGCTGGGCTTCCTGTGGTTTAACACCTATCCGGCGCAAGTCTTTATGGGCGATGTAGGTTCGCTGGCGTTAGGTGGCGCGCTGGGCATTATCGCCGTGCTGCTGCGTCAGGAATTCCTGCTGGTGATTATGGGGGGCGTGTTCGTGGTAGAAACGCTTTCCGTCATCCTGCAGGTCGGCTCCTTTAAACTGCGCGGACAACGTATTTTCCGCATGGCACCGATTCATCACCACTATGAACTGAAAGGCTGGCCGGAACCGCGTGTCATTGTGCGCTTCTGGATTATTTCGCTGATGCTGGTCCTGATTGGTCTGGCAACGCTGAAGGTACGTTAATCATGGCTGATTACCAGGGTAAAAATGTCGTCATTATCGGCCTGGGCCTCACCGGGCTTTCTTGCGTGGACTTTTTCCTCGCTCGCGGTGTGACGCCGCGCGTCATGGATACGCGGATGACACCGCCTGGCCTGGATAAATTACCCGAAGCCGTAGAACGCCACACGGGCGGTCTTAATGACGACTGGCTGATGGCGGCTGATCTGATCGTCGCCAGTCCCGGCATTGCATTGGCGCATCCTTCCTTAAGCGCTGCCGCTGATGCCGGAATCGAAATTGTTGGCGATATCGAACTGTTCTGTCGTGAAGCACAAGTACCAATCGTGGCGATCACCGGTTCTAATGGCAAAAGCACGGTCACCACACTAGTGGGTGAAATGGCGAAAGCGGCGGGCGTTAACGTTGGCGTGGGTGGCAACATTGGCCTGCCCGCGTTGATGCTGTTGGATGCTGAGTGCGAACTGTACGTGCTCGAGCTGTCGAGCTTCCAGCTGGAAACCACCTCCAGTTTACAGGCGGTGGCAGCGACCATTCTGAACGTGACAGAAGATCATATGGATCGCTATCCATTTGGTTTACAGCAGTATCGTGCGGCAAAACTGCGCATTTATGAAAATGCGAAAGTTTGCGTGGTTAATGCTGATGATGCCTTAACAATGCCGATTCGTGGTGCGGATGAACGTTGCGTTAGCTTTGGTATCAATATGGGCGACTATCACTTGAATCATCAGCAGGGTGAAACCTGGCTGCGGGTGAAAGGCGAGAAAGTGTTGAACGTGAAAGAGATGAAACTTTCCGGTCAGCATAACTACACCAATGCGCTGGCGGCACTGGCTCTGGCAGACGCAGCTGGTTTGCCACGCGCCAGTAGCCTGAAAGCGTTAACTACGTTCACTGGTCTACCGCATCGCTTTGAAGTGGTGCTGGAACATAACGGTGTGCGCTGGATTAACGACTCGAAAGCGACCAATGTCGGCAGTACGGAAGCGGCGCTCAATGGCCTGCACGTAGATGGCACGCTGCATTTGTTGCTGGGCGGCGATGGTAAATCGGCGGACTTTAGTCCGCTGGCACGTTACCTGAATGGCGATAACGTACGTTTGTATTGTTTCGGTCGTGACGGCGCACAGCTGGCGGCACTGCGCCCGGAAGTGGCAGAACAAACCGAAACCATGGAACAGGCGATGCGCTTGCTGGCTCCGCGTGTTCAACCAGGAGATATGGTTCTGCTCTCCCCGGCCTGTGCCAGCCTTGATCAATTCAAGAACTTTGAACAACGAGGCAATGAGTTTGCCCGTCTGGCGAAGGAGTTAGGTTGATGCGTTTATCTCTCCCTCGCCTGAAAATGCCGCGCCTGCCAGGATTCAGTATCCTGGTCTGGATCTCCACGGCGCTAAAGGGCTGGGTGATGGGCTCGCGGGAAAAAGATACCGACAGCCTGATCATGTACGATCGCACCTTACTGTGGCTGACCTTCGGCCTCGCGGCGATCGGCTTTATCATGGTGACGTCCGCATCAATGCCTATCGGACAACGCTTGACTAACGATCCCTTTTTCTTCGCTAAGCGTGATGGCGTCTACCTGATCCTGGCGTTCATTCTGGCGATCATTACGCTGCGTCTGCCGATGGAGTTCTGGCAACGTTACAGCGCTACGATGCTACTCGGTTCAATCATCCTGTTGATGATCGTTCTGGTAGTGGGTAGCTCTGTTAAAGGGGCATCGCGTTGGATCGATCTCGGCTTGCTGCGTATCCAGCCTGCGGAGCTGACAAAACTGTCGCTGTTTTGCTATATCGCCAACTATCTGGTGCGTAAAGGCGACGAAGTGCGTAATAACCTGCGCGGCTTCTTGAAACCGATGGGCGTGATTTTGGTGTTGGCAGTGTTACTGCTGGCACAGCCAGACCTTGGTACGGTGGTGGTGCTGTTTGTGACCACGCTGGCGATGTTGTTCCTGGCGGGGGCGAAATTGTGGCAGTTCATTGCCATTATCGGCATGGGGATTTCAGCGGTTGTGTTACTGATCCTCGCCGAACCGTACCGTATCCGCCGTGTTACCGCATTCTGGAATCCGTGGGAAGATCCCTTTGGTAGCGGCTATCAGTTAACGCAATCGCTGATGGCGTTTGGTCGCGGCGAACTGTGGGGGCAAGGTTTAGGTAACTCGGTTCAAAAACTGGAGTATCTGCCGGAAGCACACACTGACTTTATTTTCGCCATTATCGGCGAAGAACTGGGGTATGTCGGTGTGGTGCTGGCACTTTTAATGGTATTCTTCGTCGCTTTTCGTGCGATGTCGATTGGCCGTAAAGCATTAGAAATTGACCATCGTTTTTCCGGTTTTCTCGCCTGTTCCATTGGCATCTGGTTTAGTTTCCAGGCACTGGTTAACGTAGGCGCGGCAGCGGGGATGTTACCGACCAAAGGTCTGACATTGCCGCTGATCAGTTACGGTGGTTCGAGCTTACTGATTATGTCGACAGCCATCATGATGCTGTTGCGTATTGATTATGAAACGCGTCTGGAGAAAGCGCAGGCGTTTGTACGAGGTTCACGATGAGTGGTCAAGGAAAGCGATTAATGGTGATGGCCGGCGGAACCGGTGGACATGTGTTCCCGGGACTGGCGGTTGCGCACCATCTAATGGCTCAGGGTTGGCAAGTTCGCTGGCTGGGGACTGCCGACCGTATGGAAGCGGACTTAGTGCCAAAACATGGCATCGAAATTGATTTCATTCGTATCTCTGGTCTGCGTGGTAAAGGTATAAAAGCACTGTTAGCTGCGCCTCTGCGTATTTTTAACGCCTGGCGTCAGGCACGGGCGATTATGAAAGCGTTCAAACCTGATGTGGTGCTCGGTATGGGCGGCTACGTATCAGGTCCAGGTGGACTGGCAGCGTGGTCGTTAGGCATTCCGGTTGTACTTCATGAACAAAACGGTATTGCGGGCTTAACCAATAAATGGCTGGCGAAGATTGCCACCAAAGTGATGCAGGCGTTTCCAGGCGCTTTCCCTAATGCGGAAGTGGTGGGTAATCCTGTTCGTACCGATGTGTTGGCGTTGCCACTGCCGCAGCAACGTTTGGCTGGTCGTGAAGGTCCGGTTCGTGTGTTGGTAGTGGGCGGTTCTCAGGGCGCTCGTATTCTTAACCAAACAATGCCGCAGGTTGCAGCAAAGCTGGGCGATTCAGTCACTATCTGGCATCAGAGCGGCAAAGGTTCGCAACAATCCGTTGAACAGGCGTATGCGGAAGCGGGGCAACCGCAGCATAAAGTGACGGAATTTATTGATGATATGGCGGCGGCGTATGCGTGGGCGGATGTCGTCGTTTGCCGCTCCGGTGCGTTAACGGTGAGTGAAATTGCCGCAGCGGGGCTACCGGCATTGTTTGTGCCGTTTCAACATAAAGACCGCCAGCAATACTGGAATGCGCTACCGCTGGAAAAAGCGGGCGCAGCCAAAATTATCGAGCAGCCACAGCTTACTGTGGATGCTGTCGCCAACACCCTGGCCGGGTGGTCGCGAGAAACCTTATTAACCATGGCAGAACGCGCCCGTGCTGCATCCATTCCGGATGCCACCGAGCGAGTGGCAAATGAAGTGAGCCGGGCTGCCCGGGCGTAATTGTAGCGATGCCTTTTGCATCGTATGAATGTAAGAAGTTAATGGCGTAAAGAATGAATACACAACAATTGGCAAAACTGCGTTCCATCGTGCCCGAAATGCGTCGCGTTCGGCACATACATTTTGTCGGCATCGGTGGTGCCGGTATGGGCGGTATTGCCGAAGTTCTGGCCAATGAAGGTTATCAGATCAGTGGTTCCGATTTAGCGCCAAATCCGGTCACGCAACAGTTAATGAATCTGGGAGCGACGATTTATTTCAACCATCGCCCGGAAAACGTACGTGATGCCAGTGTGGTCGTTGTTTCCAGCGCGATTTCTGCCGATAACCCGGAAATTGTCGCAGCTCATGAAGCGCGTATTCCGGTGATTCGTCGCGCGGAAATGCTGGCTGAGTTAATGCGTTTTCGTCATGGCATCGCCATTGCCGGAACGCACGGCAAAACGACAACCACCGCGATGGTTTCCAGCATCTACGCAGAAGCGGGGCTCGACCCAACCTTCGTTAACGGCGGGCTGGTAAAAGCGGCGGGTGTTCATGCGCGTTTGGGGCATGGTCGATACCTGATTGCCGAAGCGGATGAGAGCGATGCATCGTTCCTCCATTTGCAACCGATGGTGGCGATTGTCACCAATATCGAAGCCGACCACATGGATACCTACCAGGGCGACTTTGAGAATTTAAAACAGACCTTTATTAATTTTCTGCACAACCTGCCGTTTTACGGTCGTGCGGTGATGTGTGTAGATGATCCGGTGATCCGCGAATTGTTACCGCGTGTGGGGCGTCAGACCACGACTTACGGCTTCAGCGAAGATGCCGACGTGCGTGTAGAAGATTATCAGCAGATTGGTCCGCAGGGGCACTTTACGCTGCTGCGCCAGGACAAAGAGCCGATGCGCGTTACCCTGAATGCGCCAGGCCGTCATAACGCGCTGAATGCCGCAGCTGCGGTCGCTGTTGCCACGGAAGAGGGGATTGACGACGAGGCTATTTTGCGTGCGCTGGAGAGTTTCCAGGGGACAGGCCGTCGTTTTGATTTCCTCGGTGAATTCCCGCTGGAGCCAGTGAATGGTAAAAGCGGTACGGCAATGCTGGTTGATGACTACGGTCACCATCCGACCGAAGTGGATGCCACCATTAAAGCGGCGCGTGCAGGCTGGCCGGATAAAAACCTGGTAATGCTGTTTCAGCCGCACCGTTTTACCCGTACGCGCGACCTGTATGATGATTTCGCCAATGTGCTGACGCAGGTTGATACCCTGTTGATGCTGGAAGTGTATCCGGCTGGCGAAGCGCCAATTCCGGGAGCGGACAGCCGTTCGCTGTGTCGCACAATTCGTGGACGTGGGAAAATTGATCCCATTCTGGTGCCGGACCCGGCGCAGGTAGCCGAAATGCTAGCACCAGTATTAACCGGTAACGACCTGATTCTCGTTCAGGGGGCCGGTAATATCGGAAAAATTGCTCGTTCTTTAGCTGAAATCAAACTGAAGCCGCAAACTCCGGAGGAAGAACAACATGACTGATAAAATCGCGGTCCTGTTGGGCGGGACCTCCGCTGAGCGGGAAGTTTCTCTGAATTCTGGTGCAGCGGTGTTAGCCGGGCTGCGTGAAGGCGGTATTGACGCGTATCCTGTCGACCCGAAAGAAGTCGACGTGACGCAACTGAAGTCGATGGGCTTTCAGAAAGTGTTTATCGCGCTACATGGTCGCGGCGGTGAAGATGGCACGCTGCAGGGTATGCTCGAGCTGATGGGCTTGCCTTATACCGGCAGCGGAGTGATGGCATCTGCGCTTTCAATGGATAAACTACGCAGCAAATTGCTTTGGCAGGGCGCTGGTTTACCGGTAGCGCCGTGGGTAGCATTAACCCGCGCAGAGTTTGAAAAAGGCCTGAGCGATAAGCAGTTAGCAGAAATTTCTGCCTTAGGTTTGCCGGTTATCGTTAAGCCGAGCCGCGAAGGTTCCAGTGTGGGAATGTCAAAAGTAGTAGCAGAAAATGCTCTACAAGATGCATTAAGATTGGCATTTCAGCACGATGAAGAAGTATTGATTGAAAAATGGCTAAGTGGGCCGGAGTTCACGGTTGCGATACTTGGTGAAGAAATTTTACCGTCAATACGTATTCAACCGGCCGGAACCTTCTATGATTATGAGGCGAAGTATCTCTCTGATGAGACACAGTATTTCTGCCCCGCAGGTCTGGAAGCGTCACAAGAGGCCAATTTGCAGGCATTAGTGCTGAAAGCATGGACGACGTTAGGTTGCAAAGGATGGGGACGTATTGACGTTATGCTGGACAGCGATGGACAGTTTTATCTGCTGGAGGCCAATACCTCACCGGGTATGACCAGCCACAGCCTGGTGCCGATGGCGGCACGTCAGGCAGGTATGAGCTTCTCGCAGTTGGTAGTACGAATTCTGGAACTGGCGGACTAATATGTCGCAGGCTGCTCTGAACACGCGAAACAGCGAAGAAGAGGTTTCTTCTCGCCGCAATAATGGAACGCGTCTGGCGGGGATCCTTTTCCTGCTGACCGTTTTAACGACAGTGTTGGTGAGCGGCTGGGTCGTGTTGGGCTGGATGGAAGATGCGCAACGCCTGCCGCTCTCAAAGCTGGTGTTGACCGGTGAACGCCATTACACGCGTAATGACGATATCCGGCAGTCGATCCTGGCATTGGGTGAGCCAGGTACCTTTATGACCCAGGATGTCAACATCATCCAGACGCAAATAGAACAACGCCTGCCGTGGATTAAGCAGGTGAGCGTCAGAAAGCAGTGGCCTGATGAATTGAAGATTCATCTGGTTGAATATGTGCCGATTGCGCGGTGGAATGATCAACATATGGTAGACGCGGAAGGAAACACTTTCAGCGTACCACCAGATCGCACCAGCAAGCAGGTGCTTCCAATGCTGTATGGCCCGGAAGGCAGCGCCAATGAAGTGTTGCAGGGCTATCGCGAAATGGGGCAGATGCTGGCAAAGGACAGATTTACTCTGAAGGAAGCGGCGATGACCGCGCGGCGTTCCTGGCAGTTGACGCTGAATAACGATATTAAGCTCAATCTTGGCCGGGGCGATACGATGAAACGTTTGGCTCGCTTTGTAGAACTTTATCCGGTTTTACAGCAGCAGGCGCAAACCGATGGCAAACGGATTAGCTACGTTGATTTGCGTTATGACTCTGGAGCGGCAGTAGGCTGGGCGCCTTTGCCGCCAGAGGAATCTACTCAGCAACAAAATCAGGCACAGGCAGAACAACAATGATCAAGGCGACGGACAGAAAACTGGTAGTAGGACTGGAGATTGGTACCGCGAAGGTTGCCGCTTTAGTAGGGGAAGTTCTGCCCGACGGTATGGTCAATATCATTGGCGTGGGCAGCTGCCCGTCGCGTGGTATGGATAAAGGCGGGGTGAACGACCTCGAATCCGTGGTCAAGTGCGTACAACGCGCCATTGACCAGGCAGAATTGATGGCAGATTGTCAGATCTCTTCGGTATATCTGGCGCTTTCTGGTAAGCACATCAGCTGCCAGAATGAAATTGGTATGGTGCCTATTTCTGAAGAAGAAGTGACGCAAGAAGATGTGGAAAACGTCGTCCATACCGCGAAATCAGTGCGTGTGCGCGATGAGCATCGTGTGCTGCATGTGATCCCGCAAGAGTATGCGATTGACTATCAGGAAGGGATCAAGAATCCGGTAGGACTTTCGGGCGTGCGGATGCAGGCAAAAGTGCACCTGATCACATGTCACAACGATATGGCGAAAAACATCGTCAAAGCGGTTGAACGTTGTGGGCTGAAAGTTGACCAACTGATATTTGCCGGACTGGCATCAAGTTATTCGGTATTGACGGAAGATGAACGTGAACTGGGTGTCTGCGTCGTCGATATCGGTGGTGGTACAATGGATATCGCCGTTTATACCGGTGGGGCATTGCGCCACACTAAGGTAATTCCTTATGCTGGCAATGTCGTGACCAGTGATATCGCTTACGCCTTTGGCACGCCGCCAAGCGACGCCGAAGCGATTAAAGTTCGCCACGGTTGTGCGCTGGGTTCCATCGTTGGAAAAGATGAGAGCGTGGAAGTGCCGAGCGTAGGCGGTCGTCCACCGCGGAGTCTGCAACGTCAGACCCTGGCAGAGGTGATCGAGCCGCGCTATACCGAGCTGCTCAACCTGGTCAACGAAGAGATATTGCAGTTGCAGGAAAAGCTTCGCCAACAAGGGGTTAAACATCACCTGGCGGCAGGCATTGTTTTAACTGGTGGCGCAGCGCAGATCGAAGGTCTTGCAGCCTGTGCTCAGCGCGTGTTTCATACGCAAGTGCGTATCGGCGCGCCGCTGAACATTACCGGTTTAACGGATTATGCTCAGGAGCCGTATTATTCGACGGCGGTGGGATTGCTTCACTACGGGAAAGAGTCACATCTTAACGGTGAAGCTGAAGTAGAAAAACGTGTTACAGCATCAGTTGGCTCGTGGATCAAGCGACTCAATAGTTGGCTGCGAAAAGAGTTTTAATTTTTATGAGGTCGACGATAATTACGGCCTCAGGCGACAGGCACAAATCGGAGAGAAACTATGTTTGAACCAATGGAACTTACCAATGACGCGGTGATTAAAGTCATCGGCGTCGGCGGCGGCGGCGGTAATGCTGTTGAACACATGGTGCGCGAGCGCATTGAAGGTGTTGAATTCTTCGCGGTAAATACCGATGCACAAGCGCTGCGTAAAACAGCGGTTGGACAGACGATTCAAATCGGTAGCGGTATCACCAAAGGACTGGGAGCTGGCGCAAATCCAGAAGTTGGCCGTAATGCGGCTGATGAGGATCGCGATGCACTGCGTGCGGCGCTGGAAGGTGCAGACATGGTCTTTATTGCTGCGGGTATGGGTGGTGGTACCGGTACTGGTGCAGCACCAGTTGTCGCTGAAGTGGCAAAAGATTTGGGGATCCTGACCGTTGCTGTCGTGACTAAGCCTTTCAACTTTGAAGGCAAGAAGCGTATGGCATTCGCTGAGCAGGGGATCACTGAACTGTCCAAGCATGTGGACTCTCTGATCACTATCCCTAACGACAAACTGCTGAAAGTCTTGGGCCGTGGTATCTCCCTGCTGGATGCATTTGGCGCAGCGAACGATGTACTGAAAGGTGCTGTGCAAGGTATCGCTGAACTGATTACTCGTCCAGGCCTGATGAACGTGGACTTTGCAGACGTACGTACCGTAATGTCTGAAATGGGCTACGCAATGATGGGTTCTGGTGTGGCGAGCGGCGAAGACCGTGCGGAAGAAGCTGCTGAAATGGCTATTTCCTCTCCGCTGCTGGAAGATATCGATCTGTCTGGCGCGCGCGGCGTGCTGGTTAACATCACGGCGGGCTTCGACCTGCGTCTGGATGAGTTCGAAACGGTAGGTAACACCATCCGTGCATTTGCATCCGACAACGCAACTGTCGTTATCGGTACTTCTCTTGACCCGGATATGAATGACGAGCTGCGCGTAACTGTTGTTGCGACAGGTATCGGTATGGACAAACGTCCTGAAATCACTCTGGTGACCAATAAGCAGGTTCAGCAGCCAGTGATGGATCGCTACCAGCAGCACGGGATGGCTCCGCTGACCCAGGAGCAGAAGCCGGTTGCTAAAGTCGTGAATGACAATGCGCCGCAAACTGCGAAAGAGCCGGATTATCTGGATATCCCAGCATTCCTGCGTAAGCAAGCTGATTAAGAATTGACTGGAATTTGGGTTTCGAGGCTCTTTGTGCTAAACTGGCCCGCCGAATGTATAGTACACTTCGGTTGGATAGGTAATTTGGCGAGATAATACGATGATCAAACAAAGGACACTTAAACGTATCGTTCAGGCGACGGGTGTCGGTTTACATACCGGCAAGAAAGTCACCCTGACGTTACGCCCTGCGCCGGCCAACACCGGGGTCATCTATCGTCGCACCGACTTGAATCCACCGGTAGATTTCCCGGCCGATGCCAAATCTGTGCGTGATACCATGCTCTGTACGTGTCTGGTCAACGAGCATGATGTACGGATTTCAACCGTAGAGCACCTCAATGCTGCTCTCGCGGGCCTGGGCATCGATAACATTGTTATCGAAGTTAACGCGCCGGAAATCCCGATCATGGACGGCAGCGCCGCTCCGTTTGTATACCTGCTGCTTGACGCCGGTATCGACGAGTTGAACTGCGCCAAGAAATTTGTTCGCATCAAAGAGACTGTTCGTGTCGAAGATGGCGATAAGTGGGCTGAATTTAAGCCGTACAATGGTTTTTCGCTGGATTTCACCATCGATTTTAACCATCCGGCTATTGATTCCAGCAACCAGCGCTATGCGATGAACTTCTCCGCTGATGCGTTTATGCGCCAGATCAGCCGTGCGCGTACGTTCGGTTTCATGCGTGATATCGAATATCTGCAGTCCCGTGGTTTGTGCCTGGGCGGCAGCTTCGATTGTGCCATCGTTGTTGACGATTATCGCGTACTGAACGAAGACGGCCTGCGTTTTGAAGACGAATTTGTGCGTCACAAAATGCTCGATGCGATCGGTGACTTGTTCATGTGTGGTCACAATATTATTGGTGCATTTACCGCTTATAAATCTGGTCATGCACTGAATAACAAACTGCTGCAGGCTGTCCTTGCAAAACAGGAAGCCTGGGAATATGTGACCTTCCAGGACGACGCAGAACTGCCGTTGGCCTTCAAAGCGCCTTCAGCCGTACTGGCATAACGACATTTATACTGTCGTATAAAATTCGACTGGCAAATCTGGCACTCTCTCCGGCCAGGTGAACCAGTCGTTTTTTTTTGAATTTTATAAGAACGATAAAAAACGGTGCGAACGCTGTTTTCTTAAGCACTTTTACGCACAACTTATCTTCATTCGTGCTGTGGACTTCAGGCTTTAATGATAAGATTTGTGCGCTAAATACGTTTGAATACGATCGGGATGGCAATAACGTGAGTGGAATACTGACGCGCTGGCGACAGTTTGGTAAACGCTACTTCTGGCCGCATCTCTTATTAGGGATGGTCGCGGCGAGTTTAGGTTTGCCTGCGCTCATCAACGCCGCCGAACCAAACGCGCCCGCAAAAGCGACAACCCGCAACCACGAGCCTTCAGCCAAAGTTAACTTTGGTCAATTGGCCATGCTGGAAGCGAACACGCGCCGCCCGAATTCGAACTATTCCGTTGATTACTGGCATCAACATGCCATTCGCACGGTAATCCGTCATCTTTCCTTCGCAATGGCACCGCAAACGCTGCCCGTTGCTGAAGAATCTTTGCCTCTTCAGGCGCAACATCTTGCATTACTGGATACGCTCAGCGCGCTGTTGACCCAGGAAGGCACGCCGTCTGAAAAGGGTTATCGCATTGATTATGCGCATTTTACCCCACAAGCAAAATTCAGCACGCCCGTCTGGATAAGCCAGGCGCAAGGCATCCGTGCTGGCCCTCAACGCCTCAGCTAACAACAATAAACCTTTACTTCATTTTATTGACTCCGCAACGCGGGGCGTTTGAGATTTTATTATGCTAATCAAATTATTAACTAAAGTTTTCGGTAGTCGTAACGATCGCACCCTGCGCCGGATGCGCAAAGTCGTCAACATCATCAATGCCATGGAACCGGAGATGGAAAAACTCTCCGACGAAGAACTGAAAGGGAAAACCGCAGAGTTTCGTGCACGTCTGGAAAAAGGCGAAGTGCTGGAAAATCTGATCCCAGAAGCTTTCGCTGTGGTGCGTGAGGCAAGTAAGCGCGTCTTTGGTATGCGTCACTTCGACGTTCAGTTACTCGGCGGTATGGTTCTTAACGAACGCTGCATCGCGGAAATGCGTACCGGTGAAGGTAAAACCCTGACCGCAACGCTGCCTGCTTACCTGAACGCATTAACCGGTAAGGGCGTACACGTTGTTACCGTCAACGACTACCTGGCGCAACGTGACGCCGAAAACAACCGTCCGCTGTTTGAATTCCTTGGCCTGACTGTCGGTATCAACCTGCCGGGTATGCCAGCACCGGCGAAGCGTGAAGCTTACGCAGCTGACATCACTTACGGTACGAACAACGAATACGGCTTTGACTACCTGCGCGATAACATGGCGTTCAGCCCTGAAGAACGTGTACAGCGTAAACTGCACTATGCGCTGGTGGACGAAGTGGACTCCATCCTGATCGATGAAGCGCGTACACCGCTGATCATTTCCGGCCCGGCAGAAGACAGCTCGGAAATGTATAAACGCGTGAATAAAATTATTCCGCACCTGATCCGTCAGGAAAAAGAAGACTCCGAAACCTTCCAGGGCGAAGGCCACTTCTCGGTGGACGAAAAATCTCGCCAGGTGAACCTGACCGAACGTGGTCTGGTGCTGATCGAAGAGCTGCTGGTGAAAGAAGGCATCATGGATGAAGGTGAGTCGCTGTACTCTCCGGCTAATATTATGCTGATGCACCACGTAACCGCGGCGCTGCGTGCTCACGCACTGTTTACCCGTGACGTAGACTACATCGTTAAAGATGGTGAAGTTATCATCGTTGATGAACACACCGGTCGTACCATGCAGGGACGTCGCTGGTCCGATGGCCTGCATCAGGCAGTGGAAGCGAAAGAAGGTGTACAGATCCAGAACGAAAACCAGACGCTGGCGTCGATCACCTTCCAGAACTACTTCCGTTTGTATGAAAAACTGGCGGGCATGACCGGTACTGCTGATACCGAAGCTTTCGAATTTAGCTCAATCTACAAGCTGGATACCGTTGTTGTTCCAACCAACCGTCCGATGATTCGTAAAGATCTGCCAGATCTGGTCTATATGACTGAAGCGGAAAAAATCCAGGCGATCATCGAAGATATCAAAGAGCGTACTGCGAAGGGCCAGCCAGTGCTGGTGGGTACTATCTCCATCGAAAAATCGGAATTGGTGTCAAACGAGCTGACCAAAGCCGGTATCAAACACAACGTTCTGAACGCCAAATTCCACGCTAACGAAGCAGCGATTGTTGCACAAGCGGGTTATCCGGCGGCGGTGACTATCGCGACTAACATGGCGGGTCGTGGTACAGATATTGTGCTCGGTGGTAGCTGGCAGGCAGAAGTTGCCGCGCTGGAAAATCCGACCGCAGAGCAAATTGAAAAAATCAAAGCCGACTGGCAGGTGCGTCACGATGCGGTACTGGCTGCAGGTGGTCTGCATATCATCGGTACAGAACGTCACGAATCTCGTCGTATCGATAACCAGCTACGCGGTCGTTCTGGGCGCCAGGGGGATGCCGGTTCTTCCCGTTTCTACCTGTCGATGGAAGATGCGCTGATGCGTATTTTTGCTTCTGACCGTGTTTCCGGCATGATGCGTAAACTGGGTATGAAACCAGGCGAAGCCATCGAGCACCCGTGGGTGACCAAAGCGATTGCCAACGCTCAGCGTAAAGTTGAAAGCCGTAACTTCGATATTCGTAAGCAACTGCTGGAATATGATGACGTGGCTAACGATCAGCGTCGCGCTATTTACTCCCAGCGTAATGAACTGCTGGATGTCAGCGATGTGAGCGATACCATCAACAGCATTCGTGAAGATGTGTTCAAAGCGACCATCGATGCCTACATTCCGCCGCAGTCGCTGGAAGAAATGTGGGATATTCCGGGGCTGCAGGAACGTCTGAAGAACGATTTCGACCTCGATTTGCCGATTGCCGAGTGGCTGGACAAAGAGCCAGAACTGCATGAAGAGACGCTGCGTGAGCGTATTCTGGCGCAGTCCATCGAAGTGTATCAGCGTAAAGAAGAAGTGGTTGGCGCTGAGATGATGCGTCACTTCGAGAAAGGCGTCATGCTGCAAACGCTTGACTCCCTGTGGAAAGAGCACCTGGCGGCGATGGATTATCTGCGTCAGGGTATCCACCTGCGTGGCTATGCACAGAAAGATCCGAAGCAGGAATACAAACGTGAATCGTTCTCCATGTTTGCAGCGATGCTGGAGTCGCTGAAATATGAAGTCATCAGCACGCTGAGCAAAGTCCAGGTACGTATGCCTGAAGAGGTTGAAGAGCTGGAACAACAGCGTCGTATGGAAGCCGAGCGTTTAGCGCAAATGCAGCAGCTTAGCCATCAGGATGATGACTCTGCAGCCGCAGCTGCACTGGCGGCACAAACCGGTGAACGCAAAGTTGGACGTAATGATCCTTGCCCGTGCGGTTCTGGTAAAAAATACAAGCAGTGCCACGGTCGCCTGCAATAAAGCTAACTCTTGAAACAAAAGGCGCAGGATTCTGCGCCTTTTTTATAGGTTTAAGACAATGAAAAAGCTGCAAATTGCGGTAGGTATTATTCGCAACGAGAACAATGAAATCTTTATAACCCGTCGCGCCGCAGATGCGCACATGGCGAATAAACTGGAGTTTCCTGGCGGTAAAATTGAAATGGGCGAAACGCCGGAACAGGCGGTGGTGCGTGAACTTCAGGAAGAAGTCGGGATTACCCCACAACATTATTCGCTATTTGAAAAACTGGAATATGAATTCCCGGACAGGCATATAACACTGTGGTTCTGGCTGGTCGAAAGCTGGGAAGGGGAGCCGTGGGGTAAAGAAGGGCAACCCGGTGAGTGGATTTCACAGGCCAGCCTCAATGCAGATGATTTTCCGCCAGCCAATGAACCGGTAATTGCGAAGCTTAAGTGTCTGTAGATCGGTTAAGGCATCCAACATTTACACTGGATGCCTGATGCGACGCTGGCGCGTCTTATCAGGCCTACAATTTTTTAACACATTGATATAAAAGATCTTGCAGGTCGGATAAGGCGTTCGCGCTGCATCCGACAACATCTCACCTTTTACACCCAATTACTTCTGCTCTTCGCTCCAGTCATCGCTTTCGGAAAGATCGCCACTGCTGGGGATTCGTTTTTCTTCAGCAGCCCATTCTCCTAGGTCGATCAGCTGACAACGTTTGGAACAAAATGGCCGAAACGGGCTGATTTCACCCCACACCACCGTTTTCCCGCAGGTTGGGCAATTCACCGTAATAGTTTCTGACATTTTTACTCCTTAGCAACAGGCCAGTTCGAAATCCAGACGTTCCGGTACCTGTCCGTTTTCACTGTCCAGCGGCATAAAACGAATGGCAAAACGGCTCTTATGACCGGAAATTTGCGGATAAAGCTGTGAATCGAGCGACAGATTCAGGCGCAGCAAGTCGGCATCGCCACCGTTATCCTGATAAAAACCATTCAGGCTGGTTTGTTTACGGAAGGGGGCCGACTGGCGAATTAAATCCAGCACCATGGTAAGTGCCTGGGTGAGCGGGTTCAGACTGGCAATCCAGGTTTCTACCTGGCTGTCGCGCTGCGCCTGGGGTAGATGCAGCCAAATGTGCAATGTAGGTAAATCAAAGCTACAACAGCCGCCTGGGATGCTCAGTCGCTGACGCACCAGAGCAATCAAACGATCTTCACGCAGAAATTGCCCGATACGCGGCGCGGAAATTAATACGCTCCCCGCCGCTTTTAACTGCTGAATTAATGCTTCAATACGGCTCTGGTCCACGCCAGGCACGCCAATCCAGGTCTGGAGTTTGCGCTGCTGGCGGTCAAGTTCTTTCAACAGCTCAGTACGGACTTCGCCGCGCTCGAAAACATCCAGTAATTCACTGACATTGCGGAAGAAATGCAGAGCGCCAGCGTAGTCAACGACGGGTAGATTAACGGTGAGTTGCTGAATCAAAAACTCAATGCGCAGCCATGTACGCATTTTTTCATTTAGTGGATGTTCAAAAAGGACCTGGGTCTGCATTACGGTTTTTCCTGTGAGACAAACTGCGACGCAAGCTGCAAATAGTGTGCGTGCAGGCGGGCAACATCCGATGCGATAGCATCCGGTGCGCCGTTATTATCAATGACGTCATCTGCCACGGCAAGGCGGGCTTCGCGCGTTGCCTGAGCAGCAAGAATTTGTTCAACATGCTCGCGAGTGACATCATCGCGCTGCATGGTGCGTTTAAGTTGCGTTTCTGGGCTGACATCCACCACCAGCACTCGATTCGCTTTTTTATACAATGAGTTTTCTACCAGCAATGGCACAACCCAAAGTACATAGGGGGAAGATGCTTGCTGGATCTGGTGTTGCGTCTCTTGCTGAATCAGCGGATGCAGCAGGGCGTTAAGCCAGTTTTTCTCTTCCGGGTTGGCGAAAATCCGCTCGCGCAAGGCCCGGCGCTGCAATGTTCCATCAGCAGCAATCATGTTAGCGCCAAAGTGATCAGCAATTGCATGTAGCGCAGGTGCACCTGGTTCAACCACCTGACGCGCAATAATATCGGCATCAATGACGTTAATTCCGAGATCAGCAAACGCATTGGCAACGGTACTCTTGCCACTGCCAATGCCTCCCGTTAAGGCAACTATATACCTCATAATTTATATTCCCGGGAATTCATCATGATTATCAAAACGTTAAAAATGAGCGCACGAAAGCGAAATTGATGAAACGTTCGCTCACTATTTACCAGGTAAATTTATGGGATTGTAGCGTAAAAAAAGACAATTTCGCAGTCTTGCGCCGCATTGATTAGTGCGTATGATAGCGTCACTGGAGTTGCGCTCTTACCCTTATAGCCATTAACCCCAGGAATCCGCACATGCGTATTGAAGAAGATCTGAAGTTAGGTTTTAAAGACGTTCTCATCCGCCCTAAACGCTCCACTCTTAAAAGCCGTTCCGATGTTGAACTGGAACGTCAATTCACCTTCAAACATTCAGGTCAGAGCTGGTCCGGCGTGCCGATTATCGCCGCAAATATGGACACCGTAGGCACATTTTCTATGGCCTCTGCGCTGGCTTCTTTTGATATTCTGACTGCTGTGCATAAACACTATTCTGTCGAAGAGTGGCAAGCGTTTATCAACAATTCTTCCGCTGATGTGCTGAAACATGTGATGGTTTCTACCGGTACGTCTGATGCGGACTTCGAAAAAACTAAACAGATTCTCGACCTGAACCCGGCATTAAACTTCGTTTGTATTGACGTGGCGAATGGTTATTCCGAACACTTCGTGCAGTTCGTTGCGAAAGCGCGTGAAGCGTGGCCGACCAAAACCATTTGTGCTGGCAACGTCGTGACAGGTGAAATGTGTGAGGAGCTTATCCTCTCCGGTGCTGATATCGTTAAAGTTGGCATTGGCCCAGGTTCTGTTTGTACAACTCGCGTCAAAACAGGCGTCGGTTATCCGCAACTTTCTGCGGTGATCGAATGTGCCGATGCTGCGCATGGTCTGGGCGGAATGATCGTCAGCGACGGTGGCTGCACCACGCCGGGCGATGTCGCGAAAGCCTTTGGCGGCGGTGCCGATTTCGTCATGCTTGGCGGCATGCTGGCGGGCCACGAAGAGAGCGGTGGTCGCATCGTTGAGGAGAACGGCGAGAAATTTATGCTGTTCTACGGCATGAGCTCCGAGTCTGCGATGAAACGTCACGTTGGCGGCGTTGCGGAATATCGCGCAGCAGAAGGTAAAACCGTTAAGCTGCCGCTGCGAGGCCCGGTTGAAAATACCGCGCGTGATATTTTGGGCGGCCTGCGTTCAGCTTGTACATACGTTGGGGCTTCACGCCTGAAAGAGCTGACCAAGCGCACCACATTTATCCGTGTACAGGAACAAGAAAACCGCATCTTCAACAATCTGTAATCTCCCAATGCTGGCGTGGAGTAACACGCCAGCGTTATCCCATCCCACTCATCGCATCGCCTAAATGGAAAATTGGCAAATACATTGCCACCACTAGCGTACCGATAATTCCTCCCGTTATGACCAGCAACACCGGTTCGAGCAAGGCTGCAAGGTTATCCGCCAGCGCCATGGTGTTATCCCGATGATGACGGGCGAGGTTGTCTAACATGAGATCCAGCGAACCGGATGCCTCTCCTGTTCTCACTAATTGCAAACAGAGCGGGCTAAACTCACCGGCATTTTTTAGCGCCAGCCAGATAGGATGACCGTTACTGATATCGTGCTGGATTTGTGTCAGAAGTTGCTCCCAGTACTGACAGCGCATTGTTGCTCTGACGCTCTCTACGCCCTGTAAAAAAGTAATGCCTGCACTTTGTGTCAGCGCCAGAATCGTAAAGATCTGCGTGAGTTTTTGCCCTCGCATCAGTGAACCCATAATTGGGATGCGTAACAGTGATTTTTGCCTCACGATGAGCCAGGTCGGGCGGCGCACCAGCAACTTATTGGCTATTGCCAGCAGTAAGCCGAACAACAGCAGCAGCCAGCCCCATTCGCCACTAAAGTCTGCCAGCGTCATGATCCCCTGCGTTAGCGCCGGTAATGGGGTGTTAAAGGTCTTGTAGATAGCAGCAAACTCCGGCAGTACAAAATGCAGCATTGCCACAACCACCATGATTGCCATCGCTAAAATGATGATGGGATAACGCAACGCTGATTTCACTTTATCGGCTAACTGACGTTGGGCTTTTTGCTGTCGAGCAAGTTCAAAGCAACATTCATCTAACTTACCAGTCAATTCCCCCGTGCGGATCATTGCCTGATAGAGCGGCGGAAATACCTCTGACCAGGGTAATAAGGCATTGGAAAAAGCAATGCCCTGTTCGAGATCGTGCGCCAGCGATTGCAGCAACGCTTGCCATTGCTTACTGGGATGCTGTTCCGCCAGCAGTGCCAGCCCTTCAGAAAGCGTTAACCCGGCTTTGAGTAGCGTCGCCAGTTGATGAATGACTTCCGCGCTTTTATCTCCTCGCCACTGCGCAGAATTGATGGCGATTCGCTTCAGGCTAAGTGGGGTAACCATCTGTTGCTGTAGTGCTATGAGCAGCAAAGCACGGCTCTCTGCCCATAGCATCCCATCTTGCGCATTGCCGTCGCCGGTTATGCCACGCCAGCGCCAGAGTTGCTTACTCGCCATACGGCATTCCCAATACGCGGATTAACTCTTCAAAGGTGGTTAAGCCTTGCTCCACGGCCAGGCAGCCGTTTTCAAAAAGCGTTCGCATACCCGCCTGTCGGGCGTGCGTTTCCAGCGATTCAACGTCGGTATTAGCGGAAATAAGCTGACGTATGAACGGTGTTATGGGCAGAACTTCAAATAAGGCCGTGCGACCATAAAAACCGTGGTAGCAATGTACACAACCGGGTGCTTGCCAGCGGGGCAGCGGCGACGGCCATACATTGTCTGGAATATGGATGGGCTCCCCTTGCTGCTGGCGACAATGCGGGCAAAGTTTGCGTACCAGACGCTGGGCTATTACCAGCGTAAGCGCCGATGAGAGCATCCAGCGGGCGACTCCCATTTGCTGTAAACGTACCAGCGTTTCAGTGGTGGAATTGGTGTGTAGGGTAGACAACACCAGGTGACCGGTTTGCGCCGCTTTAATAGCGATCTCTGCTGTTTCGCCATCGCGGATCTCTCCGATCATGATGACGTCAGGGTCCTGGCGCAATAACGCACGCAAAACGCCCTGAAAGGTAAGACCGGCACGCGGATGGATTTGCGTCTGGTTTAGTCCGGCTATGGGGATCTCAACCGGATCTTCGACGCTACAAATATTAATGTCAGCGGTATTCAGCGTTTGCAGGGCACTATAAAGCGTGACCGTTTTGCCGCTGCCTGTAGGGCCAGTTACCAGCACCAGTCCCTGTGGTTGTTGCAAGGCATGAGCAAAGTCCGCCAGTTGTAACGGCTGCATCCCCAGCGTGTTGATATCCAGTGCCTGGCTCACCTGCTGTAACAACCTTAATACCACCTTTTCACCACCCTGGCATGGTAAGGTCGCAATACGAAATGAGACGGCGTTTCCTGCCAGTTCGACAGTGAATTGCCCGTCCTGCGGCAGGCGATGTTCCGCAATATCCAGGTTGCCCAGCACTTTTAATCTGGCGGTTAATGCGACTCCGGCATCCGGTAAAACATCCGGTAAAACATCCGGTAAAGGATGCAATACACCGTCGATACGCAAGCGGATGCGGTAGGCATTGTCCGCTGGTTCGATATGAATATCAGACGCGCGTTGTTCCAGCGCAGATTGTAACGTTCGAGTCAGCAACTCTGCTTTGGGCTGATGCTTCTCATGAATAGCTACGGGCAATGTCTGTTGGGTGCGACTGGCGTGACCTTCCATTTGTTGGCGCGTCCAGCAGGTGATCTCAATACGTTTGGTGGTAGCGAAATGCAATGCGTCCAGTAGCTCATGCGAAGGGGCATCAACCACCGCAACATGAACCACCTCTTCGCTGGCATCCAGCAAGACTCCCTGATAACGCAGACACAGGGCGGTGAGCTGTGGAATATTCATTGCCGCTCCTTAGTTGGCGTCATCAAAGCGAAAGACATCTTCGCAGGCTTGCTGCAATGCGCTGTCACTTTGAATATTGCAGTTGCGCGTCCAGCCGGTGACGCCGTTTGCGTTATCCCAACCCGGTGTCATAACGACGCTTAGCCCATTGAGACTTTCTTGCCCGGTCAGCGACACCACGCCCTTTGCCACACTCATGGCTGAAACATAGCGGGTGGTGGTAGGCGAGGGAATGCCATTGCTGCCACCGTCGCAGGTATCTAATCCACCATGTTCCAGCGCGCACAACTCTACGGCGGTACGGTAAGGCACAAAGGTTTGTAGCATGTCGGTGAGTGCGGCTTTGCGCAGGTAGTTTTGATAAGCGGGAATACCAATGGCGCTTAAAATGGCAATGATGCCAATAACCACCATCAGTTCGATAAGTGTAAAACCGCGTTGCTTGTCCATTTGTTTCGCTCCTTGATTTGGTTGGCGCTACTTTGGCAAACGCCATCAGCACAAGCGAGGGGCAAAAAACGAAACGGGAAAGCAGCTTCCGGAGTTTTTTATTACGTTGCAGCGAAAGACAAGAAATTTGCGAGGCGTTACGAAGAAAGTTGGGAAAGGGGAGATTATCCGCCCGCGATGGAGCGGATAAATCTGTCAGCAATCAGCGAAAACGCATTGAAAGGTCGAGTGCCTGTACGTGTTTAGTTAGCGCACCGACGGAGATAAAGTCCACGCCCGTTTCGGCAAATTCGCGCAGTGTTTTGTCAGTGACGTTGCCAGACACTTCCAGTAGCGCCTTGCCGTTGGTGCGTTTGACAGCTTCGCGCATCTGTTCTGTTTCGAAGTTATCCAGCATGATGATATCGGCACCTGCTTTCAGGGCTTCATCAAGTTCTTCCAGATTCTCTACTTCGACTTCTACTGGCGCATCTGGGTGCAGCCAGGACGCTTTTTCGACCGCCTGGCGCACTGAGCCGGAGGCAATAATATGGTTTTCTTTGATCAGGAAGGCATCAGAAAGCCCCAGGCGGTGATTCGCTCCGCCGCCGCAAAGTACCGCGTATTTCAGAGCTGAACGCAGGCCGGGTAAGGTTTTGCGCGTATCCAACAACTGCGTGTTGGTGCCCTCCAGTAATTCGACATAGTGGCGTACCTTACTGGCAACCCCTGAAAGGGTTTGCACAAAATTAAGTGCAGTGCGTTCGCCCGTTAACAGCACGCGGGATGGGCCTTCAAGTTCGAACAAGGGTTGTTTGGCGTTGATGACATCGCCGTCATCCACATGCCAGATTATGGTGACATCGTCGCCTGCCAGTTGAATAAACACCTCTTCAACCCAGCGTTTGCCGCAAAATACGCCATTCTCGCGTGTGATCACTGTGGCATGAGAGCGAGAGTTTTCCGGTAAAAGTTTTGCCGTAATGTCATTGTTGGCATCGACTGTTCCGCCTAAATCTTCCCGCAGCGCCTGGGCCACCGCGCCGGGGATATCGAGATTAATGCGTTCCAGCAGCTCGTCACGTCGGGTGTCAGGGTTATAGCGGCGAGGCGGCATGTTAAAACTCCAGATAGCTAACGAATCATAAGGTAGAAACATGCTACTCTGAACCGGGTATTAGCACCACATATAAGGAGATCCTGCATGTTGTTAGAACAGGGGTGGCTGGTTGGCGCGCGCCGCGTTCCCTCACCACATTACGATTGCCGCCCGGATGACGAAACACCCACCCTGCTGGTGGTGCACAATATTAGCCTGCCGCCAGGCGAGTTTGGCGGTCCGTGGATCGACGCATTATTCACTGGAACTATTGATCCGCAGGCACATCCTTTCTTTGCTGAGATCGCCCATTTGCGCGTCTCCGCTCACTGTTTGATTCGCCGCGATGGTGAAATAGTCCAGTATGTTCCTTTCGATAAACGTGCCTGGCATGCCGGAGTCTCTCAGTATCAGGGGCGCGAACGCTGCAATGATTTTTCTATTGGGATTGAGCTGGAAGGCACCGATACGCTGGCGTATACCGATGCGCAGTATCAACAGCTTGCGGCGGTTACGCGGGCACTGATTGATCGCTATCCAGATATCGCTAATAACATGACGGGCCATTGTGATATTGCGCCGGATCGGAAAACCGATCCCGGCCCCGCCTTTGATTGGGCACGGTTTCGCGCCCTGGTCAGCAAGGAGACAACATGACGCTGTTTACAACCCTATTGGTGTTAATTTTCGAGCGCCTGTTTAAGCTGGGCGAGCACTGGCAGCTTGATCATCGTCTTGAGGCGTTCTTCCGGCGGGTGAAACATTTTTCTCTCGGGCGCACATTAGGCATGACCATTATTGCGATGGGCGTGACTTTTTTACTGTTACGCGCATTGCAGGGAGTATTGTTCAACGTTCCCACGCTGCTGGTGTGGCTGCTGATTGGTTTGCTGTGTATTGGCGCAGGTAAAGTTCGTCTTCATTATCATGCTTATCTGACAGCTGCTTCACGTAATGATAGCCATGCCCGTGCCACGATGGCTGGCGAACTCACCATGATTCACGGCGTCCCAGCAGGCTGCGATGAACGTGAGTATTTGCGTGAGCTGCAAAATGCATTGCTGTGGATTAACTTTCGTTTTTATCTTGCTCCGTTGTTCTGGCTGATTGTGGGGGGAACCTGGGGACCCGTTACGCTGATGGGGTATGCGTTTTTGCGTGCATGGCAATACTGGCTGGCGCGTTACCAGACGCCGCATCATCGTTTACAGTCCGGCATTGATGCCGTGCTTCATGTACTGGATTGGGTGCCGGTTCGTCTTGCGGGTGTGGTATATGCCTTGATCGGTCATGGGGAAAAAGCGTTACCGGCCTGGTTTGCTTCGCTGGGTGATTTCCATACTTCGCAATATCAGGTATTAACACGTCTGGCACAGTTCTCTCTGGCGCGTGAACCGCATGTCGATAAGGTGGAGACGCCGAAGGCAGCGGTTTCCATGGCGAAGAAAACCTCGTTCGTGGTCGTGGTGGTAATTGCGCTACTGACGATTTACGGGGCGTTGGTGTAAAGATTATTGCCCTCACCCTGCACGGGTGAGGGCGTAGAGAGATTAATGCGCTTTTACGGCTTTGGCGGTTTTCTCTTTAAACAGATAGCCGATACCTAACACGATCAGCCATACCGGGATCAGGTATACCGAAATCGCCATTCCTGGGGTCATCAGCATAATCACCAGTACCGCCGCCATAAACAGCAGGCAGATCCAGTTACCCAGCGGATAAAGCAGAGCAGGGAAGCGAGTTACCACGCCTTGTTCCTGCTTGGCGCGACGGAATTTCATATGCGCCAGGCTAATCATCGCCCAGTTGATGACCAGTGCAGATACCACCAGCGCCATTAACAGTCCGAATGCGGATTCCGGTGCAAGGTAGTTAATCAGCACGCACAATGCCGTAACCAGCGCAGACACCAGAATAGTGTTAACCGGTACACCGCGTTTGTCGACAGACGCCAGCGCTTTTGGCGCGTTGCCCTGTTGTGCCAGACCAAACAGCATACGGCTGTTGCAATATACGCAGCTGTTGTACACGGAGAGCGCAGCAGTCAGTACCACGATGTTCAGCGCATTAGCCACAAAGGTATCGCCCAATTCGTGGAAGATCAGTACAAACGGACTGGTATCAGCAGTAACGCGGGTCCATGGCATCAGCGAGAGCAGAACGGCTAACGAACCAATATAGAAAATCAGGATGCGGTAGATAACCTGGTTAGTTGCTTTCGGGATACTTTGCTCCGGATTATCAGCTTCTGCTGCGGTGATCCCCACCAGTTCCAGACCGCCGAAAGAGAACATGATAATCGCCATCATCATCACCAGTCCGGTAAAGCCGTGCGGCAGGAAACCACCTTGATCCCACAGGTTGCTAACGGTCGCCTGCGGGCCGCCGTTGCCACTGAACAGTAGCCAGCCGCCGAAGATGATCATCGCCACCACTGCGATAACTTTGATAATGGCAAACCAGAACTCCATCTCGCCAAACACTTTTACGTTTGTCAGGTTGATGGCGTTGATCACCACAAAGAACACGGCGGCAGAAACCCAGGTGGGGATTTCCGGATACCAGAACTGAATGTATTTACCCACGGCAGTCAGCTCTGCCATGGCAACTAAAACGTACAGTACCCAGTAGTTCCAGCCAGAAGCGAAACCGGCAAAGCTACCCCAGTATTTATAAGCAAAGTGGCTAAAGGAGCCTGCGACAGGTTCTTCGACCACCATTTCACCTAGCTGACGCATGATCAGAAAGGCGATAAAACCAGCAATGGCGTAACCCAGGATAATCCCTGGCCCTGCGGACTGTATTACGGAGGCGCTACCCAGAAATAGCCCGGTCCCTATCGCGCCACCCAGCGCGATAAGCTGAATATGGCGGTTTTTAAGGCCGCGCTTTAGCTGCTCGCCGTGCTGTTGACCTTCCATCATGAAACCTCGTGCGGTGATTGTTTTTTTGATCTACGCAGTGATGCGTGTGTAAGTTTGCAATTCCGTTTTTTGTATTAATTTGTTTACATCAAAGACGTTTGAATTGTTACAAAAGGACTTCCGTCAGATAAAGAATAATGGTATGCGGCAGCGAATGCACCCGCTTTATGCATGGTTGAAGATGAGTTGCTTAAAAAGGAACCGTTTGTAAAGGTCAGCCTCAAATCCCCTCAACATACAAAATGAATATAAATTCATTATTTTTGAATTAAAAATCGATAAATTGGTAAGTGAATCGGTTCAATTCGGATTTTTATAGTTTAATAATCGTTAAAAAATCCCTTTCCTACGTAAAGTCTACATTTGTGCATAGTTACAACTTTGAAACGTTATATATGTCAACTTGTTAAAATGTGCACAGTTTCATGATTTCAATCAAAACCTGTATGGACATGAGGTGAATACTTTGTTACTTTAGCGTCACAGACATGAAATTGGTAAGACCAATTGACTTCGGCAAGTGGCTTAAGACAGGAACTCATGGCCTACAGCAAAATCCGCCAACCAAAACTCTCCGATGTGATTGAGCAGCAACTGGAGTTTTTGATCCTCGAAGGCACACTCCGCCCGGGCGAAAAACTCCCACCGGAACGCGAACTGGCGAAACAGTTCGACGTCTCCCGTCCCTCCTTGCGTGAGGCGATTCAACGTCTCGAAGCAAAGGGCTTGTTGCTTCGTCGCCAGGGTGGCGGCACTTTTGTTCAGAGCAGCCTCTGGCAAAGTTTCAGCGATCCGCTGGTGGAGCTGCTCTCCGACCATCCTGAATCACAGTATGACTTGCTCGAAACACGACACGCCCTGGAAGGTATCGCCGCCTATTACGCCGCGCTGCGTAGTACCGATGAAGACAAGGAACGCATCCGTGAACTCCACCACGCCATAGAGCTGGCGCAGCAGTCTGGCGATCTGGACGCGGAATCAAACGCCGTCCTCCAGTATCAGATTGCCGTCACCGAAGCAGCCCACAATGTAGTTCTGCTTCATCTGCTAAGGTGTATGGAGCCGATGTTGGCTCAGAATGTCCGTCAGAACTTCGAATTGCTCTATTCGCGTCGCGAGATGCTGCCGCTGGTGAGTAGTCACCGCACTCGCATATTCGAAGCGATTATGGCCGGTAAGCCGGAAGAAGCGCGCGAAGCATCGCATCGCCATCTGGCCTTTATCGAAGAAATTTTGCTCGACAGAAGCCGTGAAGAGAGCCGCCGTGAGCGTTCTCTGCGTCGTCTGGAACAACGAAAGAATTAGTGATTTTTCTGGTAAAAATTATCCAGAAGATGTTGTAAATCAAGCGCATATAAAAGCGCGGCAACTAAACGTAGAACCTGTCTTATTGAGCTTTCCGGCGAGAGTTCAATGGGACAGGTTCCAGAAAACTCAACGTTATTAGATAGATAAGGAATAACCCATGTCAGAACGTTTCCCAAATGACGTGGATCCGATCGAAACTCGCGACTGGCTCCAGGCGATCGAATCGGTCATCCGTGAAGAAGGTGTTGAGCGTGCTCAGTATCTGATCGACCAACTGCTTGCTGAAGCCCGCAAAGGCGGTGTCAACGTAGCCGCAGGCACCGGTATCAGCAACTACATCAACACCATCCCCGTTGAAGAACAACCGGAGTATCCGGGTAATCTGGAACTGGAACGCCGTATTCGTTCAGCTATCCGCTGGAACGCCATCATGACGGTTCTGCGTGCGTCGAAAAAAGACCTCGAACTGGGCGGCCACATGGCGTCCTTCCAGTCGTCCGCAACCATTTATGATGTGTGCTTTAACCACTTCTTCCGTGCACGCAACGAGCAGGATGGCGGCGACCTGGTTTACTTCCAGGGCCACATCTCCCCGGGCATTTACGCACGTGCTTTCCTGGAAGGTCGTCTGACTCAAGAGCAGCTGGATAACTTCCGTCAGGAAGTTCACGGCAATGGCCTCTCTTCCTATCCGCACCCGAAACTGATGCCGGAATTCTGGCAGTTCCCGACCGTATCTATGGGTCTGGGTCCGATTGGTGCTATTTACCAGGCTAAATTCCTGAAATATCTGGAACACCGTGGCCTGAAAGATACTTCTAAACAGACCGTTTACGCCTTCCTCGGCGACGGCGAGATGGACGAACCGGAATCCAAAGGTGCGATCACCATCGCTACCCGTGAAAAACTGGATAACCTGGTCTTCGTTATCAACTGTAACCTGCAGCGTCTTGACGGCCCGGTCACCGGTAACGGCAAGATCATCAACGAACTGGAAGGCATCTTCGAAGGTGCTGGCTGGAACGTGATCAAAGTGATGTGGGGTAGCCGTTGGGACGAACTGCTGCGTAAAGATACCAGCGGTAAACTGATCCAGCTGATGAACGAAACCGTTGACGGCGATTACCAGACCTTCAAATCGAAAGATGGTGCGTATGTTCGTGAACACTTCTTCGGTAAATATCCGGAAACCGCAGCTCTGGTTGCAGACTGGACTGACGAGCAGATCTGGGCGCTGAACCGTGGTGGTCACGATCCGAAGAAAATCTACGCTGCATTCAAGAAAGCGCAGGAAACCAAAGGCAAAGCGACAGTAATCCTTGCTCATACCATTAAAGGTTACGGCATGGGCGACGCAGCTGAAGGTAAAAACATCGCGCACCAGGTTAAGAAAATGAACATGGACGGCGTGCGTCATATCCGCGACCGTTTCAATGTGCCGGTGTCTGATGCTGATATCGAAAAACTGCCGTACATCACCTTCCCGGAAGGTTCTGAAGAGCATACCTATCTGCACGCTCAGCGTCAGAAATTGCACGGTTATCTGCCAAGCCGCCAGCCGAACTTCACCGAGAAGCTGGAGCTGCCGAGCTTGCAAGACTTCGGCGCGCTGCTGGAAGAGCAGAGCAAAGAGATCTCTACCACTATCGCTTTCGTTCGTGCCCTGAACGTGATGCTGAAGAACAAGTCGATCAAAGATCGTCTGGTGCCGATCATCGCCGACGAAGCGCGTACTTTCGGTATGGAAGGTCTGTTCCGTCAGATTGGTATTTACAGCCCGAACGGTCAGCAGTACACCCCGCAGGACCGCGAGCAGGTTGCTTACTATAAAGAAGACGAGAAAGGTCAGATTCTGCAAGAAGGGATCAACGAGCTGGGCGCAGGTTGTTCCTGGCTGGCAGCGGCGACTTCTTACAGCACCAACAATCTGCCGATGATTCCGTTCTACATCTATTACTCGATGTTCGGCTTCCAGCGTATCGGCGATTTGTGCTGGGCTGCTGGCGACCAGCAGGCACGTGGCTTCCTGATCGGCGGTACTTCCGGTCGTACCACCCTGAACGGCGAAGGTCTGCAGCACGAAGATGGTCACAGCCACATTCAGTCGCTGACTATCCCGAACTGTATTTCTTACGACCCGGCTTACGCTTACGAAGTTGCTGTCATCATGCATGACGGTCTGGAGCGTATGTACGGTGAAAAACAAGAGAACGTTTACTACTACATCACTACGCTGAACGAAAACTACCACATGCCGGCAATGCCGGAAGGTGCTGAGGAAGGTATCCGTAAAGGTATCTACAAACTCGAAACCATTGAAGGTAGCAAAGGTAAAGTTCAGCTGCTGGGCTCCGGTTCTATCCTGCGTCACGTCCGTGAAGCGGCAGAGATCCTGGCGAAAGATTATGGCGTAGGTTCTGACGTATATAGCGTGACCTCCTTCACCGAACTGGCGCGTGATGGTCAGGATTGTGAACGCTGGAATATGCTGCACCCGCTGGAAACTCCACGCGTTCCGTATATCGCTCAGGTGATGAACGACGCTCCGGCAGTGGCATCTACCGACTATATGAAACTGTTCGCTGAGCAGGTCCGTACTTACGTACCGGCTGACGACTACCGCGTACTGGGTACTGATGGCTTCGGTCGTTCCGACAGCCGTGAGAACCTGCGTCACCACTTCGAAGTTGATGCTTCTTATGTCGTGGTTGCGGCGCTGGGCGAACTGGCTAAACGTGGCGAAATCGATAAGAAAGTGGTTGCTGACGCAATCGCCAAATTCAACATCGATGCAGAAAAAGTTAACCCGCGTCTGGCGTAAGAGGTAAAAGAATAATGGCTATCGAAATCAAAGTACCGGACATCGGGGCTGATGAAGTTGAAATCACCGAGATCCTGGTCAAAGTGGGCGACAAAGTTGAAGCCGAACAGTCGCTGATCACCGTAGAAGGCGACAAAGCCTCTATGGAAGTACCGTCTCCGCAGGCGGGTATCGTTAAAGAGATCAAAGTCTCTGTTGGCGATAAAACCCAGACCGGCGCACTGATTATGATTTTCGATTCCGCCGACGGTGCAGCTGACGCTGCACCTGCTCAGGCAGAAGAGAAGAAAGAAGCAGCTCCGGCAGCAGCACCCGCGGCTGCGGCGGCAAAAGACGTAAATGTTCCGGATATCGGCAGCGATGAAGTCGAAGTGACCGAAATCCTGGTGAAAGTGGGCGACAAAGTTGAAGCTGAACAGTCGCTGATCACCGTAGAAGGCGACAAGGCTTCTATGGAAGTTCCGGCTCCGTTTGCAGGCACCGTGAAAGAGATCAAAGTGACCGTGGGTGACAAAGTGTCTACCGGCTCGCTGATTATGGTCTTCGAAGTCGCGGGTGAAGCAGGCGCGGCAGCTCCGGCGGCTAAACAGGAAGCGGCTCCGGCAGCGGCCCCTGCACCAGCGGCTGGCGTGAAAGAAGTTAACGTTCCGGATATCGGCGGTGACGAAGTTGAAGTGACCGAAGTGATGGTGAAAGTGGGCGACAAAGTTGCCGCTGAGCAGTCACTGATCACCGTAGAAGGCGATAAAGCTTCTATGGAAGTTCCGGCTCCGTTTGCTGGCGTCGTGAAGGAACTGAAAGTCAACGTTGGCGACAAAGTGAAAACTGGCTCGCTGATTATGATCTTCGAAGTTGAAGGCGCAGCACCTGCGGCAGCTCCTGCGAAACAGGAAGCGGCAGCGCCGGCGCCGGCTCCGGCAGCAAAAGCTGAAACTCCGGCAGCAGCACCGGCTGCGAAAGCAGAAGGCAAATCTGAGTTTGCTGAAAACGACGCTTACGTTCACGCGACTCCGCTGATCCGCCGTCTGGCACGCGAATTCGGCGTTAACCTGGCGAAAGTGAAGGGTACTGGCCGTAAAGGTCGGATCCTGCGCGAAGACGTTCAGGCTTACGTGAAAGAAGCGATCAAACGTGCAGAAGCGGCTCCGGCGGCAACTGGCGGCGGTATCCCTGGCATGCTGCCGTGGCCGAAGGTGGACTTCAGCAAGTTTGGTGAAATCGAAGAGGTGGAACTGGGCCGCATCCAGAAAATCTCTGGTGCGAACCTGAGCCGTAACTGGGTGATGATCCCGCATGTTACTCACTTCGACAAAACCGATATCACTGAGCTGGAAGCGTTCCGTAAACAGCAGAACGAAGAAGCAGCGAAACGTAAGCTGGATGTGAAGATAACCCCAGTTGTCTTCATCATGAAAGCCGTTGCTGCGGCACTTGAGCAGATGCCTCGCTTCAACAGTTCTCTGTCGGAAGACGGTCAGCGTCTGACCCTGAAGAAATACATCAACATCGGTGTGGCGGTGGATACCCCGAACGGTCTGGTTGTTCCGGTATTCAAAGACGTCAACAAGAAAGGCATCATCGAGCTGTCTCGCGAGCTGATGACTATTTCTAAGAAAGCGCGTGACGGTAAGCTGACTGCGGGCGAAATGCAGGGCGGTTGCTTCACCATCTCCAGCATCGGCGGCCTGGGTACTACCCACTTCGCGCCGATTGTGAACGCGCCGGAAGTGGCTATCCTCGGCGTTTCCAAGTCCGCGATGGAGCCGGTGTGGAATGGTAAAGAGTTCGTGCCGCGTCTGATGCTGCCGATTTCTCTCTCCTTCGACCACCGCGTGATCGACGGTGCTGATGGTGCCCGTTTCATTACCATCATTAACAACACGCTGTCTGACATTCGCCGTCTGGTGATGTAAGTAAAAGAGCCGGCCCAACGGCCGGCTTTTTTCTGGTAATCTCATGAATGTATTGAGGTTATTAGCGAATAGACAAATCGGTTGCCGTTTGTTGTTTAAAAATTGTTAACAATTTTGTAAAATACCGACGGATAGAACGACCCGGTGGATGATGGGCGTCATAAAAAAAACGTCAGACCCGCCGGAGATAAATATATAGAGGTCATGATGAGTACTGAAATCAAAACTCAGGTCGTGGTACTTGGGGCAGGCCCCGCAGGTTACTCCGCTGCCTTCCGTTGCGCTGATTTAGGTCTGGAAACCGTAATCGTAGAACGCTACAACACCCTCGGCGGTGTTTGCCTGAACGTCGGCTGTATCCCTTCTAAAGCACTGCTGCACGTAGCAAAAGTTATCGAAGAAGCCAAAGCGCTGGCTGAACACGGTATCGTCTTCGGCGAACCGAAAACCGATATCGACAAGATTCGTACCTGGAAAGAGAAAGTGATCAATCAGCTGACCGGTGGTCTGGCTGGTATGGCGAAAGGCCGCAAAGTCAAAGTGGTCAACGGTCTGGGTAAATTCACCGGGGCGAACACCCTGGAAGTGGAAGGTGAGAACGGCAAAACCGTGATCAACTTCGACAACGCGATCATTGCAGCGGGTTCTCGCCCGATTCAACTGCCGTTTATTCCGCATGAAGATCCGCGTATCTGGGACTCCACTGACGCGCTGGAACTGAAAGAAGTACCAGAACGCCTGCTGGTAATGGGTGGCGGTATCATCGGTCTGGAAATGGGGACCGTATACCACGCGCTGGGTTCACAGATTGATGTGGTTGAAATGTTCGACCAGGTTATCCCGGCAGCTGACAAAGACATCGTTAAAGTCTTCACCAAGCGTATCAGCAAGAAATTCAACCTGATGCTGGAAACCAAAGTTACCGCCGTTGAAGCGAAAGAAGACGGCATTTATGTGACGATGGAAGGCAAAAAAGCACCAGCTGAACCGCAGCGTTACGACGCCGTGCTGGTAGCGATTGGTCGTGTGCCGAACGGTAAAAACCTCGACGCAGGCAAAGCTGGCGTGGAAGTTGACGACCGTGGTTTCATCCGCGTTGACAAACAGCTGCGTACCAACGTACCGCACATCTTTGCTATCGGCGATATCGTCGGTCAGCCGATGCTGGCACACAAAGGTGTTCACGAAGGTCACGTTGCCGCTGAAGTTATTGCCGGTAAGAAACACTACTTCGATCCGAAAGTTATCCCGTCTATCGCCTATACCGAACCAGAAGTTGCATGGGTGGGTCTGACTGAGAAAGAAGCGAAAGAGAAAGGCATCAGCTATGAAACCGCCACCTTCCCGTGGGCTGCTTCTGGTCGTGCTATCGCTTCTGACTGCGCAGACGGTATGACCAAGCTGATTTTCGACAAAGAATCTCACCGTGTGATCGGTGGTGCGATTGTCGGTACTAACGGCGGCGAGCTGCTGGGTGAAATCGGTCTGGCAATCGAAATGGGTTGTGATGCTGAAGACATCGCACTGACCATCCACGCGCACCCGACTCTGCACGAGTCTGTGGGCCTGGCGGCAGAAGTGTTCGAAGGTAGCATCACCGACCTGCCGAACCCGAAAGCGAAGAAGAAGTAATTCTTCGAGTGCCGGGACATCCGGTAATTAAAAAAGCGGCTAACCACGCCGCTTTTTTTTACGTCTGTAATTTACCTTTCCAGTCGCCTTGCTCCGTGCTCAGAGAGACGTTCGCGTACTGCTGACCGTTGCTCGTTATTCAATCGGGCAGTACGGTTACTGTCGTTTAGACGTTGTGGGCGGCTCTCCTGAACTTTCTCCCGAAAAACCTGACGTTGTTCAGGTGATGCTGATTGTATACGCTCACGCGCTGCCTCTCTTCGCTGCTGGTTCTGCGGGTTAGTCTGCATTTTCTCGCGAACCGCCTGGCGCTGCTCAGGCGAGGCTGACTGAATACGCTCACGTGCCGCTTCTCTTCTCTGCTGGTTCTGCGGGTTAGTCTGCATTCTCTCGCGGACTGCCTGGCGCTGCTCAGGAGAGGCCGACTGATAACGCTGACGAGCGGCGTCCTTTTGTTGCTGGGTCAGTGGTTGGCGACAGCTGAACTCGCGGAAGTCGTCATAGCTCCCATAGTGTTCCGCTTCATTAAATCGCTGTGCCGCCGCCTGACGTTGTGTATCTCGCGTAATGACGGGTGTGGCGTGTGTTCGTTGCTGAAACTGACTTGCTGCCGCCTGACGCTGGCTGTCGCGTGTTGGAGCAGGTAACTGCGTGGCGCTCATGCCGCCGTTGACATCGGTTTGGTGAAACCGCTTTGCCATATCCTGATCATGATAGGGCACACCATTACGGTAGTTTGGATTGTGCCGCCATGCCATGTTCTTATCAGTAAGATGCTCACCGGTGATACGGTTGAAATTGTTGACGTCGATATTGATGTTGTCGCCGTTGTGTTGCCAGCCATTACCGTCACGATGACCGCCATCGTGGTGGTGATAATCATCATCGTCATGATGATGGTCATCGTCCCAGTCGATGCTGCTGAATAGTGCGTACGTGGTAGCAACGCCCATGCTATAGCCGAATCCGCGCACAAAGCTGTCAACAAACGGTTCTCCGGCTGGTGGTGGCAGATAAACCGGCGGATACGCAGTATTGGCCCAGTTCCCGTAAACCACGGTTGGGTTGTAGTTGGGAATATAGACCACATCAGGATTGGCGGGCTCAATGGAAATGACGGTTGTTGCAGGCTCTGTAATGACAGGGTTGGCAGTTGTAACGGTATTGGATGGTATGACGGGAGCCGTGACTGTCTGTTTTACCGGTATAGCTTTCTTCGTTGTGGTAATAACTTTCTGTTCGGTTGATGACTTCAGCGAGCCGGTTTGTTGCGCCAGTTGCCGCAACCGCTGTACCGAGTCCATTACGTCCTGTGGTTGCGCCAGAAATGCGTCGCCAAGATTTTGCACCCACTGCGGGTTTTCGCCCATTAACGCCATCAATTGCGGAAAAGCCACCAGCGATTTGACGCTGGCGTCCCACGGCTGGTCAGATACCGCCTGAATAGCAGCATCGCCTTGTTTAAGTGGATTATCGTGCGACCATTGCACTGCTTGCGCAACGTTTGTCGGATAGGTTGATGCCATTAACACTTGTGAAAGCAGAGAGTCGGGGTACAGCGCGACAGGTGCAACCCATTGATCTATTTGCGCAGTGCTGAATGCGGTTTTAACGACGGCGGGCGTTACGGGCGGTGCGGAAACCGTTGCAGGAAGCGTAACTGCGGTGATGTCAGGCGCAGCCAGTTGTGTCGATTGCGCTTCCACAGGCGCTTCCACTGTGCGGCTTTTTATATATAGCCCGGCAGAGGCGGCACAAAGCCCGGCACTGCAAATTAGCGCCAGCACATGGGGTTTAAACGGCAAAGTCATTTTCATAATTCGGATCTCAAGGAAATCGCAATGGTCGGCGAACTGCCACCCGCAGGTGCTATGAATCCGAGTATAAAGAGGCGGTAGTTTAAATTTTGACTAATCTTGGGATTCGTTGAGAAAGGTGATTATCACCATGCGAATTAACGAGGTTTTTACGGAGGGAAACAATCTCTAGACTATCCTTAACGATTCAGCCACTTTTTTATGTTGCTTTTTTGTAAACAGATTAACACATCGTCAAAATCCTGCTATTCTGCCCGTTGCGGTACTGGGCATTTACCCTACAAACTGCTGTCTCACAGGAGCGTGAAGAGAATCGCCTGCCGCACTATGACAATGAGAGCGAGGAGAACCGTCGTGCTAGAAGAATACCGTAAGCACGTAGCTGAGCGTGCCGCTGAGGGGATTGCGCCCAAACCCCTGGATGCAAACCAAATGGCCGCACTTGTAGAGCTGCTGAAAAACCCGCCCGCGGGCGATGAAGAATTCCTGTTAGATCTGTTAACCAACCGTGTTCCCCCTGGCGTCGATGAAGCCGCCTATGTCAAAGCAGGCTTCCTGGCTGCTGTCGCCAAAGGCGAAGCTAAATCCCCACTGCTGACTCCGGAAAAAGCCATCGAACTGCTGGGCACCATGCAGGGTGGTTATAATATTCATCCGCTGATCGACGCGCTGGATGATGCCAAACTGGCACCGATCGCTGCCAAAGCACTTTCTCACACGCTGCTGATGTTCGATAACTTCTATGACGTAGAAGAGAAAGCGAAAGCAGGTAACGAATATGCGAAGCAGGTAATGCAGTCCTGGGCGGATGCCGAATGGTTCCTGAATCGCCCGGCGCTGGCTGAAAAACTGACCGTTACCGTCTTCAAAGTAACTGGCGAAACCAACACCGATGACCTCTCTCCGGCACCGGATGCGTGGTCGCGCCCGGATATCCCACTGCACGCGCTGGCGATGCTGAAAAACGCGCGTGAAGGTATTGAGCCAGATCAGCCGGGTGTTGTTGGTCCGATCAAGCAAATCGAAGCTCTGCAACAGAAAGGTTTCCCGCTGGCCTATGTGGGTGACGTTGTGGGTACCGGTTCCTCACGTAAATCTGCGACTAACTCCGTGCTGTGGTTTATGGGTGAAGACATTCCTCATGTACCGAACAAACGCGGCGGTGGTTTGTGCCTCGGTGGTAAAATTGCACCAATCTTCTTTAATACGATGGAAGACGCGGGTGCACTGCCAATCGAAGTCGACGTCTCTAACCTGAACATGGGCGACGTGATTGACGTTTACCCGTACAAAGGTGAAGTGCGTAACCACGAAACCGGCGAACTGCTGGCGACCTTCGAACTGAAAACCGACGTGCTGATTGATGAAGTGCGAGCAGGTGGCCGTATTCCGCTGATTATCGGGCGTGGCCTGACCACCAAAGCACGTGAAGCACTCGGCCTGCCGCAGAGCGATGTGTTCCGTCAGGCGAAAGATGTCGCTGAGAGCGATCGCGGCTTCTCGCTGGCGCAGAAAATGGTCGGTCGTGCCTGCGGCGTGAAAGGCATTCGTCCGGGGGCGTACTGCGAACCGAAAATGACCTCTGTAGGTTCCCAGGACACCACCGGCCCAATGACCCGTGATGAACTGAAAGACCTGGCGTGCCTGGGCTTCTCGGCTGATCTGGTGATGCAGTCTTTCTGTCACACAGCGGCTTATCCGAAACCAGTTGACGTGAACACGCACCACACGCTGCCGGACTTCATCATGAACCGTGGCGGTGTGTCGCTGCGTCCGGGTGATGGCGTAATCCACTCCTGGCTGAACCGTATGCTGCTGCCGGATACCGTCGGTACTGGCGGTGACTCCCATACCCGTTTCCCGATCGGTATCTCTTTCCCGGCGGGCTCTGGTCTGGTGGCATTTGCAGCTGCAACAGGCGTAATGCCGCTGGATATGCCGGAATCCGTTCTGGTTCGCTTCAAAGGCAAAATGCAGCCAGGCATCACCCTGCGCGATCTGGTACACGCCATTCCGCTGTATGCGATCAAACAAGGTCTGCTGACCGTTGAGAAGAAAGGCAAGAAAAACATCTTCTCTGGTCGCATTCTGGAAATCGAAGGTCTGCCGGATCTGAAAGTTGAGCAGGCCTTTGAGCTGACCGATGCGTCCGCCGAGCGTTCTGCTGCCGGTTGTACCATCAAGCTGAACAAAGAGCCGATCATTGAATACCTGAACTCTAACATCGTCCTGCTGAAGTGGATGATCGCGGAAGGTTATGGCGATCGTCGTACCCTGGAACGCCGTATTCAGGGTATGGAAAAATGGTTGGCGAATCCTGAGCTGCTGGAAGCCGATGCTGATGCAGAATACGCAGCAGTAATCGATATCGATCTGGCTGATATCAAAGAGCCAATCCTCTGTGCACCGAACGACCCGGACGACGCACGTCCGCTGTCTGCGGTACAGGGCGAGAAGATCGACGAAGTGTTTATCGGTTCTTGCATGACCAACATCGGTCACTTCCGTGCCGCCGGTAAACTGCTGGATGCGCACAAAGGTCAGTTGCCGACCCGCCTGTGGGTGGCACCGCCAACGCGTATGGACGCCGCGCAGTTGACCGAAGAAGGCTACTACAGCGTCTTCGGTAAGAGTGGTGCGCGTATCGAGATCCCTGGCTGTTCCCTGTGTATGGGTAACCAGGCGCGTGTAGCGGACGGTGCGACGGTGGTTTCCACCTCTACCCGTAACTTCCCGAACCGTCTGGGGACTGGCGCGAACGTCTTCCTGGCTTCTGCGGAACTGGCTGCTGTTGCGGCGCTGATTGGCAAACTGCCGACGCCGGAAGAGTACCAGACCTACGTGGCGCAGGTAGATAAAACAGCCGTTGATACTTATCGTTATCTGAACTTCAACCAGCTTTCTCAGTACACCGAAAAAGCGGATGGGGTGATTTTCCAGACTGCGGTTTAATAAGTAAGCGCACCCGCTGCGCATAAACGAGACAATGCCCGGTGAATGAGATTCCCGGGCATTTTTTATTTCTAAACCATCGCCGTTCCGCTGTTTTTCTCCGATAAGGCTGCGATAATTAAATCAATGGCGCAATGCGATTTCGGCGCATTGCCGGGAGCAGAGGAACACACTATGGATTACGAATTTCTGCGCGATGTAACCGGAGTGGTAAAGGTGCGCATGTCCATGGGGCATGAAGTCATCGGGCACTGGTTTAATGAAGAGGTGAAAGAAAACCTGGCCTTGCTTGACGAAGTGGAAGACGCAGCGCGCACGCTCAAAGGCAGCGAACGTTCCTGGCAGCGGGCAGGGCATGAATACACCCTGTGGATGGACGGTGAAGAGGTGATGGTTCGCGCCAATCAACTGGAATTCGCTGGCGATGAAATGGAAGAGGGGATGAACTACTACGACGAGGAAAGCCTGTCGCTGTGCGGCGTTGAGGACTTCTTGCAGGTAGTGGCGGCTTATCGCGATTTTGTGCAGCAGAAGTAGATAAATCTGGCGGAGCCTGCGAGCTCCGCCAGAGCCGTTAAACAGCTGGCATATTGCGCCCGTAATAAATCTCGCGCATTTCTTTCCACAGCGCAGCGGTAATTTCCTGGCGCTCGCTGTCGGTTAAATCTTCCGGTTTAGTGTGGAACATGTAGTGCTTAAGATCGAACTCTTTAAGCAACATTTTTGTATGGAAGATATTTTCCTGATAGACGTTCACATCCACCATGTCATACAGCGCCTTCATATCCTCGGACATAAAGTTCTGAATCGAATTAATCTCATGGTCGATAAAGTGCTTCATACCGTTAATGTCGCGGGTAAAACCGCGCACGCGATAATCAATGGTCACGATATCGGATTCAAGCTGGTGGATCAGGTAATTCAGTGCCTTCAACGGAGAAATCACGCCGCAGGTCGAGACTTCAATATCAGCGCGGAAGGTACATAAACCGCCTTCAGGATGGCTTTCCGGATAGGTATGTACGCAAATATGACTTTTATCGAGATGGGCAACGACCGTTTCTGGCAGTGGTCCAGGGTGTTCTGTTTTGTCGATAAGTTTCGGGTCGACCGGTTCTTCACTCACCAGAATAGTGACGCTGGCACCCTGTGGTTCGTAATCCTGGCGGGCGATGTTAAGAATATTGGCTCCGATAATGGAACAGGTTTCTGACAGAATTTCGGTCAGGCGGTTGGCATTATAGAGTTCATCGATATAAGCGATATAACCGTCGCGCTCTTCGGCAGTTTTGGCATAGCAGATATCGTAAATACAAAAACTCAGACTTTTGGTCAGATTATTAAAGCCATGCAGTTTCAGTTTTTTCAATTTCTTATCTTCTCCTTAGGACGGCTGTGAGGCCAGTGCGTCTTGCAGATACTGAGGTAAGGCAAAAGCTGCCGTATGGACTGCCGGATTGTAATAACGGCATTTCAGGCCAGAGGCGAGAAAACGCGCCTGAATAATTTCGCTTGAGAGATGGCGTAAGGCGTCGTTATCTGTCGCCCATGCAAAGGTCATGATGCCGCCGTAATAGGTCGGGATTGCCGCCTGATAAAAGCCAACATCGCTGAAGTAATGGCTGAGTTTACGATAGCTGTCAATGGCCTCTTCCTGCTGTAAAAAGCAGACGCCGTTCTGTGCGACAAAAATACCGCCTGGATTCAGGCAACGTTTGCAGCCTTCATAAAATGCTGAGGTGAACAGACTTTCGCCGGGACCGATAGGATCGGTGCAGTCGGAGATAATGACATCAAAGGTCTGGCTGGTTTGATTAACGAAATTGACGCCATCGTCGATCACCAGTTTAAAGCGCGGATCGTCGTAGCTACCGGCGTTATGGTTGGGCAGATACTGACGGCAGAACGACACGACACCCGCATCGATTTCCACCATCGTGATTGACTCAACGTTTTTATGTCGGGTCACTTCACGCAGCATGGCACCGTCGCCGCCGCCGATAATCAGCACATGTTTCGCGTGACCGTGGGCTAATAGCGGAACGTGGGTCATCATCTCATGATAGATAAACTCGTCGCGCTCGGTGGTTTGTACTACGCCATCCAGCGCCATTACGCGGCCAAATGCAGCGTTCTCAAAAATGATCAGATCCTGGTGATCGGTCTTTTCATGATACAGAACGTTATCTACCGCAAAGTACTGCCCAAACTGGTCGTGTAGCGTTTCATGCCACTGTTTTTTTTCGGCCATGGGTTGATACCTCCTTTGTTAACACCCGTAAAAAAAGGGCGCAACATAATAGCTAACATTGACCGCGGATGCACGGTCAATATTTCTACAAAAAGGTATCAGGGATTATTTGACGTAGGCAAGCAGGCTTAAGGAATCGCGAGCCAGGGCTTTGCATTTTTTAGCGACGGGAATGCCGATGCCGCTGAGATCGCGGTAGCTGTCTTCACCGAGGGCTTTCATGTCGAAGGTATCGTAGTTGCTGAGATCCCACTGGTTTTGCTGGGCGAAAAAGACCAGTGCGCGACGAATCTGCCCGTTTGGTAAGTTCTGGTAACCACAATCGTTCTTCAGAAAGACAAAAACTGCCGTTAAATCGGCCATATCTTCGGCTTCAGACTCGCTGAGCGCGTAACTGTTTGCGCAGACGGCCATCAAGCTGCCGAATAACACTGTTCTGAAAAACGTCTTCATTGCTTCTACCAGGGGCTTAAAGAAGATAAACGTTAGCACACTGCGAGCGAGGCGACGACCATTATTGTTGATTAAATTGTGTCTGCGGCTTGACCTTCCCGTAAGGGGAAGGACTATGCTCAACGTTTGATTTTGTTTCGCCTGCTTAAGAATAAGGAAATAACTATGCAACGTCGTGATTTCTTGAAATATTCCATTGCGCTGGGCGTAGCTTCAGCCTTGCCGCTGTGGAGCCGCGCAGTATTTGCGGCGGAGCGTCCAACGTTACCGATCCCTGATTTGCTCACGACTGATGCCCGCAATCGTATTCAGTTAACTGTTGGCACAGGCCAGTCCACCTTTGCCGGAAAAACGGCAACTACCTGGGGCTATAACGGCAATCTGCTGGGGCCGGCGGTGAAATTACAGCGCGGCAAAGCGGTAACGGTTGATATCTATAACCAACTGACGGAAGAAACGACGTTGCACTGGCACGGGCTGGAAGTACCGGGTGAAGTCGACGGCGGCCCGCAGGGAATTATTCCGCCAGGTGGCAAGCGTACGGTGACGTTGAACGTTGATCAACCTGCCGCTACCTGCTGGTTCCATCCGCATCAACATGGCAAAACCGGGCGACAGGTGGCGATGGGGCTGGCGGGGCTGGTAGTGATTGAAGATGACGAGATTCTAAAATTAATGCTGCCAAAACAGTGGGGTATCGATGATGTCCCGGTGATCGTGCAGGATAAAAAATTTAACGCTGACGGGCAGATTGATTATCAACTGGATGTGATGACCGCTGCCGTGGGTTGGTTTGGCGATACGCTGCTGACCAACGGTGCTATCTACCCGCAACACGCCGCCCCGCGCGGCTGGCTGCGCCTGCGTTTGCTCAATGGCTGTAACGCCCGCTCGCTCAATTTCGCTACCAGTGACAATCGCCCGCTGTATGTGATTGCCAGCGACGGTGGTCTGCTACCTGAACCAGTGAAGGTGAGCGAGCTGCCGGTGCTGATGGGCGAGCGTTTCGAAGTGCTGGTGGAGGTTAACGACAACAAACCCTTTGATCTGGTGACGCTACCGGTCAGCCAGATGGGAATGGCAATTGCACCGTTTGACAAGCCGCATCCGGTAATGCGGATCCAGCCGATTTCCATTAGTGCTTCAGGTGCCTTACCTGACGCGTTAGGTAGCCTGCCAGCGTTACCTTCGCTGGATGGATTAACGGTACGCAAGCTGCAACTCTCTATGGACCCGATGCTCGATATGATTGGTATGCAGATGCTGATGGAGAAATATGGCGATCAGGCGATGGCCGGGATGGACCACAGCCAGATGATGGGCCATATGGGGCACGGCAATATGAATCATATGAACCACGACGGGAAGTTCGATTTCCACCATGCCAATAAAATCAACGGTCAGGCGTTTGATATGAACAAGCCGATGTTTGCGGCAGCAAAAGGGCAGTACGAGCGTTGGGTTATCTCTGGCGTGGGCGACATGATGCTGCATCCGTTCCATATCCACGGTACGCAGTTCCGTATCTTGTCGGAAAATGGCAAACCGCCAGCGACGCATCGCGCAGGCTGGAAAGATACCGTTAAGGTAGAAGGTAATGTCAGCGAAGTCCTGGTGAAGTTTAATCATGACGCCCCGAAAGAACATGCATATATGGCGCACTGCCATCTGCTGGAGCATGAAGATACGGGGATGATGTTAGGGTTTACGGTATAAAAAGACCGTATTCGGAAATATGCCCGGATCTCTCCGGGCATTATTCTGCTGACAAACGCAAAACTGCCTGATGCGCTACGCTTATCAGGCCTACGTGAACTCTGCAATTTATTGAATTTGCGAGTTTTAGTAGGCCGGATAAGGCGTTTTCGCCGCATCCGGCATGAACAAAGCGCACTTTGTCAGCAATATGAGTCAATCTTAATTCACATCATCCGGCAACGCATAAGCCACAATATAGTCGCCCATCTTCGTACCAAATGAACCGTGACCGCCTGCGGAGATCACCACATACTGCTTACCATTCACTTCATAGGTCATCGGTGTTGCCTGACCACCCGCCGGTAAACGGCCCTGCCACAGTTTTTCACCGTTGCTCATGTTGTAAGCGCGCAGGTAGTTATCTGCCGTAGCGGCGATAAATAGCACGTTACCCGCCGTGGAGATTGGCCCGCCCAGCATCGGCATACCCATATTGAACGGCACCGGAACGGGCATCGGGAACGGCATGCTGTCCTGCGGCGTACCAATGCGTTTCTTCCACACCACTTCGTTGGTTTTCAGATCCAAGGCCGAGATATAGCCCCATGCTGGCTGTTTACACGGCAGACCAAACGGTGAAAGGAACGGGTTGAGCGTAACGCCATACGGTACGCCGTACTGTGGCTGAATGCCGGATTCCGTACCGGTGCCTTTGGCATCTTTCGGCTGTTCCATCGGGTTGCCAGGACCGCGTGGGATCAGTTTCGAAACGAACGGCAGCGCCATTGGGTTGGCAATTGCCACTTCACGATTCGGATCAACGGAAATCCCGCCCCATTCGAACATCCCCAGGTTACCCGGGAAGACCAGCGTACCCTGTTCAGATGGCGGGGTGAAAATACCTTCATAACGCATCTGGTGGAACATTACGCGGCACACCAGTTGGTCAAACATGGTGGCGCCCCACATATCCGCACCGCTTAAATCTTTCGTCGGACGGAAGCTCAGTTCAGAAAACGGTTGAGTAGGGGTAACGTAATCACCTTTCGCTGCGCCTTGCGGCACCGGTTTTTCCGGGGCCGGAACCACCAGTTCACCATTGCGGCGATCAAGCACAAAAATGTTGCCGGTTTTCGCTGGAGCGTAAATAACCGGAACTTTTTGACCATTAACGGTGATATCTGCCAGCGTTGGCTGTGCCGGAAGATCCATATCCCACAGGTCGTGGTGAACGGTCTGATAGCTCCACGCCAGTTTCCCGGTAGTGGCATTCAGCGCCAGAATCGAGCTGGCATAACGTTCCTGTTCTGGGGTGCGGTTACCGCCCCAGATATCTGGCGTGGTCACACCCATCGGCAGATACACCAGATCCAGCTTCGCGTCATAGGCCGCAGGTGCCCACGAGTTTGGCGAGTTAAAGGTAAAGGTGTGTTCGTCAGACGGGATCGCATTCGGATCTTTCGCGCCTGGATCAAAGGCCCACAACAGCTCCCCGGTATTGACATCAAAACCACGGATCACGCCAGACGTTTCGCGGGTTGAGAAGTTATCAGTGACGGAACCCGCCATCACGATGGTTTTATCAGTGATAATCGGTGGTGAAGTCGGCTCATACAGACCCGGTTTGGTGTCCGGCATGTTGCTTTGCAGGTTGAGCACGCCTTTATTAGCGAAGGTTTCACACAGCTTGCCATTTTCGGCGTTGAGTGCAATCAGGCGACCATCATTGACCGGAAGAATGATACGACGTGGGCAATCCGCCATCACTTCCGGCGAAGCAGTTTCTGCTTTGGCTTCATGATAAGAGACACCACGGCAGGTTACATGCTGGAAAGACTCGTTGGTTTTCAGCTCAGGATCGTAATGCCATTTCTCTTTGCCGCTGGCGGCATCGAGCGCAAACAAACGCTGGTGAGCGGTACACAGGTAAAGCGTGTCGCCTACTTTAATCGGCGTCACTTCATTGGTGATTTCGCCCGGATCGTTCGGCTGTTTCACATCGCCTGTACGGAACACCCAGGCTTCTTTCAGCTTGTGGACGTTATCAGCGTTAATTTGTTTCAGTGGTGAAAAGCGTTGACCTTCCTGATTGCGACCATAGGCAGGCCAGTCTTGATCGGCAACGGGGGAGATAGCTTCGGCAGGTGTAGCATCAGCGCTTAAGGTGCCGTTGATTTCCTGTGGATCGTTAAATCCGGCCCAGGTGAGGATACCACCGCTAATCAACAGCGCGACCACCAACGCGGCAACTGCGCCGCTGGCAGGAATGACCAGGCGACGCCAGACAAACGGAAGGATCAGCCAGATGCCAAAGAAGACCAGAATGTCGCTACGCGGCGTCAGCGCCCAGAAATCGAAACCCACTTCCCAGACGCCCCAAATCATGGTGCCAAGCAGCAATGCCGCGTAAAGCCAAAGTGCGGCGCGTTTGCTGCGCCACAGCATCCAGGCGACGCCGAGCATCACAAGGCCAGCGATAGGGTAGTACCAGGAGCCGCCGATCGCGACCAACCAGCCTCCGCCAATGAGAAGATACAGCCCGCAAAGCGCTGCAAATAGGGCTGTTAGCGTGACGAGTAATCGTCGCGAGCCGGTATTGTTAATTGCCATAAAGAGACACCATTTCAATTCATTAATATTTTAGTAGCAATTAATTATAGGTTTTAACATGTGTGATCGTCATCACAATTCGAGCTTTATTAACAGATTCCGCCAATGAATAGTTTTACTGGTATACTGCGTGTCTTGCGCTTTGTTGCGGTGCCAAAACCTGCCCGTGCGAAGTGATTTGTTTTTAAATCATATGGTTAGAGATATGAAACATACTGTAGAAGTAATGATCCCCGAAGCGGAGATTAAAGCGCGTATCGCCGAACTGGGTCGTCAGATTACTGAGCGTTACAAAGACAGCGGCAGCGATATGGTGCTGGTAGGCCTGCTGCGTGGCTCATTTATGTTTATGGCGGACCTGTGCCGTGAAGTTCAGGTATCTCATGAAGTCGATTTTATGACCGCCTCCAGCTACGGTAGCGGCATGTCCACCACCCGCGATGTGAAAATCCTCAAAGATCTGGATGAAGATATCCGTGGTAAGGACGTGCTGATTGTTGAAGATATCATCGACTCGGGTAATACACTGTCGAAAGTGCGTGAAATCTTAAGCCTGCGCGAACCGAAGTCGCTGGCGATTTGTACGCTGCTGGATAAACCGTCCCGTCGTGAAGTGAACGTCCCGGTAGAATTTATCGGTTTCTCGATCCCGGATGAGTTTGTGGTGGGTTACGGCATTGATTACGCTCAGCGTTACCGCCATCTGCCGTACATCGGCAAAGTAGTGCTGCTGGACGAGTAAGTGCGGATGTGCCGGATGTGTTGCATCCGGCATGGTGTTTTTATTTGTGGTTGGCGTGTTTCAGCTTGAGATTGGAAATCCCGTGACGGTAACGTTGTTCAAGGGTTTCGCGGTTGGTGGCGGTAACATCCAGATCACGCAGCAAACCGTCGTGAATGCCGTAGGCCCAGCCGTGAATGGTAACTTTCTGCCCGCGTTTCCACGCTGATTGCATAATGGTGGAGTGGCCCAGGTTATACACCTGTTCCATGACGTTCAGTTCACACAAGGTATCCAGACGGCGCTCTTGCGGCATTTCGCCAAGCAATGAGCTATGTTTGAACCAGATATCGCGAATGTGCAGCAGCCAGTTGTTGATAAGCCCCAGTTCCGGGTTTTCAACTGCGGCCTGTACGCCGCCGCAACCGTAGTGGCCACAGATAATAATGTGTTCAACTTCGAGAACATCCACTGCATACTGAACCACGGAAAGGCAGTTCAGGTCGGTGTGAATGACCAGGTTAGCAACATTACGGTGAACAAAGAGTTCGCCCGGCTCAAGACCGGTTAAACGTTCTGCAGGAACGCGACTGTCGGAACATCCAATCCATAGAAAGCGCGGTTTTTGCGCTTGCGCCAGTTTCTCAAAAAACCCGGGATCCTCTTCCACCAGCATTTTTGACCATAGTGCATTGTTGCTGATGAGTGTATCTATGTCTTTCATGGAGGTTAACGACCTGTAACCAAATAATTACGTTTGGCTAATATAGGGCAACTCCGGGACGATTTAAACCACAGATAAAGTGTAAGAACGTAAGGTAAGTAAAAATTTATGACCATTGCACTGGAACTTCAACAGCTTAAAAAAACCTATCCAGGCGGCGTTCAGGCGCTTCGTGGAATCGATTTGCAGGTCGAAGCGGGTGATTTTTATGCGCTTCTCGGGCCGAACGGGGCCGGGAAATCAACCACTATCGGTATTATCAGCTCTCTGGTAAATAAAACCTCCGGGCGGGTCAGCGTATTTGGTTACGATCTCGAGAAGGATGTCGTGAACGCTAAACGTCAGTTGGGACTGGTGCCGCAGGAATTTAACTTCAACCCGTTTGAAACCGTGCAACAAATTGTGGTGAACCAGGCGGGGTACTACGGTGTAGAGCGCAAAGAAGCGTACATCCGCAGCGAAAAGTATCTTAAACAGCTCGATTTATGGGGAAAGCGTAACGAACGTGCGCGTATGTTATCGGGCGGGATGAAGCGCCGTTTAATGATTGCTCGTGCGTTAATGCATGAACCTAAACTGCTGATTCTTGACGAACCGACCGCAGGCGTGGATATCGAACTTCGCCGCTCAATGTGGGGATTTTTGAAGGATTTAAACGACAAAGGCACCACCATCATTCTTACCACGCACTACCTGGAAGAAGCAGAAATGCTGTGCCGCAATATCGGCATTATTCAACACGGTGAGCTGGTGGAAAATACCTCGATGAAGGCGCTGCTGGCGAAGCTGAAATCGGAAACTTTTATTCTCGATCTCGCGCCGAAAAGCCCATTACCGAAGCTCGATGGCTATCAGTATCGACTGGTCGATACCGCTACGCTGGAAGTTGAAGTGCTGCGTGAGCAGGGGATTAACAGCGTGTTCACGCAGTTAAGTGAGCAGGGTATTCAGGTATTAAGTATGCGTAACAAAGCTAACCGTCTGGAAGAGCTGTTTGTTTCACTGGTTAATGAAAAACAGGGAGATCGCGCATGATGCATCTTTACTGGGTGGCACTAAAAAGCATCTGGGCGAAAGAGATCCATCGCTTTATGCGTATCTGGGTGCAGACGCTGGTGCCACCGGTCATCACCATGACCCTTTATTTTATTATCTTCGGTAACCTGATTGGTTCGCGCATCGGCGATATGCATGGCTTCAGCTATATGCAGTTCATCGTGCCGGGGCTGATCATGATGTCGGTAATCACCAATGCCTACGCCAACGTCGCGTCATCATTTTTTGGTGCCAAGTTCCAGCGTAATATTGAAGAGCTGCTGGTTGCACCCGTACCGACTCACGTGATTATTGCCGGATATGTTGGCGGTGGCGTGGCGCGCGGACTGTTTGTTGGCATTCTGGTGACGGCAATTTCACTGTTTTTTGTGCCTTTTCAGGTACATTCGTGGGTATTTGTCGCTTTAACGCTGGTGCTCACGGCGGTGTTATTCTCCCTTGCTGGATTGCTGAACGGCGTGTTTGCCAAAACGTTCGATGACATCAGCCTGGTGCCAACGTTTGTGTTAACGCCACTCACGTATTTGGGCGGGGTCTTTTACTCCCTGACTTTGCTGCCGCCGTTCTGGCAGGGACTGTCGCACCTGAACCCGATCGTTTATATGATCAGTGGTTTCCGCTACGGCTTCCTCGGAATCAATGATGTGCCGCTGGTCACTACCTTTGGCGTACTGGTGGTCTTTATTGTGGCGTTTTATTTGATTTGCTGGTCGCTGATCCAACGTGGGCGTGGACTGCGTAGCTAAGGCTATTTCCTCTCCTCTGGATTCGGGGGAGAGGAGTTTTGACGACTATCACCCTTTATCAACCATGGTCAGGGTAGACTGATTTTCGGCTAAGGAGGAAGGCGATGCTAGGTTGGGTTATTACCTGTCACGATGATCGGGCGCAAGAGATACTGGATGCGCTGGAGAAAAAACACGGGGCGCTTCTTCAGTGCCGGGCCGTGAATTTCTGGCGCGGATTAAGTTCTAATATGCTCAGCCGTATGATGTGCGATGCTCTGCATGAAGCAGACTCTGGCGATGGGGTGATCTTTTTAACTGATATTGCCGGAGCGCCGCCGTACCGCGTGGCTTCGCTATTAAGCCACAAACACTCCCGCTGCGAAGTGATTTCTGGGGTAACGTTACCGTTAGTTGAACAGATGCTGGCCTACCGTGAAACGTTATCCAGTGCGGAGTTTCGCGAGCGAATTGTCGAACTGGGTGGGCCTGAAGTCAGTAGTCTCTGGCACCAACAACAAAAAAATCCGCCTTTCGTCCTCAAACATAATTTGTATGAGTATTAACCCGCGATCCTGATGACGCTTTTGCTACAATAAAAGCGTTGTTTCATCCCTGGTTATTTTTTCATGTATAAACAAGCTGTTATTCTCCTGCTGATGCTGTTTACCACAAGCGTCAGTGCCGCATTGCCTGCCCGTTATATGCAAACCATCGAAAATGCTGCGGTCTGGGCGCAAATTGGCGACAAAATGGTGACGGTAGGGAATATTCGGGCCGGACAAATCATTGCCGTGGAGCCCACTGCCGCAAGTTATTACGCATTTAATTTTGGCTTTGGCAAAGGGTTTATCGATAAAGGTCATCTCGAGCCGGTTCAGGGGCGACAAAAAGTTGAAGACGGTTTGGGTGACCTCAACAAGCCGCTGAGTAATCAGAACTTAATTACCTGGAAAGATACGCCGGTTTATAACGCGCCGAGTGTGGGCAGTGCGCCATTTGGGGTACTGGCGGACAATTTGCGTTATCCGATTTTGCATAAACTGAAAGACAGGTTAAACCAAACCTGGTATCAGGTCCGTATTGGCGAACGACTGGCCTATATCAGTGCACTGGATGCCCAACCCGACAATGGCCTGCCGGTGCTAACCTATCATCATATTCTGCGCGACGAAGAAAACACCCGTTTTCGCCATACTTCGACGACCACCTCGGTACGCGCCTTCAATAACCAGATGGCCTGGCTGCGCGACAGGGGGTACGCGACACTGAGCATGACGCAGTTGGAAGGTTACGTGCAGAATAACATTAATCTCCCGGCACGTGCCGTGGTGATTACCTTTGATGATGGTCTCAAGTCGGTTAGCCGCTATGCGTATCCTGTGTTGAAACACTATGGTATGAAGGCGACGGCATTTATTGTTACCTCGCGCATCAAACGTCACCCGCAGAAATGGGATCCAAAATCGCTGCAATTTATGAGCATTTCTGAGCTTAACGAAATTCGTGATGTATTTGATTTCCAGTCACATACTCATTTTTTGCATCGGATAGATGGCTATCGCCGCCCCATATTACTGAGCCGTAGTGAGCACAATATTCTGTTTGATTTTGCGCGATCGCGCCGGGCGCTGGCGCAGTTTAATCCACATGTCTTGTATCTTTCTTATCCGTTTGGCGGATTTAATGACAAAGCGGTGAAGGCGGCACGTGAAGCCGGATTTCATCTGGCAGTGACCACCATGAAAGGCAAAGTTAAACCTGGGGATAATCCGTTATTGTTAAAACGACTTTATATCTTGAGAACGGATTCGCTGGAGACGATGTCGCGGCTGGTGAGTAACCAGCCGCAGGGGTGATTATCAGGCCACCTGAACTGGAATCGCTTTCGCAGTACGTTTCATTTCATTGTCGCCTTCAAAATAAGCAACGTTGGGTCGCCATGTACGGGCTTCTTCATCCGGCATAGTGACGAAGCTGGCGATGATGACAATATCGCCGACGCTGGCGCAGTGGGCCGCCGCACCGTTAACAGAAATAATTCTCGAACCGCGTTCTGCTGCGATGGCATAGGTGGAGAAACGCTTGCCGTTGGTGACATTCCAGATATCAATGGCTTCGTTTTCGAGAATACCGGCTGCGTCAAGAAAATCCTGGTCAATGGCGCAAGAACCTTCATAGTGCAGGTCCGCATGAGTCACTTTCACGCGGTGGAGTTTGCCCTGCAGCATCGTGCGAATCATAACTTCTACCTTTCTACCCTGTCGTTAACGAAGCAGGCGGTGCCTGCTTTGAGGAAATTCTCACGCAGTATTGCCCGATTTTTGTTTAGTGTCTACTCATCTGACGGCATTTGCATCAGCAGTTTGCGTACCGTGCCGAAGCGAGCCATGTAACACATGTAACCAATTGAAATTTCTCTGAACGCTGCTCGGTAAACACTAAAGAGGCGGCTGACGACGGCGCGCCTTGACTGGATACTGCCTTCACGCAAGACAACACGGAAGGCAGGGAAGATGGATGCACCGAGTACCACACCGCATGATGCGGTGTTTAAACAATTTTTAATGCACGCGGAAACGGCTCGCGACTTTCTGGATATCCATTTGCCAGCGGAGCTACGCGAACTGTGTGACCTCGACACGCTGCATCTTGAGTCGGGGAGTTTTATTGAAGAAAGCCTGAAAGGGCACAGCACTGACGTGCTCTATTCCGTGCAAATGCAGGGTAATACGGGCTATCTACATGTTGTGATTGAACACCAAAGCAAGCCGGATAAAAAAATGGCGTTTCGCATGATGCGTTATTCTATTGCTGCCATGCACCGGCATCTGGAGGCAGATCACGATAAGCTGCCGCTGGTGGTGCCGATTCTGTTTTATCAGGGCGAGGCCACACCTTATCCGCTCTCAATGTGCTGGTTTGATATGTTTTACTCGCCGGAGCTGGCGCGACGCGTCTATAACAGTCCTTTCCCGCTGGTGGATATCACTATCACACCGGATGACGAAATCATGCAACATCGGCGGATTGCGATTCTCGAACTGCTGCAAAAACATATTCGCCAGCGCGACTTAATGTTATTGCTGGAGCAACTGGTCACGCTGATTGACGAAGGGTACACTAGCGGAAGTCAGTTAGTTGCCATGCAAAACTATATGCTGCAACGCGGTCATACTGAACAAGCGGATTTGTTTTATGGTGTGGTGAGAGACAGGGAAACGGGAGGGGAGTCTATGATGACGTTGGCGCAGTGGTTTGAAGAGAAGGGAATTGAGAAGGGAATTGAGAAGGGGATTGAGAAGGGGATTCAGCTGGGAAGACAGGAGGAAAGGCAAGAATTCGCCCTGCGTCTTCTGAGTAAAGGAATGTCTCGGGAAGACGTTGCAGAGATGGCAAATTTACCTCTTGCTGAGCTTGATAAGCTGATTAACTAAATTGCCTGCGATATGAATAATCGCTTACAGACGTCATCGCCATGATGTGGGGCAAATTAATAATTGGCGCCATCAGCCGTAGCGCCAGTTATACTCGTCATACTTCAAGTTGCATGTGCTGCGTCTGCGTTCGCTCACCCCAGTCACTTACTTATGTAAGCTCCTGGGGATTCACTCGCTTGCCGCCTTCCTGCAACTTGAATTATTTAGAGTATAAGTATTACGCCAGTTCGACGATTTTGTTGTCGATCAGGCGAGCATCGCCAAGCCAGGCGGCTACCAGAATCACCGCTCGTTTGCTGTTTTCAGCGATTTCCAGCAAGGTGTCGGCATCGCGAATCTGAATATCATCGGAACGGAAACCTTTTTCATTCAATTCTTGCCCGGCAATAGCAATAATTTCATCGAGATCCCGTTCGCCAGCCTGCAATTTGTCGGCAATTGAACTTAAGACCTTGTACAGACCCGGCGCAATTTTACGTTGTTCCGCCGTCAGATAGCCGTTACGGGAACTGAGCGCCAGACCGTCTTTCGCGCGCATAATCGGCACTCCGACAATCTCAATATCGAAGCCCATATCGGCAACCATTTTGCGGATCAGTGCCAGTTGCTGAAAATCCTTTTCACCGAAGCAGGCGATGTCCGGCTGGACCAGGTTGAACAGTTTGCTGACGATGGTCGATACGCCGCGAAAATGTCCTGGACGGCTGGCACCTTCCAGCATGGTGGAAAGGCCTGGAACATCGACATAGGTGTGGGTTTCTGTACCGTTCGGATAGATCTCTTTTACCGAGGGAGCGAAAACCAGATCCACTTTACGTTTGTTTAGTTTCTCGCAGTCTTCCTGCAAAGTGCGTGGATAACGAGCCAGATCTTCCGGGCGGTCAAACTGCATCGGGTTAACGAAAATACTGACGACGACCACATCGGCGCGGGCTTTGGCTTCGTCGACCAGCTTCATATGACCATCGTGCAGGTTACCCATAGTAGGCACCAGCGCCACGCGTTTGCCTTCCATTCGCAGGCGGCGAATTTGCTGACGCAGCAACGGCAGGGTTTCGATAATTAACACAACGTGACTCCTTAATGGAAACTGTGTTCTTCGCCCGGATAAACACCGGACTCCACTTCAGCTATATACTGACGCACTGCTGCGCGGATGTCGCCCGCTTCAGCAAGGAAATTTTTTGCAAATTTAGGGATATGGCCGCCGGTAATACCGAACGCGTCGTGCATCACGAGGATTTGCCCGTCGGTGACGTTGCCCGCGCCAATACCGATTACCGGAATCGCCAGCGCTTCGGTAATGCGTTTCGCCAGTTCAACCGGCACGCATTCCAGCACCAGCAACTGTGCACCAGCGGCTTCTAAGGCTAACGCATCGCTGAGCAGTTGATCGCCCGCTTCATCGCCACGCCCTTGTACTTTGTAGCCGCCAAATATATTCACTGACTGTGGGGTTAAACCTAAATGACCACACACCGGAACTGCGCGTTCAGTCAGCATTTGTACCGTCTCAACCAACCATGCGCCGCCTTCAATTTTGACCATATTGGCTCCGGCACGCATTACTGTGGCGGCATTTTCAAAGGCCTGTTCCGGGGTGGAGTACGCCATAAACGGCAGGTCGGCCAGCAGCAGGCAATTTGGTGCGCCACGACGTACGGCAGCAGTGTGGTAGGCGATATCTTGAACGGTTACCGGGAGTGTGGAGTCGTGCCCCTGAACAGTCATGCCCAGCGAATCGCCAACCAACATCACGTTAAGTCCTTCTTCGGCAAACAATTTAGCGAAGCTGTAGTCGTAAGCGGTAATAGTGGCGAAGCGTTTTTTTTCTTGTTTGTATTTGTTCAGCAAGGAGATGGTGGTCGGTTTCATCATAACCCCTGTTAGTCATAAGTGTTATCTATAGGATTGGCGCATTGTAGGGGATGTCAGTGATGAGTGTTAGCCCTTTGTGGTCAAAACCGGCAGGGGGCCTGCCGGTAGCGGGGCTCAGGGGTAGGTGATAGAGAAAACGGCGGTCGCTTTGAAATCCCCGCCTCTGATTTGTTGATTGTTGTCTTGTTTGAGAGTGGCGACAAAATTTAGCGTTTGATTTGCTGCGGTTCCCGATGTGCCTGAACCAATAATGCCATTCGACGTGTCAGCTGTATCGACATAGGCTTTATAAACAGAATGGGTGTCATTAGGGTGAAGAACTACCTCGGCATAATGTGAGTTCGATTTTCCTTTTATCTCCACGCCTACGCCGTTGGCGGCATTGGCTTCGGCGGTTAACGAGTTACCCAATAACGCAGCCGACATTGCAGGGGCGCCGGTAGTCATTTTGACCTCGATATTGGTGACCCGGAAACAGTTCTTTAGTGCTATACCAAAAGGGATACCGTCAACGCCATCAAGGATGTCTTTGGGGTTGTATTCACCGAGGCTGACTGTATCTCCCTGAACTGTATTCCCCGAAACGACCGCTGAGGTACAGGTTGGCGAGCTAAGCGTAACATTCCCCATGTTGAACGTCTGATAAATATAGTGCGATGTCAATGCACCACCAGGCGCTGCATTTGTCACTGAATAGTGATATCCCTTGTTGCTCAGTAAAGCGATGCTACCTGTCGTATTGGGATTGAAGGTGCCATCATTATAAAACTCAATATCAATTTTACTGACCAGACCGCCTACGGCTGTGTAATTCCCCAGATCGGCGACGCATACGGAATGCTCGGGCGTTAATGTCAATGTTTGTTGGGGGGTATCACCGATATAGATATCGCTGCTGGAGGTTGTTTTGAATGAGCTTACATTGTACATGTGCATCCTGAAGTAGAGACCCTGCACATTGGTTTTAAAGAGCTTGTGGCCATCTGCACTCACCAGAGCATCAACGAAATGGCTCTCCAGGGTTAATGGTGTTCCCATTCCGCCAGCGCCACAGTAAATCAGGCTATTTCCTGATGAGTTTGTATCCACCCAACCCAGCTGGAGCCTGATGTTGCTACTTTGTAGCCCCGCTGAGGTTGGGATCACTATCTGATTTGCCCCGGTACTGAACGTTGCCGTTGCGCTGCCATCCCCCTGTGGACCGGAATTATTTTCCGTCGAACCTGAATAGGTTTTGTTGCCGACGATTATTGTGTTGGCAGAGTGCAGGCAGCCTGAATAGAAGGACAACAGAACCAGCAGTGTTCGACACCACTGCTTAGACCGGGAAAAGTATTGCGTGTTCATCTCTTCATCCTTGAGAGTGATATAGATTATTCATAATAAACCCCAACAAATACGCTCGCTTTTACCACGCCGCTGGTTACCGCTTGTGTAGGGTCAATTTTTTGCATCCGAGCGTAAAAGTGGTATGTCGCGTTAGCGATCGTTTCGGGCGTCACGGGGTAAATACTTTGCGGTTGACCACGCGTGTCGAGCACATTGAAAATATGCTGTGCGTCCTCGGTCGATAAAATAACCACGCCGACATTTTTTGCACCGTTGACCTGCTGGTTGGCGAATACCTGGAGGTTGGTTGGCGCAAGGGTGCCTGCCAAAGGCGTAAAGCTGACGGTCAGGTGGGCCGGATTTTTCCCCGCTACCTGCGCGCAGTCGCTGACGGTAATATAAAAGGGGTGCCCGCCAGAATAGACGCGATCGACAGAGGTATTATTATTCAGATAGCTATAATCCACTGTGCCTAAATCAATATTTCCATTATTGTCGAGCGTGACCCGGCAACTGGTGCTGATGATATTGGCAGTCATATTAATATTGGTACTGGCTGCAATGACGTTGTAAGAAAACCAAAACGCAATCATGTAGATAACTGTTTTCATAATCATCTACTCATAGGTCACAGAAAAGACTGCATTAGTGGAGAATTGCCCGGCGCGTACATCAGCGATGGTGTTATCGGAAGCTACTACAATCCGGGCACTGAGCGGCCATTGGACAATATTCGAGCCTGTTGCCGCAGCTAAATCAACAATACTGGTCGGTTTGGTTTTACAATTAAGCTGAATGCTGCCCTGACCTTCTGGCTGATTGGTCGTCCACACTTCAACCGCAACACCGGTTGCCGCATCATCGTCCGCCGTCGTCAGTGCATTACGGTATCCGCCACCGGTACTGGAAGCGCCATCGCAGCCCGTCTGTGCAGAAAGCACAACTTTTGCCTGATCCTTTGCTAACCCTTCGCAGTTTGAAAACACCAGGCTGAAGTTCTGGTATTTCGATTTAGCGGAAAGCTCGTTGAGATAGACATCGCCAATAGCGATGGTGGTGGCTTGCTGATCCTGCGCATCGCGTAATTCCGCCGTGCAGGTACTGGCAGTGACCTTAGCACGTACCGTAACGTCCATAGAGCTACTGGCGGCGTGGCCGATGGCGATATATCCAAAGCACAGCAGCAAGACAAAGGTTATATTGTGATAATTCATAAACAAACCTGCTATTGGTAGGTAAAGACGAAAGTCACTTTGGCCTGGAATTGGCCTGTGGTGATCGTATTCCCGGTGGTGGTCTGACGAAGCATGGCTGTAAGATCTAATCCATTACTTATTTCATCATTCGTCCAGGTAACTCGCTGGCTACCGTTGAGTTTAAAGCGGAGATTTTCATCAGCGTTCATACGTTTAATACCAAGACCAACATAGTTGGTATGTCCGGAAACGGTCTGGTCATTACCGATTAACGAATCTGTATAGCTGCTGACTGCGCCATTGAGGGTCATCGACAGGCCGGAAATATAGTTATTACAATTGCTGGCAAGGATTTTAAAATTAGCCTCCGACAGTGACGATTTATTCACAATGTCTGAAACACCCATATCAGGCAGATCCAGATAATAGTTATTTGTTGCGGTATCACCGCTGATATTGGCCCCATTCAATGCGTTGAGCGTCATGGCACAGGTCGTCTCTTTGATGGTCGCGGTAAAGTTCACCGAAAGATCGGTTGCCAGTGCGGGGCGCAGACAAAGCGACGTCAGCAGCAGCAGGGGCGGTAGTAAAAAAGCTCTCATTTCCTCTCCTGGAACATTATTGCTGGGTGCATGGCACGCCGTTGAGTACGATGGTTTTACCGGTCATGGTGGGTGATGACGGTATCTGATAATGAATACGGCACTGCTGGCGACTATTTTTCTCATACCAGGTGACCGTCAGTTCACCGCTGTCGGCAATGCCGCGTACAAATGCCTGACTGCCCTGACCGACGGTCCCGATAGAGGTCCCTTTTTCGTCGGTAATATCGGAAGCAAACGGCACGGGCTGATTGTTGCTACGCAGTAAATTGAGAATGGCGGAGCGCCCGGTATCGGTGTCAAAGTGGCTGAAAATGACGGAACCCTGGCGCGGAATGGCGACGCTACTGGTGTTTTTGAGCTCCACGTCGTTATCCAGATCGTTAACATCGAGCGCGACGGTATTTTCCCGGTACGGTGACAGTGAACTGGTCACGCCGTAGCCAAAACGGTCGATGGTGCTGTTACCAAAGTTAATGCGCGCGCCTTTTGCACCCGGGGCGTTGATCAGCGCCAACGTGTCAGAGTCGGTAAAACTGTCGTTACTGAAGGTCAGACCGTGGCGGTGGAGTACAAAACCGCCATCGGTGCTGAGCCCATACTGACGTGAGCGATCGCTGCTGGTGGAGGCTGAGCCTGAAAATGTTCCCCACGGCGACTCATAGCTGGTATAACCGCTGATACTTTTCAGGCTGTCGCTGTTTTTCTGCACGTTATAGGCGGTATTCACGCTGTAACTCCAGCGATTATCCTGGCTGTAGCCCGAGGCATTGGCGTTAAATTGTGAGCTCCCTTTCATGTCGCTGTTAACGCTGGTGTTCAGGGTTTTGAACCCGCCCTGATGGCTATCGCGGCCAAGCAGTTTATCAAGCGGAATGGTCACACTCAGATAAATCGAGTCATCCTTCTTATTGTCTTCATCGTATGTCCGTTGCAGGCTGACGCTGTAGCTCGCCCAGTTAAAGGCATTGCTGTAGCCAAAGGCAAAACTGCTCTGTGATTCGTTGGTTACCCAGTAATCTGTCCATGTGCCATTCACATAGAAAGAGCCATAGTCACGTTCATCACTTTTTAACGTTTGATTAATGCTAACGCTGAACTGATTTTTCATGCGTGCATAACTGACAATCCCCGAATAGCCTTCTTCATCAGGATGGTTGGCAGAATTAATCAGCGTTAACGCGTCGTTCAGCCCCAGATAGTTTTCAGTGGAGTAGCGATAGGCGGCAATGTTGAGTGAGGTTTCGGTCGGGGCGAAATATTTGTTCCATGAAACACGGTAACTCTGTCCACTATAGGTTTTATCGTCAGGAATTTCGGCATGAGACTGAGTAACATCGAAGGAGAAAGCGCCCAGCGATGTATTCATGCCCACCCCTAATAAACCGGCCCAGTAACCGTTATCGGTCATTTGCAGGCCGGTGTAGCCGGTGAAGGTGTTACTCAACCCGTAATAGTAGGTACCTTGCAGCAGGTTAGGTTTATCCTGGAGTTCCGCTTTATTGACCTCACCGGCGCTGATATCCCATTTGCCCACGCCGGGACGCATCATCTGGATCACCGATGAATAAGCCTGACTAAACGTACGTTTTGAACCGTCCGATTCGGTGATGGTCACCTCGAGATCGGCGCCGAACCCTGCCGGCGTGAGATCGTCAATCGCGAATGGACCAGGCGGCACGGTCGTTTCATAAATTTTATAACCGTTTTGGGTGATCGTGACTTTCGCGTTAGAGTTTGCCACGCCACGGATAACAGGCGCATACGACGCCAGCGTAGGGGGCAACATGCGGCTTTCGCTATAGAGTCGCAGCCCGCGAATAGGCACCGAGTCGAAGGTTTCTCCTGTGGTATTGGTTTCACCCATTACCAGCTGAGAGCGGAGCGCGGCGATATCGCGTTGCAGATATTTATCCTGAAATTCAAAACTGCCGCCGTCTTCTTTGTCCCACGAATAGTTACCATGTGAGCGAAAATGCCATCCCCATAAATTGATACCGCCCATCAGTCCGGCGTAGCTGGTTTCTGTGGTTTGATTGGGGGATTCACTGCGCCAGCCGTTAAGGGTGTAAGAGAGCATTGCGGCATTGATGCCTTCATCCCACAGCGACGGATCGACATAGTTGGCATAGGTTCTCTGCAGCCAGATTTGCGGCATGCTGATATCAAGCCGCTGATCGTTGCTATTGTAAGCGACGCTCGATTGCGGAATAGCAACCTCTACGTTCAGGCAATCCTGCGCAGCATTTTCGCGTTTTTGCAAAATTGCGTTATCCGCTAACTTTTCTGGCTGGCGAATATGCAGTTGTAATAATGTGTTGGTGGAGATACAGGGCTGAGCAGCGTGTTCAGGGTCTAATTCAATAAACTCGATTTTCAGATTGGCGCTGGCCTGGTTATTAATAAACACGCTGACGTCATAGCGCCCCGGCAATGTTGCGTTACCTTTGCTGTAACGATTGACATCAATATCTCTGGCACCTGCGCCCATCAGGAACGTGTTATCAAACTCAACGGTCTCGTTTGCCCCCCACACATTTTGTGTGCAGGGCAGCAGGCTACACGCAATCAGGCAAGCGAGCGGCGATCGTTGAATTCTTTTGCCATCGTGGGGGATCTTCATTGTACGATCTCAGCCGATCTCGTCTGTGGGCATCAAAGTTTGACTTTGCCGTCAATGCCACCGCCAAAATCATTAATGGCTGAGTACTCAACTGTTGCGCCAGACACAGAACGGGGAGCGCCTTTTACCACCATTTCCGCACTGCTTTTGGGCTCGACCATACTGCTTTCCACGGTATATTTATTACCGCCTGAGGCAAGGGTAATACTGCTGAATGAGACGTGATAAGGCGTTGGGTTTGTTGCCTGCAACACCACTTTTCCGGCTGAAGACTGGAGACGCCAGGTTAACTGTTTTGGTGCATCAGCCGGGTTACCCGCCAGGCCGGTTGGGCGATAGAACAGCTTGATACGGGTACGGAAAGCCAATTGCAGAATGTTTTTTCCCTTGGCATCGGCATCGTTCATCTTGGGGGGAACTTCCAGCGCATTGAACCAATAAACGCTTTCGCGATCGGCTGGAAGGGTCTGGCTGGCGCTCCAGGCAATTTTAACCGTTTGGCCTTTTTTACCATCAACGCGGGAAACCGGCGGCGTCACGGTAAAAGGCACTTTCAGTGTGCTGGGGTCGGCATTTTCGCTGCCGGTATCAATCCAGGTCTGAACTAATAGTGGGCGGGCACCTTTGTTTTCCATGCGCAATGTGACGTCTTTCTGGTCGGCATTATAAATAATGCGCGTACCGGAAAGCACAATATCTGCTTGCGCGGTGAGGCTGAAAACGGCTGTCGATGCGACGAAAGCAGTGGAAACAATAAACTGACACATCCTGGTCATAACACTATCCTTATTGAGTGACCCAACAGCCCGTGGGCTGTCGGGTGATGCAGATATTTACTGGTAAGTCACTGTATAAGCGGCGTTGGTTTTGACATAACCTGCCGTTGCGTTAACTGTTGCTGCCTGTTTTACATATGACGCTTTAAAGTTGTAAACCGCTTTGCCGTTGGTAAACAGCAGGTTTTTAACATCAGTGCTGTCGTTCACTCTCATCTGTTCGTAGGTAGTGGCATCGGTAAGGTAGTGAATGGCAATCGCGACCCCGGTAGCCGCCTGGCTAATGGAGAGATCGTTGTTCAGAGTGCCCTGACTGTTGCTGAAGAACACGGAACCCATGCTCAGATTGGCAGAGGCGCCCTGTGGATCGTCCGAGCAATCGATCGTAATAGAGAAGGCTTCCGGTTTTGCGCCAGGGCTGGCAAGTTGGACAACACCGGCCTGATTAACTTCAGTGGTTGTGGCGGTTTGCAGGGTAATCTGACCGTCCTGGGCGCCACCGTTGACGTGCAAGACGCAAGTGTTGTCACTCACCAAACCCGCGAAATCTAATTGACCGCCATCCAGCGCGAAAGCAGAAGTGGTGAACATCACTAATGCCGCAGCAATAGCACTTTTTTTTAACATGGGAATATCCTTATAAAAATTAATGGGGGTGATTTTTCTCACCAATACTTATTATAAATGTCACGCTCTTTAAAGAGAAATATCTTCGGTGAATGTATTTTATGATTTATTATCATTATGCATTTTATGAATGTATTTGGTGAGGTTGGGCAGATTTAAATAATATGATGATACGCTGTAGAAATTAATAATCACGCGTTAAGGACTGGTCGTTGTATGCTCTTGTTGCCCCGTCCCAGCCTGACAGAATCCAGTTAAGCGCTATCCAGTGCTAATACCGGGAGTGAGGCATAGTACCCAGAATAAACTGGTTCATTATCATTAAAAACCTCTTATAAAGAGAAAAGTTAATATAGGTAATGAAAATATATTTGCCGTAATTATATGTTTAATGCTGTTTTTTTGTGATTTTTATGATGGGGGAGAGAGAATTAATTCATTGAAACTATAAAATAATATTATACAACATTGCATTACCCAATACGCTTTTCCAGAAATGTGGTTTACCAGTGCTGTGGGCAGGGAGGGAAAGTAGTGAGTCTTGCTTGCAGCGTTTCACCATCAGGAAACACCAGTTCCGGCGCGATCTCAAACAGCGGCCACAACATAAATCCACGATTCTTCATATCATAGTGCGGAACGGTCAGGCGCTCAGTGTTTATGACCTGATTACCAAACAACATGATATCAAGATCGAGCGTGCGCGGTCCCCAGCGTTCAGCTTTGCGGACGCGACCTTGCTGCAACTCAATACGCTGTGTGTGGTTGAGGAGTTCTTCAGCTGTAAGAGAGGTTTCCAGCGCCACGGCTGCGTTTAAGTAATCGGGTTGATCTTGCGGCCCCAGTGGTGGGGTGCGGTAAAACGAAGAAACGGCAAGAATGCGGCTTTCAGGAATGTCATCTATTGCCTTCAGGGCAGCATTGACCTGCTCCAGCGGAGAGGCCAGATTGCTGCCGATAGCAATATACGCCACTGTCATGCGGTGCCCTCACGGCGCGGCGCACGTCTGCGCGGGCGACGAGTACGACGACGCGGTGACGGTTCTTCATCCAGTTCGTTAAGCATCCCTTTTTGGTCCGGCGGCGCGGAAACCTGGAACTCACCCCACCATTTCGCCAGACGTTGTAGCTCGGCGTTGCGTTCTACTTCAGCACGCAGTGCCAGCAGGTCATAAGCGGCACGGAACTTCGGATGTTCGAGTAATTTCCATGCGCGTTTACCCTGACGGCGGGACATGCGCAACTGTAACTGCCAGATATCACGCGTTAAAGTGGTTAGCCGTTTCGGGATCGCCAGTGAACGGCAGGCTTCGTCTAACACATCGTTCATTGCCAGCGCGAAAGCGTCGTGATAAGTCAGGCCGCTCTCTTGCGCGATTTTCTGTGCTGTTTCCAGCAGGGGATACCAGAACATGGCGGCAAACAGGAACGCCGGGTTGACGCGCATATCGTTATGAATACGCGTGTCAGTATTCTTCAGCACCTGCTCAATGATCCGCTCCATTGGACTGTCACCATTTTCCGTAAAGTAGCGGGTAATGGTCGGGAACAGCGGCTGGAACAGATGGTATTCACACAACAGTTTATAGGTTTCGTAACCGTAGCCCGCTTGTAGCAGTTTAAGCGATTCTTCAAACAGGCGTGCAGGAGGAATATCGTTCAGCAGGGTAGCCAGGCGTGGGATCGGTTCTGCGGTTTCCGGGCTGATGCGCATGCCCAATTTGGCGGCAAAACGAACCGCGCGCAGCATACGTACCGGATCTTCACGGTAGCGCGTTTCCGGGTTACCAATCAGACGGATAACGCCGTCCTTCAGATCCTTCATGCCGCCAACGTAATCACGGACGGTAAAATCTGCCACGCTGTAATACAGACTATTAATAGTGAAATCGCGGCGCTGGGCGTCTTCTTCGATGGAACCGAAAATGTTGTCGCGCAGCAACATGCCGTTTTGCCCGCGTTGGGAGGTCGTACGGTCGCTGACGTTACCTTCGTGATGTCCCCGGAAGGTCGCAACTTCGATAATCTCCGGGCCAAACATCACATGAGCCAGACGGAAACGGCGACCCACCAGGCGGCAGTTACGGAACAGTTTGCGCACTTGCTCTGGCGTGGCGTTAGTAGTCACGTCAAAATCTTTCGGCTTTTTGCCAAGTAACAGGTCGCGCACGCCGCCGCCAACCAGCCAGGCTTCGTATCCCGCTTTATTGAGCCTGTACATTACCTTCAGGGCATTTTCACTGATATCTTTGCGGGAAATAGCATGCTGCTCACGCGGGATCACCGTCACCTGTGGACGGGCGACTGCCTGTTCAGCCTCGCTTTCCTCGCGGCTTAGCACCTTGCGGCAAAAATTAGCGACTCGGGTAAAAATAGTACACCTCGGTAGTGTCAAACATCATTCAGGACAAAAAAATAGCGGCTAATCATAGCTCAGCATGACGCATTTGAGAATGTTGAATTTACAATTGCCGACTCAGGCACTGCGGTGAGCCGCCAGTTTTTGACGGCTGACTGGAGAATTTGCGCGACGCTGAAATCCTGCCAGTGTGTTTCTGCCTGCTGGCCCAGAAATTGAAGTGCCGCGATTAACACCGGCCGAGGATCGCCTTTTGGCAACGCAGGCGCATGATTCTGCTTGGAAAGTTTAGCGCCTTGTGGATTAAGTGCCAGTGGCAAATGAATGTAATCTGGCACCTGCCAGCCAAAAAGCTGGTACAGCGAGATTTGGCGCACCGTGGGTTCGATCAAATCCGCGCCACGAACAATTTCTGTCACGCCCTGGTAGTGATCGTCAACGACCACCGCCAGGTTATAGGCAAATAGACCATCACGACGATGAATAATAAAATCTTCCCGCGCCAGTTTTTGGTCGGCATGAATAATGCCGCGCAGCTGGTCAGTAAACTGGGTGACCGGATGCTGCTGGCGAATACGTACAGCAGCGTTTTCTGGCCCATGATGCAACTCCCGGCAATGACCGTCGTAAATACCGCCAATGCTTTGAATACGTGCGCGCGTGCAGGTGCAGTAATAACTTAACCCTTGCTCATGTAACCATGCGAGTGCTTCGCGATAGGCGTTGTGACGTTGCGATTGCCAGAGAACATCGCCGTCCCAGTGTAAACCGTAATGTTCCAGCTGGCGCAGGATGGTCTCTGCGGCACCGGGAACTTCACGAGGCGGATCGATATCTTCAATGCGAACAAGCCAGCGACCTTGCCGGGCGCGAGCCTGTAGAAAGCTTCCAAGCGCGGCAATCAGAGAGCCAAAATGAAGCTCGCCGGAAGGAGAGGGGGCAAAGCGGCCAATATAGTGTGTGTCTGTCATCTCGTTGAACAAAAAATAAGGCGGGAGCATTTCCCGCCTGTGGTAAACGTGATGGAACGGCTGTAATTAGCCAGCCATTTGTTTTTCGCGAATTTCAGCCAGCGTTTTGCAGTCAATGCACAGATCGGCTGTCGGGCGCGCTTCCAGACGACGAATACCAATTTCAACACCGCAGGACTCGCAGTAGCCGAAATCTTCGTCTTCCACTTTTTTCAGCGTTTTCTCGATCTTTTTGATCAGCTTACGCTCGCGATCGCGGTTACGCAGTTCGAGGCTGAACTCTTCTTCCTGGGCTGCACGGTCTACCGGATCCGGGAAGTTGGCTGCTTCATCCTGCATATGTGTAACGGTGCGATCGACTTCATCCCTGAGTTGATTACGCCATGCTTCCAGAATACGACGGAAGTGCGCCAGCTGGGCTTCGTTCATATACTCTTCGCCCGGCTTCTCCTGATATGGCTCCACCCCAGCGATGGCGAGAATACTCAGGGACGATGTTTTACGGTTTTGCCCTTCTTGCATGTTGCTTCTCCTTAACACGCACTATCGATCCCCATGTTCGGGGGAAAAATGAGGCCGCTATAAATAGCAGAAGCTTTTCCGGATAGCAATTATCTAAACGTAACACTTGACAACTGTGTGAGGAAAAGCGTATTTGCGCACGCGACCAGAATGTAAATTAACCAGTTACTTACTCTACTACAATGTAACCGGCAGTGATTTTTTAAGAGCCATGCCTTCAGCAGAAAGTTCTGCTTTGTAAGCCAGAATTTCTACCCCCCTCTGTTGAGCTTCTGACAATAGTTGCGCGTATTTCTCATCGATGTGGCGCGCGGGTGAAAACCGTGTAATGGCTGAATGCAGCACGGCGAAAAAGATAACCGCACGCTGGCCTTCAGCCGCTACGCTCATCAACTCCCGAAGGTGTTTCTGACCTCGTTCAGTGACCGCATCGGGAAAATATCCCTGTTCGTTCTCCGCTAACGTAACCGATTTCACTTCAATATAGCAGTCTGGACGCGAATCCGCCTGCAACATAAAGTCAATACGGCTGCGTTCGGCGCCGTATTTTACTTCGCTTTTCAGAGAGCTATATCCTGACAGTTCTGAAATGGATTCATTAAGGATAGCCTCTTTCGTCAACCTGTTAGCCCAAAGTGTATTGACGCAAATAAATGCGCCGCTTTGGCTTTGGGTTAACTCCCAGGTGTGTGGGTATTTCCGTTTGGTGTTGTCTGAAGTCGAATACCAGACGGTATCGCCAGGCGTTGCACAACCGGTCATGGCTCCCGTATTCGGGCAGTGTAGCGTTAATTCGCGACCATCGGGTGTGATCACATCGGCTAAAAAACGTTTGTAACGCTGAATTAGCGTCGCGCGCTGTAGAGGGGGAGAAAATTCCATTACGACAATCCTTGTTATTGCGTTAGCGCCCAGCGTTTTAGCGGCGTGTAGCGTGTGCGCCCACGGGCAAACGAGGAGGCGTAAAGGGTGAACTCCGTCACCGTATACGACCAGTTAAAGCCTGGCGGCGGGATTGTCACCGCCTCGCTGGCGTCGCGCAATAAGGTGATATGTGGATGAAACGGTCGATTGCTTTGAAAACAACCGCTGCGTGCAGCTTGTGAACGAAGCATATTCGCCAACTGGATTAAGCCGCGTGGCGGCTGACGCATCCCTAACCATACCACACGCGAACGCAGCCACTGACCGGCGTCATCAAGCGTGAGTGTGAAACCGGGCTGACGAATCCGTCCGGCTAAAAGAGAAAGCGCCTTCTCTTTCTCTGCGCTGACTTCGCCTAAAAATGCCAGTGTCAGATGTAAATTATCGGCGGCGACCGGACGTCCCGCGTCTGGTGGGAACTGTGCGGCGCGCCAGTGGATAATCTGTTCGCGTATTTCTGCAGGTAAGTCGATAGCAAAGAACAGCCGTTGCGGTTCAGACATGTGAGGTACTCGGTTATGCATTACCGCGATGCTACAATGTGGCGCGAAGAATGTTAACCCTCTGGAGCGTTTTGTGTCGTCGTTGCCCGTTGCCGCCGTCTTACCTGAGTTACTTGCTGCCCTCGATGGTGCACCGCAGGTGTTATTAAGTGCGCCGACCGGGGCCGGGAAATCAACCTGGCTGCCGCTGCAACTGCTGGCGCATCCCGGCATTAACGGAAAAATTATCCTGCTGGAGCCGCGTCGCCTGGCGGCGCGTAACGTTGCGCAACGACTGGCGGAACTGCTTAACGAAAAAACAGGTGATACGGTAGGCTACCGGATGCGCGCGCAAAACTGTGTCGGGCCAAATACTCGCCTGGAAGTAGTTACCGAAGGCGTGTTGACGCGCATGATCCAGCGTGACCCTGAACTGAGCGGCGTTGGATTGGTGATCCTCGATGAGTTTCATGAGCGCAGCTTGCAGGCGGATCTGGCGTTGGCGCTGTTACTCGATGTGCAACAAGGTCTGCGTGATGACCTTAAACTACTGATTATGTCGGCTACGCTGGACAATGACCGCTTGCAGCAGATGCTGCCAGAAGCGCCCGTCGTCATCTCAGAAGGGCGCTCATTTCCGGTTGAACGCCGATATTTACCGCTGCTCGCTCATCAGCGTTTTGATGAAGCCGTGGCGGTTGCCACCGCCGAATTGCTGCATCAGGAAAGCGGCTCATTACTGTTATTTTTACCTGGTGTCGGAGAAATTCAGCGCGTTCAGGAACAACTAGCTTCGCGCATCGGTAGTGATGTGTTGCTCTGCCCGCTGTATGGCGCGTTGTCGCTGAACGATCAGCGAAAAGCGATCCTTCCGGCACCAGAAGGGATGCGCAAAGTGGTGCTGGCAACCAATATTGCTGAAACCAGTTTAACCATCGAAGGTATTCGTCTGGTGGTGGATTGTGCTCAGGAACGTGTGGCGCGCTTTGATCCGCGCACGGGGCTAACGCGGCTGATTACCCAACGCATTAGCCAGGCATCAATGACGCAACGCGCCGGGCGTGCCGGACGTCTGGAGCCGGGGATCTGTTTACATTTAATCGCCAAAGAACAAGCAGAACGCGCCTCCGCGCAAAGTGAACCGGAAATCTTACAAAGCGATCTCTCCGGTTTGCTGATGGAATTACTGCAATGGGGATGCAGCGATCCGACGCAGATGAGCTGGCTGGATCAACCGCCAGCCGTGAATTTACAGGCCGCGAAACGCCTGTTACGGATGCTGGGGGCGATGGACGGTGAACGGCTAAGCACGAAAGGGCAGAAAATGGCGACGCTGGGTAACGATCCGCGTTTAGCGGCAATGCTGGTGAGCGCAAGGAGCGACGACGAAGCTGCTACCGCTGCAAAAATTGCCGCTATTCTCGAAGAGCCACCACGGATGGGCAATATCGATCTGGATGTGGCGTTTTCGCGCAATCAACCTGCCTGGCAGCAACGTAGCCAGCAACTGTTAAAACGTTTAAACGTACGCGGCGGTGAGGCAGACAGTTCTCTTATCGCGCCGCTACTTGCCGGGGCGTATGCCGATCGCATTGCTCGTCGCCGTGGGCAAGATGGACGCTATCAACTGGCAAACGGCATGGGGGCAATGCTCGATGCCGACGATGCGCTAAGCCGCCACGAATGGTTGATCGCACCGTTATTATTGCAGGGCAGCGCCTCGCCGGATGCGCGGATTTTACTGGCGCTACCGGTCGATATCGATGAATTAGTACAACGCTGTCCGCAGTTGGTACAGCAGTCTGACACTGTGGAGTGGGATGATGCGCAAGGTACGCTGAAAGCGTGGCGTCGGCTGCAAATCGGTCAGTTGACGGTGAAAGTGCAGCCGCTGGCGAAACCCTCGGAAGACGAGTTGCATCAGGCAATGCTTAACGGCATTCGTGATAAAGGTTTAAGCGTGCTCAACTGGACGGCGGAAGCGGAACAGCTACGCTTGCGTTTGTTATGCGCCGCAAAGTGGTTGCCGGAATATGACTGGCCAGCGGTTGATGATGCAAGTTTGTTGGCGACGCTGGAAACGTGGCTACTGCCGCATATGGCAGGCGTACATTCGCTACGCGGCCTGAAATCACTCGATATTTATCAGGCGCTACGCGGATTACTTGATTGGGGGATGCAGCAACGTCTGGATAGTGAATTGCCTGCGCATTACACTGTGCCGACGGGGAGCCGGATCGCCATTCGTTACCATGAAGATAACCCGCCCGCGCTGGCGGTGAGAATGCAGGAGATGTTTGGCGAGGCCACCAATCCGACGATCGCCCAGGGGCGTGTGCCGCTGGTGCTGGAGTTGCTTTCTCCTGCCCAAAGGCCGCTGCAAATCACACGAGATTTGAGCGCCTTCTGGAAAGGTGCGTATCGCGAGGTGCAAAAAGAGATGAAAGGGCGTTATCCCAAACACGTCTGGCCGGATGATCCGGCAAATACCGCACCGACGCGACGGACGAAAAAGTATTCATGAAGACCAAAGTAAATTTGAGAGATATCTTCTTCTGTCTTGTTACAGAAGAACAGAAAATCGGGCTTTTGCGCCTGAATATTGCGGAGAAAAAGCATGGCCGGGAATGACCGCGAGCCAATTGGACGCAAAGGGAAACCGACGCGTCCGGTCAAACAAAAGGTAAGCCGTCGTCGTTATGAAGATGACGATGATTACGACGATTATGATGACTATGAGGATGAAGAACCGATGCCGCGCAAAGGTAAGGGCAAAGGCAAAGGGCGTAAGCCTCGTGGCAAACGCGGCTGGCTATGGCTACTGCTAAAACTTGCTATCGTTTTTGCCGTGCTGATCGCCATTTACGGCGTTTATCTCGATCAAAAAATTCGTAGCCGTATTGATGGCAAAGTCTGGCAATTGCCTGCGGCTGTTTATGGCCGAATGGTCAACCTTGAGCCAGACATGACCATCAGCAAAAACGAGATGGTGAAACTGCTGGAGGCGACCCAGTATCGTCAGGTGTCGAAAATGACCCGTCCTGGCGAATTTACCGTGCAGGCCAACAGCATTGAAATGATCCGCCGTCCGTTTGATTTCCCGGACAGTAAAGAAGGGCAGGTGCGTGCACGTCTGACCTTTGATGGCGATCATCTGGCGACCATCGTCAATATGGAGAACAACCGTCAGTTCGGTTTCTTCCGTCTTGATCCGCGCCTGATCACCATGATCTCCTCACCAAACGGCGAGCAGCGTCTGTTTGTGCCGCGCAGTGGGTTCCCGGATTTGCTGGTGGATACGTTGTTGGCGACTGAAGACCGTCATTTCTACGAGCATGATGGGATCAGTCTCTACTCCATCGGACGAGCGGTGCTGGCAAACCTGACCGCCGGACGCACGGTGCAGGGAGCGAGTACGCTGACGCAACAGTTGGTGAAAAACCTGTTCCTCTCCAGCGAACGTTCTTACTGGCGTAAAGCTAACGAAGCCTACATGGCGCTGATTATGGATGCGCGTTACAGCAAAGACCGCATTCTTGAGCTGTATATGAACGAGGTGTATCTCGGTCAGAGCGGCGACAACGAAATCCGCGGTTTCCCGCTGGCGAGCCTGTACTACTTTGGTCGCCCGGTAGAAGAGCTGAGTCTCGACCAGCAGGCGCTGTTGGTTGGTATGGTGAAAGGGGCGTCGATCTATAACCCGTGGCGTAACCCGAAACTGGCGCTGGAGCGACGTAATCTGGTACTGCGTCTGCTGCAACAACAGCAGATTATTGATCAAGAGCTCTATGACATGTTGAGTGCACGTCCGCTGGGCGTTCAGCCGCGCGGTGGGGTAATCTCTCCACAGCCAGCCTTTATGCAGCTGGTGCGTCAGGAGTTGCAGGCAAAACTGGGCGATAAGGTAAAAGATCTCTCCGGCGTGAAGATCTTCACAACCTTTGACTCGGTGGCCCAGGACGCGGCAGAAAAAGCCGCCGTGGAAGGCATTCCGGCACTGAAGAAACAGCGTAAGTTGAGCGATCTTGAAACCGCGATTGTGGTCGTCGACCGCTTTAGTGGTGAAGTTCGTGCGATGGTCGGTGGTTCTGAGCCGCAGTTTGCGGGTTACAACCGTGCGATGCAGGCGCGTCGTTCGATTGGTTCTCTTGCAAAACCAGCGACTTATCTGACGGCCTTAAGCCAGCCGAAAATCTATCGCCTGAACACGTGGATTGCCGATGCGCCAATCGCGCTGCGTCAGCCGAATGGCCAGGTCTGGTCACCGCAGAACGATGACCGTCGTTATAGCGAAAGTGGCAGAGTGATGCTGGTGGATGCGTTGACACGTTCGATGAACGTGCCGACGGTGAATCTGGGGATGGCGCTGGGTCTGCCTGCGGTTACGGATACCTGGATTAAACTGGGCGTACCGAAAGATCAGCTGCATCCGGTTCCGGCAATGCTGCTGGGGGCGTTGAACTTAACGCCAATTGAAGTGGCGCAGGCGTTCCAGACCATCGCTAGTGGTGGTAACCGAGCACCGCTTTCTGCGCTGCGTTCGGTAATCGCGGAAGATGGCAAGGTACTGTATCAGAGCTTCCCGCAGGCGGAACGCGCTGTTCCGGCTCAGGCGGCGTATCTGACACTATGGACCATGCAGCAGGTAGTACAACGCGGTACGGGACGTCAGCTTGGGGCGAAATATCCAAATCTGCATCTGGCAGGGAAAACGGGTACTACCAACAACAACGTAGATACCTGGTTTGCGGGCATTGACGGCAGCACGGTGACCATCACCTGGGTAGGCCGTGATAACAACCAGCCGACCAAACTGTATGGAGCCAGCGGGGCAATGTCGATTTATCAGCGTTATCTGGCTAACCAGACGCCAACACCGCTGAATCTTGTTCCACCAGAAGATATTGCAGATATGGGCGTGGACTACGACGGCAACTTTGTTTGCAGCGGTGGCATGCGTGTCTTGCCGGTCTGGACCAGCGATCCGCAATCGCTGTGCCAGCAGAGTGAGATTCAGCAGCAACCGTCAGGCAATCCGTTTGATCAGTCTTCTCAGCCGCAGCAACAGCCGCAACAGCAACCTGCTCAGCAAGAGCAGAAAGACAGTGACGGCGTAGCAGGTTGGATCAAGGATATGTTTGGTAGTAATTAACGTCTAAGCTGACATACCGGATGGCGAGTCGCCATCCGGTAAAATAACATCCTACCCAAAGTATTAACCCTTTCTTTTCATCTGATTGTTTATTAACCCCTCAGGAATGCTCAGATTGCGTACCGCTTGCGAACCCGCCAGCGTTTCGAATATTATCTCATCTTTATAATAATCATTCTCGTTTACGTTATCATTCACTTTACATCAGAGATATACCAATGGCGCGTTCCAAAACTGCTCAGCCAAAACACTCACTGCGTAAAATCGCAGTTGTAGTAGCCACAGCGGTTAGCGGCATGTCTGTTTATGCACAGGCAGCGGTTGAACCGAAAGAAGACACTATCACCGTTACCGCTGCACCAGCGCCGCAAGAAAGCGCATGGGGGCCAGCTGCAACTATTGCGGCGCGACAGTCCGCTACCGGCACCAAAACCGATACACCGATTCAAAAAGTGCCGCAGTCAATTTCTGTTGTCACTGCCGAAGAAATGGCGCTGCATCAGCCTAAGTCAGTAAAAGAAGCGCTTAGCTATACGCCAGGCGTTTCGGTCGGTACGCGTGGTGCATCAAACACTTATGATCATTTGATTATTCGTGGTTTTGCAGCAGAAGGCCAAAGCCAGAATAACTATCTGAATGGTCTGAAGTTGCAAGGCAACTTCTATAACGATGCAGTTATTGACCCGTATATGCTGGAACGCGCTGAAATTATGCGTGGCCCTGTTTCTGTTCTTTACGGTAAAAGTAGCCCTGGCGGCCTGTTAAATATGGTCAGCAAGCGCCCAACCACCGAACCGCTGAAAGAAATCCAATTTAAAGCGGGCACAGACAGCCTGTTCCAGACCGGTTTCGACTTTAGCGATGCGCTGGATGATGACGGCGTTTACTCTTATCGTCTGACCGGACTGGCGCGCTCTGCCAATGCCCAGCAAAAGGGCGCGGAAGAGCAGCGTTATGCCATTGCGCCAGCGTTTACCTGGCGTCCGGATGATAAAACCAATTTCACCTTCCTTTCTTACTTCCAGAACGAGCCGGAAACCGGTTATTACGGCTGGCTGCCGAAAGAGGGAACCGTTGAGCCGCTGCCGAACGGTAAGCGTCTGCCGACAGATTTTAACGAAGGGGCGAAGAACAACACCTATTCTCGTAATGAGAAGATGGTGGGCTACAGCTTCGATCACGAATTTAACGACACCTTTACTGTGCGTCAGAACCTGCGCTTTGCTGAAAACAAAACCTCGCAAAACAGCGTTTATGGTTACGGCGTCTGCTCCGATCCGGCGAATGCTTACAGCAAACAGTGTGCCGCTTTAGCGCCAGCCGATAAAGGTCACTACCTGGCACGTAAATACGTCGTTGATGATGAGAAGCTGCAAAACTTCTCCGTTGATACCCAGTTGCAGAGCAAGTTTGCCACTGGCGATATCGACCACACTCTGCTGACCGGTGTCGACTTTATGCGTATGCGTAATGACATCAACGCCTGGTTTGGTTACGACGACTCCGTACCGCTGCTCGATCTGTACAATCCGGTGAATACCGATTTCGACTTCAATGCGAAAGATCCGGCAAACTCCGGCCCTTACCGCATTCTGAATAAGCAGAAACAAACGGGTGTTTATGTTCAGGATCAGGCGCAGTGGGATAAAGTGCTGGTCACCCTGGGCGGTCGTTATGACTGGGCGGATCAAGAGTCTCATAACCGCGTTGAAGGGACGACCGATAAACGTGATGACAAACAGTTTACCTGGCGTGGTGGTGTTAACTACCTGTTTGATAATGGTGTAACACCTTACTTCAGCTATAGCGAATCGTTTGAACCTTCTTCACAAGTTGGGAAGGATGGTAATATTTTTGCGCCGTCTAAAGGTAAGCAGTATGAGGTCGGCGTGAAATATGTACCGGAAGATCGCCCAATTGTGGTTACTGGTGCTGTGTATAATCTCACTAAAACCAACAACCTGATGGCGGACCCTGAGGGTTCCTTCTTCTCGGTTGAAGGTGGTGAAATCCGCGCGCGTGGCGTAGAAATCGAAGCGAAAGCGGCGCTGTCGGCGAGTGTTAACGTAGTTGGTTCTTATACTTACACCGATGCAGAATACACCACCGACACTACCTATAAAGGCAATACGCCTGCGCAGGTGCCAAAACATATGGCTTCGCTGTGGGCTGACTACACCTTCTTTGATGGTCCGCTTTCTGGCCTGACGCTGGGTACTGGTGGTCGTTATACTGGCTCCAGCTATGGTGATCCGGCTAACTCCTTTAAAGTGGGAAGTTATACGGTCGTGGATGCGTTAGTGCGTTATGATCTGGCGCGGGTCGGCATGGCTGGCTCCAACGTGGCGCTGCATGTCAACAACCTGTTCGATCGTGAATACGTCGCCAGCTGCTTTAATACCTATGGCTGCTTCTGGGGCGCAGAACGTCAGGTCGTTGCAACCGCAACCTTCCGTTTCTAATTTCTCTTTTGGGGCACGGATTTCCGTGCCCGTTTCACAAGTTGGCTGTTATGCAGGAATACACGAATCATTCCGATACCACTTTTGCACTGCGTAATATCTCCTTTCGTGTGCCCGGGCGCACGCTTTTGCATCCGCTGTCGTTAACCTTTCCTGCCGGGAAAGTGACCGGTCTGATTGGTCACAACGGCTCTGGTAAATCCACGCTGTTAAAAATGTTGGGCCGCCATCAGCCACCGTCAGAAGGGGAGATTCTTCTTGATGCCCAGCCGCTGGAAAGCTGGAGCAGCAAAGCGTTTGCTCGCAAAGTGGCTTATTTGCCGCAGCAGCTTCCTCCGGCAGAAGGGATGACGGTGCGTGAACTGGTGGCGATTGGTCGTTACCCGTGGCATGGCGCGCTGGGGCGCTTTGGCGCGGCAGATCGCGAAAAGGTCGAAGAGGCTATCTCGCTGGTTGGCTTAAAACCGCTGGCGCATCGGCTGGTCGATAGCCTCTCTGGCGGCGAACGTCAACGGGCGTGGATCGCCATGCTGGTGGCGCAGGATAGCCGTTGTCTGTTGCTCGACGAACCGACCTCGGCGCTGGATATCGCCCACCAGGTTGATGTGCTGGCGCTGGTGCATCGTTTAAGTCAGGAGCGTGGCCTGACGGTCATTGCCGTGCTGCACGATATCAATATGGCTGCGCGTTACTGTGATTATCTGGTCGCCCTGCGCGGCGGTGAAATGATTGCTCAGGGAACGCCTGCGGAAATTATGCGCGGCGAAACCCTCGAAATGATTTATGGCATCCCGATGGGTATTTTGCCGCATCCGGCGGGTGCTGCACCTGTGAGTTTTGTTTATTGATGAGCAGCTTACCTCTAATTACGCGCCGTCGACTGTTAACAGCGATGGCGCTTTCTCCGTTGTTATGGCAGATGAATACCGCCCGCGCGGCGGCTATTGATCCCAATCGTATTGTGGCGCTGGAGTGGTTGCCGGTGGAATTACTGCTGGCGCTCGGCATCGTACCTTACGGCGTGGCGGATACCATCAACTATCGCCTGTGGGTCAGCGAGCCACCATTGCCGGATTCAGTGATTGACGTTGGTTTGCGGACAGAACCTAACCTTGAACTGCTGACCGAAATGAAACCGTCGTTTATGGTCTGGTCGGCAGGGTATGGCCCTTCACCAGAAATGCTGGCACGCATTGCGCCTGGGCGCGGATTTAACTTCAGCGACGGCAAACAGCCGCTGGCGATGGCGCGTAAGTCACTGACGGAAATGGCAGATTTACTTAACCTGCAAAGCGCAGCGGAAACGCATTTAGCGCACTATGAAGACTTTATCCGCAGCATGAAACCCCGCTTTGTGAAGCGTGGTGCGCGCCCGTTATTGCTGACGACACTTATCGATCCGCGCCATATGCTGGTCTTCGGCCCGAACAGCCTGTTCCAGGAAATTCTCGATGAGTACGGCATCCCAAATGCCTGGCAAGGAGAAACCAACTTCTGGGGCAGTACTGCCGTCAGTATCGATCGTCTGGCAGCGTATAAGGACGTTGATGTGCTCTGTTTTGATCACGACAACAGCAGAGACATGGACGCACTAATGGCAACCCCGCTGTGGCAGGCCATGCCGTTTGTCCGTGCCGGACGCTTTCAGCGCGTCCCCGCAGTCTGGTTTTATGGTGCGACGCTCTCGGCAATGCATTTTGTGCGTATTCTGGATAATGCTATTGGAGGTAAAGCGTGAGTAAACGTATTGCGCTTTTCCCGGCGTTATTGCTGGCGCTGCTGGTGATTGCCGCAGCGATGCTAACCTGGATGAACTTCTCGCAGGCGCTGCCGCGTAGCCAGTGGGTGCAGGCCACCTGGTCGCCGGATATCGATGTCATCGAGCAGATGATTTTTCACTACAGCTTGCTGCCGCGTCTGGCGATTTCGCTGCTGGTGGGCGCGGGTCTGGGGCTGGTGGGCGTGCTATTTCAGCAAGTGCTGCGTAACCCGCTGGCGGAGCCGACGACGTTGGGCGTTGCTACAGGCGCGCAACTGGGGATTACCGTCACCACGCTCTGGGCGATCCCTGGTGCTATGGCGAGCCAGTTTGCTGCATTGGCGGGGGCTTGCGTTGTTGGCTTAATTGTCTTTGGCGTCGCGTGGGGGAAACGGCTTTCGCCGGTAACACTGATCCTCGCGGGGCTGGTGGTGAGCCTTTATTGTGGGGCAATTAATCAGCTACTGGTTATCTTCCATCACGACCAGCTGCAAAGCATGTTCCTGTGGAGTACCGGAACGCTGACGCAAACCGACTGGGGCGGCGTTGAGCGTTTATGGCCACAGCTGCTGGGCGGCGTGATGCTGACGTTACTGCTACTTCGTCCATTAACCCTGATGGGGCTTGATGATGGCGTGGCGCGTAATCTCGGGCTGGCCTTATCGCTCGCGCGTCTGGCGGCGCTGTCGCTGGCGATAGTCATCAGTGCTCTGTTGGTGAACGCGGTGGGGATTATCGGCTTTATCGGGTTGTTCGCGCCACTGCTGGCAAAAATGCTGGGGGCGCGGCGTCTGCTGCCAAGACTGCTGCTGGCGTCACTGATTGGTGCGCTGATCCTCTGGCTTTCCGATCAAATCATCCTCTGGCTGACTCGCGTGTGGATGGAAGTTTCTACCGGTTCGGTGACGGCGTTGATAGGTGCGCCGCTGTTACTGTGGCTGCTGCCGCGTTTACGCAGCATCAGTGCGCCGGATATGAAGGCCAACGATCGTGTCGCGACTGAACGCCAACATGTGCTGGCGTTTGCCCTTGCTGGCGGTGTGCTGCTGATAATTGCTGTGGTGGTGGCGCTGTCGTTTGGTCGTGATGCGCACGGCTGGACGTGGGCGAGCGGGGCGCTGCTCGATGATTTAATGCCCTGGCGCTGGCCGCGAATTATGGCGGCACTGTTTGCGGGCATCATGCTGGCAGTGGCGGGCTGTATTATTCAGCGGCTGACCGGAAACCCGATGGCAAGCCCCGAAGTGCTGGGGATTAGTTCAGGCGCGGCGTTTGGTGTGGTGTTGATGCTGTTTCTGGTGCCGGGTAATGCCTTTGGCTGGCTGTTACCCGCGGGCAGTCTCGGCGCGGCGGTGACGCTGTTGATCATTATGATCGCTGCCGGGCGCGGTGGATTTTCCCCACACCGCATGTTACTGGCGGGGATGGCCTTAAGTACTGCGTTCACCATGCTTTTGATGATGTTGCAGGCAAGTGGTGACCCGCGAATGGCGCAAGTGCTGACCTGGATTTCCGGTTCGACCTACAACGCGACCGAGGCGCAGGTCTGGCGCACCGGAATTGTGATGGTGATTTTGCTGGCGATTACCCCGCTGTGCCGCCGCTGGCTGACCATTTTACCGCTGGGAGGTGATACCGCACGAGCCGTGGGAATGGCGCTGACGCCGACGCGAATTGCGCTACTGCTGCTGGCGGCTTGCCTGACGGCGACCGCGACAATGACCATCGGGCCGTTGAGTTTTGTTGGCCTGATGGCACCGCATATCGCACGGATGATGGGCTTTCGACGGACGATGCCGCACATCGTGATTTCGGCGCTGGTAGGGGGATTGTTGCTGGTGTTCGCTGACTGGTGTGGGCGGATGGTGCTGTTTCCATTCCAGATCCCAGCGGGGCTGCTGTCGACCTTTATCGGCGCGCCGTATTTTATCTATTTGTTGAGAAAGCAGAGCCGTTAATTTTTCCATATAACGGCCCTTAACTCCTGGATGGATAAAGCTTTTACGCGGCAACGGATGCCCGATGCGACGCTGTGGCGTCTTATCGGGCCTACAAACGGTCCTGATCTGTAGGTCGGATAAGGCGTTTACGCCGCATCCGACAAACCATGCTGGATCACAACTTCGCAAACACCCGACGTGCAGCATCGATGGTGTTATTGATATCTTCCATGCTGTGCGCCACAGACATAAAGCCCGCTTCAAACGCTGACGGTGCCAGGTAAACACCTTCATCCAGCATCATATGGAAGAAACGCTTAAAGCGCTCGACGTCGCAGGCCATCACATCCTGATAGCACGTCACGGACTCGGCGTCGGTAAAGAAAATACCGAACATGCCGCCAACGTGGTTAACGACCAATGGAATTCCCGCTTCTTCTGCCGCTTCCAGCAGACCTTCTGCCAGACGTGTTGTCAGCTCATCCAGCGTCTCGTGAACGCCCGGCTGCGCGACTTCATTCAGACAGGCGAAACCGGCTGCCATCGCAATCGGGTTACCGGAAAGCGTACCCGCCTGATAGACCGGACCGGTTGGGGCCAGCGCATCCATCACATCACGACGACCCCCGAATGCGCCTACCGGCATTCCACCGCCGATGATTTTGCCCAGGCAGGTGAGGTCTGGCACCACGTCGTAATAATCCTGCGCGCCAGCCAGCGCCACGCGGAAACCGGTCATCACTTCATCGATGATCAGCAATGCGCCAAATTCGTCGCACAGTGCGCGCAGACCCGGTAGGAACTCTGGCAGCGGCGGAACACAGTTCATGTTGCCTGCTACTGGCTCGACAATAATACAGGCAATCTCTTGCGGGTATTGCTCAAACGCGGCGCGTACAGAGGCCAGATCGTTATAAGTACAGGTTAATGTATGTTTGGCGAAATCTGCCGGAACGCCCGGCGAGTTTGGCTGGCCTAAAGTGAGTGCGCCAGAACCGGCTTTTACCAGCAGACAGTCAGCGTGACCGTGGTAGCAACCTTCGAATTTAATGATTTTGTCGCGACCGGTAAAACCACGGGCCAGGCGGATGGCGCTCATCGTCGCTTCGGTGCCGGAGTTCACCATGCGCACCATATCCATCGTCGGCACCAGTTCGGTCACCAGTTGCGCCATTTTCACTTCCATTTCGGTCGGTGCGCCAAAGCTCAGACCACGTTCGGCGGCTTCAATCACGGCATTGCGGATCGCCGGATGGTTATGGCCCAGCACCATCGGCCCCCAGGAACCGACATAATCGATATAGGCTTTGCCATCAACATCGTACAGATAAGCGCCGTCCGCTTTTTCGATAAACAGTGGAGTGCCGCCCACGCCGGTAAAGGCGCGAACAGGGGAGTTCACACCGCCAGGGATCAGCTCGCGCGCTGCGCTGTATAGATTTTCAGACTTACTCATGGAGGGTTCCTGATTCGTAGAAAAAGTGAATGGCTGCTATTCTATTTTATTCATAACAAGTTAAATACTCGTCAAACGTCAGGTTGCTTCTGCTGGTGCAATCCTGATTTCGTAGAGTATAAAAGTTTTGTACATTTGAAACATTACGCTTTGCAAAGGATTTTCATGGAACGTGCGAGTAAAATGCCGTCATCTTATTTGTATGACCAATAAGTGATCATTGGATGAAAACTGATACTCCCTCTTTAGAAACACCACAGGCTGCGCGCCTGCGACGCAGACAACTGATTCGCCAACTTCTTGAGCGCGATAAAACCCCGTTAGCTATTTTGTTTATGGCTGCCGTCGTCGGCACGCTTGTCGGGCTGGCAGCGGTTGCTTTTGACAAAGGCGTCGCCTGGTTACAGAACCAACGCATGGGGGCGCTGGTCCATACGGCCGATAATTATCCGCTACTGTTAACCGTCGCTTTTCTCTGTTCGGCAGTGCTGGCGATGTTCGGCTACTTTTTGGTGCGCAAATACGCGCCGGAAGCCGGTGGCTCGGGGATCCCGGAAATTGAAGGGGCGTTGGAAGATCAACGTCCCGTTCGCTGGTGGCGTGTATTGCCGGTGAAATTCTTTGGCGGGCTTGGGACACTCGGCGGCGGCATGGTGTTGGGGCGTGAAGGGCCAACCGTGCAGATCGGCGGTAATATCGGTCGGATGGTGCTTGATATATTCCGCCTGAAAGGTGATGAAGCGCGCCATACGCTGCTGGCAACCGGTGCAGCAGCGGGTCTGGCTGCGGCCTTTAATGCGCCGCTGGCGGGTATTTTGTTTATTATCGAAGAGATGCGTCCGCAGTTTCGCTATACATTAATTTCGATTAAAGCGGTATTTATTGGCGTCATTATGTCGACCATTATGTACCGGATTTTTAATCATGAAGTTGCGCTGATTGACGTCGGTAAACTTTCTGACGCGCCGCTTAATACGCTATGGCTTTATCTGATCCTCGGTATTATTTTTGGCATTTTCGGCCCCATTTTTAATAAATGGGTGTTGGGGATGCAGGATTTACTGCACCGTGTGCACGGCGGCAATATTACTAAATGGGTGATAATGGGCGGTGCGATTGGCGGTCTGTGTGGATTGCTGGGGTTTGTGGCACCAGCAACTTCGGGCGGCGGTTTTAACCTGATTCCTATCGCCACGGCGGGGAACTTCAGCATGGGAATGCTGGTGTTTATCTTCGTCGCGCGAGTCATTACTACCTTACTTTGCTTCTCTTCCGGTGCGCCGGGCGGTATTTTTGCCCCTATGCTGGCGCTGGGTACTGTGCTGGGTACCGCTTTCGGAATGGTTGCCGTTGAGCTGTTTCCGCAATATCACCTTGAGGCGGGGACGTTTGCTATTGCCGGAATGGGGGCGTTACTGGCGGCTTCTATTCGCGCGCCGTTAACGGGGATCATTCTGGTTCTGGAGATGACCGATAACTATCAGCTCATTTTGCCAATGATTATTACCGGTCTTGGCGCAACACTATTAGCACAATTTACCGGTGGGAAACCGCTATACTCGGCGATTCTTGCACGCACGCTGGCGAAACAGGAAGCTGAGCAACTGGCGCGAAGCAAGGCCGCATCAGCCAGCGAGAATACTTGAACGAAATACCAGGGTATTAGATAATGGCGATTATTATTGGGTTAGAATTTGCCCAATTGCCGATGTCGTTTGGAGCAAAATATGAGTGATGACGTAGCACTGCCGCTGGAGTTTACCGACGCAGCAGCCAACAAAGTTAAAAGCCTGATCGCTGACGAAGATAACCCGAATCTGAAATTACGCGTGTATATCACCGGTGGCGGTTGCAGCGGCTTCCAGTATGGTTTCACCTTTGATGATCAGGTGAACGAAGGCGATATGACCATCGAAAAACAGGGCGTTGGCCTGGTGGTTGACCCGATGAGCCTGCAATATCTGGTCGGCGGTTCCGTTGACTATACCGAAGGTCTGGAAGGTTCTCGTTTCATCGTGACCAACCCGAACGCGAAAAGCACCTGCGGTTGCGGTTCTTCCTTCAGCATCTAATCTGTTGTTCATGTGCCGGATAAACTATCCGGCACATCTTCTCTCTTCAACGCCCATTCTCATCCAGCGCAAACGTCGGTAGCTTAAGATGCCAACGAATAGCCGCCAGCCGAATCAATAGCGTCACGACCATGCCCATCATACTGGCTGTTTCCAGTGGTACGGAAAATGTGTAATAAGCCGTAGCGTGGACAATACCGCCGATAATACAGGCCGTTGCGTAGATTTCTGTGCGTAAAATCATGGGGATTTCGCGGGCCAGTACATCACGAATGATCCCGCCGCCAACGCCAGTAATGACGCCCATACAAACCGCGATTAACGGACCGGCTTCCGCATTAAAGGCTTTATTCACGCCAATGCCGACAAACACCGCCAGACCAACGGCATCCAGCACCGGCAACATCCATTTCGGTAAGCGTCTTGGCTGGCGCACCAGCACGATCGTCAGCATGCTGGTCACCATTGCAACAACCAGATCGGTGGGATCTTTCACCCAAAAGACCGGGCCGTGATCCAGCGCCATGTCGCGAATTGTCCCGCCGCCTACTGCGGTAACCACGCCCAGTACCAGAACACCAAAAGGGTCCATACGCAATTTTCCGGCTAACAAAACGCCGGAGATGGCAAATACCGCTGTGCCGACTATATCCAGCCAATAGACGAGCATTGTTCAATCCCCACTGAGCACCTGAAAAGATCAGGCGCTAATCTACCTGTGAAAGCGCATTACAGAGCTGTTGTGCAGCGAGGATAATACGTGGGCTTGCACGTTCAAACCAGTCACTCGTGAGAGGAATAACGGGAATTTTGAGCTGTTCACCCCAGTATTGTTTGATTTTAGGAATTTGGTCCGGTCCGCCTGTAATGACAATCGCCTGTGGCGCGCGTGCTAACACCTGTTCGCGGCTAACTTGCGGCCAGGGAACCCGGCTGTCTTTAAAGATGTTTTCTCCGCCACAAACTTCGAGTACCTGGTTTTGAATCGACTCTTTTCCACTGGTAAATGGCGGATTAATGCCGAATTGCAGAAAAACACGTTTTTTAGGTTTATCAGCATATTGCGCTTTCAATTGTGCGTACTGGTCCAGCAGGGATTGTGCGGCTTGTTCGGCCTTGTCTGGTTGTGGACTCCAGGGGGCCAGTTGACGTAACGCATTGGCAATTTGTTCAATGCTTGTCGCATCGACCCACATCACTTTTATTCCCAGCGAAGCTAACTGGCCAACCTGCCGCTCGGCATTACCTCCACGCCAGGCAATCACCAGATCGGGTTTAAGGGCCACAATGCGTTCGAGATTCATCCCCTGCCAGGTTGAAACCTGCTCAATCTTTTGCGCTTGTGGAGGGTAGTCGGAATAACTGCTGACCCCAACCGGCGTGATCCCGGCGGCAAAAGCAAGTTCAGTGTTGGCGGGTGAAAGCGTGATGACGCGCGGTGCGGCGTTGAGCCACAGAGGGGCGAGAAAAGACAGGGCGACCAGCGCCCTGAACAGTGACTTAGCCATGTGCCAGTTTCTGCACCAGTGACTCAACCATCAGGCTGGACTGTTTAGCAGCAACAGCCAGGAACTCATCGAAGCTAAGATGAGACTGTTGATCGGCCACGTCGGAGATGGCGCGTACGACAACAAACGGGACGTTAAAATTGTGGCAGACATGAGCGATTGCCGTCGCTTCCATCTCTACAGCAATGGCCTGCGGGAAGTTGTGGCGGATTTTCGCCAGGCCAACAGAACCGTTGATGAAAGCGTCGCCGCTGACAATCAGGCCACGTACAGCGTTAAGATTCAGTTCGGCAATGCAGGCCTCAGCGGCAGCGATCAGTTTATCGTCAGCTTTGAAGCCAGCCGGGCAGCCAGGTAACTGACCGTATTCGTAACCAAATGCCGTGACATCCGCGTCGTGATAACGTGCTTCGTCCGAGACAACGATATCGCCCACTTTCAGCGTTGGCGCCAGGCCACCGGCAGAACCGGTGTTAATAATCACATCTGGCTTGCAGTGTTCCAACAGCAGAGTTGCACCCAGTGCCGCAGCGACTTTACCGATGCCCGATTTCAGAAGCGCAACTTCGGTTCCATTCAGTTGGCCGGTATAGATTTCGCAACCGCCCAGACTGATAGTTTGGCGGTTTTCGATTTTGTCACGCAGCAGCGTAACTTCTTCTTCCATTGCACCAATGATGCCGATTTTCATAGATTTACTCGCGATAAGCCCGATTTGAAGGCATAGTTTACCATGCGCTTACGGGGAAGCGTATTTCTCACGCGGGAGAGGACATGGCACAGATTGATTTCCGAAAAAAAATAAACTGGCATCGTCGTTACCGTTCACCACAGGGCGTTAAAACCGAACATGAGATCCTGCGAATCTTTGAGAGCGATCGCGGGCGTATTATCAACTCTCCGGCAATTCGTCGTCTGCAACAAAAGACCCAGGTTTTTCCGCTGGAGCGAAATGCCGCCGTGCGCACGCGTCTTACCCATTCAATGGAAGTCCAGCAGGTGGGGCGCTACATCGCCAAAGAAATTTTAAGCCGTCTGAAAGAGCTTAAATTACTGGAAGAGTATGGTCTGGATGAACTGACCGGCCCTTTTGAAAGTATTGTTGAGATGTCATGCCTGATGCACGATATCGGCAATCCGCCGTTTGGCCATTTTGGCGAAGCGGCGATAAATGACTGGTTTCGCCAGCGTTTGTATCCGGCTGATGCCGAAAGCCAGCCTCTGACTGACGATCGCTGCAGCGTGGCAGCACTACGTTTACGGGACGGGGAAGAACCGCTTAACGAGCTGCGGCGCAAAATACGTCAGGACTTATGTCATTTTGAGGGGAATGCACAAGGCATTCGTCTGGTGCATACATTGATGCGGATGAATCTCACCTGGGCACAGGTTGGCGGTATTTTAAAATATACTCGTCCGGCGTGGTGGCGTGGTGAAACGCCTGAGACACATCACTATTTAATGAAAAAGCCGGGTTATTATCTTTCTGAAGAAGCCTATATTGCCCGGTTGCGTAAAGAACTTAATTTGGCGCTTTACAGTCGTTTTCCATTAACGTGGATTATGGAAGCTGCCGACGACATCTCCTATTGTGTGGCAGATCTTGAAGATGCGGTAGAGAAAAGAATATTCAGCGTTGAGCAGCTTTATCATCATTTGCACGAAGCGTGGGGCCAGCATGAGAAAGGTTCGCTCTTTTCGCTGGTGGTTGAAAATGCCTGGGAAAAATCACGCTCAAATAGTTTAAGCCGCAGTACGGAAGATCAGTTTTTTATGTATTTACGGGTAAACACCCTAAATAAACTGGTACCCTACGCGGCACAACGATTTATTGATAATCTGCCTGCGATTTTCGCCGGAACGTTTAATCATGCATTATTGGAAGATGCCAGCGAATGCAGCGATCTTCTAAAGCTATATAAAAATGTCGCTGTAAAACATGTGTTTAGCCATCCAGATGTCGAGCAGCTTGAATTGCAGGGCTATCGGGTCATTAGCGGATTATTAGAGATTTATCGCCCTTTATTAAGCCTGTCGTTATCAGACTTTACTGAACTGGTAGAAAAAGAACGGGTGAAACGTTTCCCTATTGAATCGCGCTTATTCCACAAACTCTCGACGCGCCATCGGCTGGCCTATGTCGAGGCTGTCAGTAAATTACCGTCAGATTCTCCTGAGTTTCCGCTATGGGAATATTATTACCGTTGCCGCCTGCTGCAGGATTATATCAGCGGTATGACCGACCTCTATGCCTGGGATGAATACCGACGTCTGATGGCCGTAGAACAATAACCAGGCTTTTGTAAAGACGAACAATAAATTTTTACCTTTTGCAGAAACTTTAGTTCGGAACTTCGCGCTATAAAACGAATCTGAAGAACACAGCAATTTTGCGTTATCTGTTAATCGAGACTGAAATACATGAAAAAAACCACATTAGCACTGAGTGCACTGGCTCTGAGTTTAGGTTTGGCGTTATCTCCGCTCTCTGCAACGGCGGCTGAGACTTCTTCAGCAACGACAGCCCAGCAGATGCCAAGCCTTGCACCGATGCTCGAAAAGGTGATGCCTTCAGTGGTCAGCATTAACGTAGAAGGTAGCACAACCGTTAATACGCCGCGTATGCCGCGTAATTTCCAGCAGTTCTTCGGTGATGATTCTCCGTTCTGCCAGGAAGGTTCTCCGTTCCAGAGCTCTCCGTTCTGCCAGGGGGGCCAGGGCGGTAATGGCGGCGGCCAGCAACAGAAATTCATGGCGCTGGGTTCCGGCGTCATCATTGATGCCGATAAAGGCTATGTCGTCACCAACAACCACGTTGTTGATAACGCGACGGTGATTAAAGTCCAGCTGAGCGATGGTCGTAAGTTCGACGCGAAGATGGTTGGCAAAGATCCGCGCTCTGATATCGCGCTGATCCAGATCCAGAACCCGAAAAATCTGACCGCAATTAAGATGGCGGATTCTGATGCACTGCGCGTGGGTGATTACACCGTAGCAATTGGTAACCCGTTTGGTCTGGGTGAGACGGTAACTTCCGGGATTGTCTCTGCGCTGGGGCGTAGCGGTCTGAATGCCGAAAACTATGAAAACTTCATCCAGACCGATGCTGCGATCAACCGTGGTAACTCCGGTGGTGCGCTGGTTAACCTGAACGGCGAACTGATCGGTATCAACACCGCGATCCTCGCACCGGACGGCGGCAACATCGGTATCGGTTTTGCTATCCCGAGTAACATGGTGAAAAACCTGACCTCGCAGATGGTGGAATACGGCCAGGTGAAACGCGGTGAGCTGGGTATTATGGGGACTGAGCTGAACTCCGATCTGGCGAAAGCGATGAAAGTTGACGCCCAGCGCGGTGCTTTCGTAAGCCAGGTTCTGCCGAATTCTTCCGCCGCGAAAGCGGGCATTAAAGCGGGTGATGTGATCACCTCACTGAACGGTAAGCCAATCAGCAGCTTTGCCGCACTGCGTGCTCAGGTGGGCACTATGCCGGTAGGCAGCAAACTGACCCTGGGCTTACTGCGCGACGGGAAGCAGGTTAACGTGAACCTGGAACTGCAGCAGAGCAGCCAGAATCAGGTTGATTCCAGCACCATCTTCAACGGCATTGAAGGCGCTGAGATGAGCAACAAAGGCAAAGATCAGGGCGTGGTGGTGAACAACGTGAAAACGGGCACTCCAGCTGCGCAGATCGGCCTGAAGAAAGGTGATGTGATTATTGGTGCGAACCAGCAGGCAGTGAAAAACATCGCTGAACTGCGTAAAGTTCTCGACAGCAAACCGTCTGTGCTGGCACTGAATATTCAGCGCGGCGACAGCACCATCTATCTGTTAATGCAGTAATCTTCCTCAACCCCTTCCTGAAAACGGGAAGGGGTTCTCCTTACAATCTGTGAACTTCACCACAACTCCATACATCTTCCTCATCCTTTGGGCATTTGCACAATGCCGTACGTTACGTACTTCCTTATGCTAAGCCGTGCATAACGGAGGACTTATGGCTGGCTGGCATCTTGATACCAAAATGGCGCAGGATATCGTGGCGCGCACCATGCGCATCATTGATACCAATATTAACGTAATGGATGCCCGCGGGCGTATTATCGGCAGCGGCGATCGTGAGCGTATTGGTGAATTGCACGAAGGTGCATTGCTGGTACTTTCACAGGGACGAGTCGTCGATATCGATGACGCGGTGGCACGTCATCTGCACGGTGTGCGGCAGGGGATTAATCTACCATTACGGCTGGAAGGTGAAATTGTCGGCGTAATCGGCCTGACTGGTGAACCAGAGAATCTGCGTAAATATGGCGAACTGGTCTGCATGACGGCTGAAATGATGCTGGAACAGTCGCGGTTGATGCATCTGTTGGCGCAGGATAGCCGTTTGCGGGAAGAGTTGGTGATGAACCTGATTCAGGCGGAGGAGAATACTCCCGCACTCACTGAATGGGCGCAACGGTTGGGGATCGATCTCAATCAACCGCGAGTGGTGGCTATTGTTGAGGTCGATAGCGGTCAACTTGGCGTGGATAGCGCAATGGCGGAGTTACAGCAACTGCAAAACGCGCTGACTACGCCCGAGCGTAATAATCTGGTGGCGATTGTTTCACTGACCGAAATGGTGGTGTTGAAACCGGCGTTGAATTCGTTTGGGCGCTGGGATGCAGAAGATCATCGTAAGCGAGTTGAACAACTGATTGCCCGCATGAAAGAGTATGGTCAGCTACGTTTTCGCGTTTCGCTGGGTAACTATTTTACCGGACCAGGCAGTATTGCCCGCTCTTATCGTACGGCGAAAACGACGATGGTGGTGGGTAAACAGCGGATGCCCGAAAGTCGCTGCTATTTTTATCAGGATTTGATGTTGCCTGTGTTGCTAGACAGTTTGCGTGGCGACTGGCAGGCCAACGAACTGGCGCGACCGCTGGCGCGGCTGAAAGCGATGGACAATAACGGCTTGCTGCGGCGAACGCTGGCGGCGTGGTTTCGCCACAATGTGCAACCGCTGGCAACGTCAAAGGCGTTGTTTATTCATCGTAATACTCTTGAGTATCGGCTTAATCGTATATCGGAACTGACCGGGCTTGATTTGGGCAATTTTGATGACAGGTTGCTGCTGTATGTGGCGCTGCAACTAGATGAAGAGCGGTAGGTCGATTACAAAATTACAGCCGGGTGAGACTTTACCCGGCCCACAGAATGACATTATTTACGCGTCAGTTTTTCCAGATCGGCTTCAATCTCGCTGATTTTGTTAGTGACGACTGATTCCAGGTGACGTAAATCGTCGAGGATCTTACGCTTAAGATCGACCTCGCTGCGGTCACGCTGGCAGATTTGATCAAGTTCATCAATGATATACCGCAGGTTCGGGCTGATTTCCTGTACTTCTTTATAACCTTGACCCACACCATCAGCGACGACCGTTTTGCGCTGACGTGGATATTTAAATTTCACGCTCTTGGCGAAAAACTCGCCTTTGTCTTTCTGGAAATAGATTTTCAGAATATCGTTGTTGGCTTCCTGCCGGAGGCTGTAACGATCAATTTCTTCAGGATTGGTAATACCCAGACTTTTCAGATTGTCGTACATAGCGTTACCTCAAAATGAGTCAGTAAATTGTGCTTATTTTAGCATTTGGCCTGGCCCGCCCGGCTCGACTGTGATCGCAGAAAGCCTTTTTCTTCCAGACTTCTATCATGGCGTAAAAATCAAAAAATTACCTGCTTTATTCTGGCGATATTCCATGGGATGGATTAGCACATTTATCTTTGTTTTGCGAATTACATGACAGTCCGAAACAAGATGAAAAAGTATTTAAAAAAGGGGAAGAAGAATGAGTAGGACGAATTATTCTGAACCAGAAAGCAATCGGGCAGCGTCGTGCTGCCCGTGTACATACTTTTAGTCAATGGTACGCAGCAGTTCGTTAATACCAACTTTGCCGCGAGTTTTCGCGTCAACTTTCTTAACGATAACCGCACAGTAGAGGCTGTATTTGCCATCTTTCGACGGCAGATTACCTGACACAACCACAGACCCCGCCGGAACGCGACCGTAGTGGATTTCGCCGGTTTCACGGTCGTAAATACGGGTGCTCTGACCAATGTATACGCCCATAGAGATGACGGAACCTTCTTCGACAATCACCCCTTCAACCACTTCAGAGCGTGCGCCGATGAAGCAGTTATCTTCAATAATGGTCGGGTTAGCCTGCAGCGGCTCCAGCACGCCGCCGATACCCACGCCACCGGAAAGGTGGACGTTTTTACCAATCTGCGCACAGGAACCGACGGTCGCCCAGGTATCAACCATGGTGCCTTCATCAACATATGCGCCGATGTTGACGTAAGACGGCATCAGCACGGTGTTACGGGCAATGAACGCGCCCTGACGCACTGCCGCTGGTGGCACGACGCGGAAGCCTTCTTTCTGGAAACGTGCTTCATCGTAGTTAGCGAATTTCATCGGCACTTTGTCGAAGTAGCGGCTTTCTGCCCCTTCGATCACCTGATTATCATTAATACGGAAAGAGAGCAGCACCGCTTTTTTCAACCACTGATGCGTCACCCACTGACCGTCAATTTTTTCCGCTACACGCAGTGCGCCGGAATCCAGCAGGGCGATCACCTGATTTACCGCTTCGCGGGTAACGGTGTCTGCATTGGCTGGCGTGATCTCGGCACGGCGTTCAAAAGCGGTTTCAATAATGTTCTGTAACTGCTGCATTGTTAAACTCTTTTCATATCAGTAAACACATCACCCTTTATCGTTTGGATTGAGGGCCTCTGTCAACCGCTGATGCACTTCCTGCTGCAACTCGTTATTAAGCGCACGCCGGTCAGCGGTGGCAATTATGAATAAATCTTCTACTCGCTCGCCAATGGTTGTAATTCGGGCGCCATGAAGCGAAATTCCCAGATCGGCAAAAATTTTCCCGACTCGCGCCAGCAAGCCAGGTTGGTCGAGGGCAATCAATTCGAGGAATGATTTTCGGTCGGTATGGGTCGGCAAAAACGTCACTTCGGTTTCAACAGTAAAATGGCGCAATTTGGCGGGTTGGCGACGTGGCTGCGGTGGCTGCCAGCTCCTTTGTGTCAGCACCTGTTCCAGACCAAACCGAATAACCTCATGGCGATCTGCGGACAGCGGGCTGCCATCGGGTTCCAGCACGATGAAGGTATCCATTGCCATACCGTCACGAGTGGTGAAAATTTGTGCGTCGTGAACGCTTAAATTGCGGCGGTCTAACTCGGCACACACGGCGGCAAACAGATATGGGCGGTCCGGGCTCCAGATAAAAATCTCCGTGCCACCACGCGTAGCCTGCGGGCTAAGCAAGACCAGCGGTTTGCTTAAATCATGCTGTAATAAATGGCGCGCATGCCAGGCCAGTTGATTTGGGCTATGGCGGACAAAATAGTTAGCGCGACAGCGTGACCAGATATGGTGCAGTGCCTCTTCGTCAATATTGTCCATACGCAGTAGCGCCAGCGCCTGTAGCTGGTGATGGCGAACGCGTTCGCGCATATCCGGCGTGTTTTGCATTCCGCGCCGTAGCTGCTTTTCGGTGGCAAAGTAGAGCTCACGCAACAGACTTTGCTTCCAGCTGTTCCACAGTGTTTCGTTGGTGGCGCAAATGTCTGCCACTGTCAGGCATACCAGATAACGCAGACGATTTTCTGTTTGCACTTCTTCGGCAAACTGCTTGATGACTTCCGGGTCCTGAATATCGCGGCGCTGAGCTGTCACCGACATCAGCAAGTGCTGACGAACCAGCCAGGCCACCAGCTGTGTTTCGCGTGAGTTCAGCCCGTGGAGTTCGGCAAAATGCACTACATCCTGAGCACCGAGAATGGAGTGGTCGCCGCCGCGTCCTTTGGCGATATCGTGAAACAGCGCGGCGATGAAAATCAGCTCAGTTGACGGCAGGCGCGGCCAGACGTCCACACACAACGGATGGCGCTGTCGCGTTTCTTCACTGGCAAAACTCTCCAGTTTCAACATCACGCGGATAGTATGTTCATCCACCGTGTAGGCGTGGAACAGGTCAAACTGCATCTGCCCGACGATATGCGACCATTGCGGCATATACGCGCCGAGCACGCTATGGCGATGCATTGGCAATAGTCCGCGTCGCACTGCTCCGGGGTGGCGTAGAATGCTCAAAAACAGTTTTCGCGCTTCCGGAATATTGCACAGTGGTTGTTGCAGATGGCGACGGGCGTGGCGCAACTGGCGCAGCGTGGTGGAGTAAATGCCGGTGATCGCACTGTTGCGCACCATGGTGTAGAACATACGCAAGATGGCTTCCGGCTGGCGCATAAACAGTGTTTCATCGCGCAGGTCGATTAGCGTACCGCGTAGCTGAAACTCATCGTCGATTGGACGTGGTTTTTCGTCGGCGGGCAGGGCGAGGATGGCTTCATCGAACAGTTGCAGCAACATCTGGTTGAGTTCGCTGACACGGCGCGTAACGCGGAAGTAATCCTTCATCATCTGCTCGACGGGTTCGTTACCTTCGCCACTGTAATTCAGACGCTGGGCGACGCTAAGTTGGCGATCGAATAACAGGCGATTATCGTAACGACTGACGACCAGATGCAGGGCAAAGCGAATGCGCCACAATATATGCAGGCATTCGTTTAATTCCGCTCGCTCCGCAGAGGTTAAGAAGCCAAACCCTACCATTTCATCCAGCGATGTTGCGCCAAAATGACGGCGGGCCACCCATTGCAGAGTGTGGATATCGCGCAAGCCGCCGGGGCTACTTTTGATGTCTGGTTCAAGGTTGTAGCTGGTGCCGTGGTAACGCTGATGGCGCTGGTTCTGTTCTTCAACTTTCGCCGCGTAGAACTTGTCGGAAGGCCAGAATCCTTCGCTAAAAATATGTTTTTGCAGTTCGAGGAACAGCGCAACATCGCCAATTAATAAGCGGGATTCGATTAAATTGGTGGCGACGGTTAAATCCGATAACCCTTCCAGCATGCACTCTTCAAGCGTGCGCACGCTATGACCCACTTCCAGCTTTACATCCCAGAGCAGCGTTAACAGCTCGCCCACTTTTTGCGCCTGATCGTCCGGGAGCTTTTTACGGCTTAAAATCAGTAAATCGACGTCAGAAAGTGGATGCAGCTCGCCACGACCGTAGCCACCGACGGCGACCAATGCCAGGTCGGCAATCTGGCTGAATCCCGCTTCAATCCATAACCGTTGCAGGAGCTGGTCGATAAACTCGGTACGCGCCTCAATCAACTGTTCTGCAGAGATCCCATTGTCAAAGGCATCACCCAGCCAACGCTGGAAAGTATCAATATGGGCTTTTATCCCACAAACGGTTAATTCATCACGGGGCCAGGCGCATGGATTTTGCGGTTGACCAGGCAGGGTGGGGAGAGCGGTGTTTGCATACTGTTCTGGAAGGGTATTCATTGTGCGCCACCCATAAGATTAAATTATCGTATTAAAAAAGCCGGCATTCGCCGGCTTCATCTTATTCTTCGTGCGAGATTATCGCCGGGATGGTGTCATCCTTGCGTAGCGTCAGAATTTCGCAGCCGTTATCGGTCACCACAATAGTATGCTCATATTGTGCAGACAAGCTGCGATCTTTGGTTTTTACCGTCCAGCCATCTTTCATGGTGCGGATCTCTTTTTTGCCCGCGTTGACCATTGGCTCGATGGTGAAGGTCATCCCCGGTTTCAGCACGACGTTGGTTTCACGGGAGTCATAGTGCAGCACCTGCGGTTCTTCGTGGAAGCCGCGACCAATACCGTGTCCGCAATATTCACGAACGACGGAGAAGCCTTCTGCTTCGACAAATTTCTGAATCGCCGCACCGATTTCGCGCAGATTAATGCCCGGTTTTACCATGCGCAGCGCCAGGTAAAGACTCTCTTGCGTTACGCGGCACAGACGTTCGCCCATGATGGTTGGCTTACCGACGATAAACATTTTTGAGGTATCGCCGTGGAAACCATCTTTGATTACAGTGACGTCGATGTTAACGATATCGCCATCTTTCAGCAGCTTGGCGTCGTCAGGGATACCGTGGCATACCACTTCATTAATAGAGATACACACGGATTTCGGATAGCCGTGATAGCCGAGGCAGGCAGAAACCGCGTGTTGTTCATTAACAATGTAATCATTACAGATGCGATCCAGCTCGCCGGTGCTGACGCCCGGTTTAACATACGGTTCGATCATTTCCAGCACTTCGGCAGCCAGTCGGCCAGCGACGCGCATTTTTTCGATATCTTCTGGGGTCTTGATTGAGATAGCCATTAATTCTGTCCATCAGCGTCGGTGATACCGACAATATATATGTAAGTGTCGTCAATGGTATCACACCCGGGCAAATTGAGAATCATTCTGAATTTCGCCAAACGTGCCACTGAACGTTTTCTATAATAGAAAATTCATCGTCTGATGCTGTACACAGCGCCAACAATTATTGGTGTCCACGACGTATTTGTGGTATAAAGCGCGCCGGACTTCCGATCCATTTCGTATACACAGACTGGACGGAAGCGACAATCTCACTTTGTGTAACAACACACACGTATCGGCACATATTCCGGGGTGCCCTTTAGGGTCGGTAATATGGGATACGTGGAGGCATAACCCCAACTTTTATATAGAGGTTTTAATCATGGCAACTGTTTCCATGCGCGACATGCTCAAGGCTGGTGTTCACTTCGGTCACCAGACCCGTTACTGGAACCCGAAAATGAAGCCGTTCATCTTCGGTGCGCGTAACAAAGTTCACATCATCAACCTTGAGAAAACTGTACCGATGTTCAACGAAGCTCTGGCTGAACTGAACAAGATTGCTTCTCGCAAAGGTAAAATCCTTTTCGTTGGTACTAAACGCGCTGCAAGCGAAGCGGTGAAAGACGCTGCTCTGAGCTGCGACCAGTTCTTCGTGAACCATCGCTGGCTGGGCGGTATGCTGACTAACTGGAAAACCGTTCGTCAGTCCATCAAACGTCTGAAAGACCTGGAAACTCAGTCTCAGGACGGTACTTTCGACAAGCTGACCAAGAAAGAAGCGCTGATGCGCACTCGTGAGCTGGAGAAACTGGAAAACAGCCTGGGCGGTATCAAAGACATGGGCGGTCTGCCGGACGCTCTGTTTGTAATCGATGCTGACCACGAACACATTGCTATCAAAGAAGCAAACAACCTGGGTATTCCGGTATTTGCTATCGTTGATACCAACTCTGATCCGGACGGTGTTGACTTCGTTATCCCGGGTAACGACGACGCAATCCGTGCTGTGACCCTGTACCTGGGCGCTGTTGCTGCAACCGTACGTGAAGGCCGTTCTCAGGATCTGGCTTCCCAGGCGGAAGAAAGCTTCGTAGAAGCTGAGTAATAAGGCTTGATAACTCCCCCAAAATAGTTCGAGTTGCAGAAAGGCGGCAAGCTCGAGAATTCCCGGGAGCTTACATCAGTAAGTGACCGGGATGAGCGAGCGAAGACAACGCATCTGCGGCGCGAAATATGAAGGGGGGAGAGCCCTTATAGACCAGGTAGTACACGTTTGGTTAGGGGGCCTGCATATGGCCCCCTTTTTCACTTTTATATCTGTGCGGTTTAACGCCGGGCAGATCACATCTCCGAGGATTTTAGAATGGCTGAAATTACCGCATCCCTGGTAAAAGAGCTGCGTGAGCGTACTGGCGCAGGCATGATGGATTGCAAAAAAGCACTGACTGAAGCTAACGGCGACATCGAGCTGGCAATCGAAAACATGCGTAAGTCCGGTGCTATCAAAGCAGCGAAAAAAGCAGGCAACGTTGCTGCTGACGGCGTGATCAAAACCAAAATCGACGGCAACTACGGCATCATTCTGGAAGTTAACTGCCAGACTGACTTCGTTGCAAAAGACGCTGGTTTCCAGGCGTTCGCAGACAAAGTTCTGGACGCAGCTGTTGCTGGCAAAATCACTGACGTTGAAGTTCTGAAAGCACAGTTCGAAGAAGAACGTGTTGCGCTGGTAGCGAAAATCGGTGAAAACATCAACATTCGCCGCGTTGCTGCGCTGGAAGGCGACGTTCTGGGTTCTTATCAGCACGGTGCGCGTATCGGCGTTCTGGTTGCTGCTAAAGGCGCTGACGAAGAGCTGGTTAAACACATCGCTATGCACGTTGCTGCAAGCAAACCAGAATTCATCAAACCGGAAGACGTTTCCGCTGAAGTGGTAGAGAAAGAATACCAGGTTCAGCTGGATATCGCGATGCAGTCTGGTAAGCCGAAAGAAATCGCAGAGAAAATGGTTGAAGGCCGCATGAAGAAATTCACCGGCGAAGTTTCTCTGACCGGTCAGCCGTTCGTTATGGAACCAAGCAAAACTGTTGGTCAGCTGCTGAAAGAGCATAACGCTGAAGTGACTGGCTTCATCCGCTTCGAAGTAGGTGAAGGCATCGAGAAAGTTGAGACTGACTTTGCAGCAGAAGTTGCTGCGATGTCCAAGCAGTCTTAATTATCGAAAAGGAGCCGCCTGAGGGCGGCTTCTTTTTGCGCCCATCTTGTAAATTCAGCTAACCCTTATGGGGCTGCGCTGAAAAGCGACGTACAATGTCGCCGGTATTAATTCATTTCAATCGTTGACAGTCTCAGGAAAGAAACATGGCTACCAATGCAAAACCCGTCTATAAACGCATTCTGCTTAAGTTGAGTGGCGAAGCTCTGCAGGGCACGGAAGGCTTCGGTATTGATGCAAGCATACTGGATCGCATGGCTCAGGAAATCAAAGAACTGGTTGAACTGGGTATTCAGGTTGGTGTGGTGATTGGTGGGGGTAACCTGTTCCGTGGCGCTGGTCTGGCGAAAGCGGGTATGAACCGCGTTGTGGGCGACCACATGGGGATGCTGGCGACCGTAATGAACGGCCTGGCAATGCGTGATGCACTGCACCGCGCCTATGTGAACGCTCGTCTGATGTCCGCTATTCCATTGAATGGCGTGTGCGACAGCTACAGCTGGGCAGAAGCGATTAGCCTGTTGCGCAACAATCGTGTGGTGATCCTCTCCGCCGGTACAGGTAACCCGTTCTTTACCACCGACTCTGCAGCTTGCCTGCGTGGTATCGAAATTGAAGCCGATGTGGTGCTGAAAGCAACCAAAGTTGACGGCGTGTTTACTGCTGATCCGGCGAAAGATCCAACCGCAACGATGTACGAGCAACTGACTTACAGCGAAGTGCTGGAAAAAGAGCTGAAAGTCATGGACCTGGCGGCCTTCACGCTGGCTCGTGACCATAAATTACCGATTCGTGTTTTCAATATGAACAAACCGGGTGCGCTGCGCCGTGTGGTAATGGGTGAAAAAGAAGGGACTTTAATCACGGAATAATTCCCGTGATGGATAAATAAGGGTAAGATTCCGCGTAAGTATCGCGGGGGCGTAAGTCTGGTTATAAGGCGTTATTGTTGCAGGCAGTTTGGTCACGGCCAGCGCGCAGCAACCGGAGCGTACACAAGTACGTGAGGATGGCGAGCACTGCCCGGGGCCAAAATGGCAAATAAAATAGCCTAATAATCCAGACGATTACCCGTAATATGTTTAATCAGGGCTATACTTAGCACACTTCCACTGTGTGTGACTGTCTGGTCTGACTGAGACAAGTTTTCAAGGATTCGTAACGTGATTAGCGATATCAGAAAAGATGCTGAAGTACGCATGGATAAATGCGTAGAAGCGTTCAAAACCCAAATCAGCAAAATACGCACGGGTCGTGCTTCTCCCAGCCTGCTGGATGGCATTGTCGTGGAATATTACGGCACGCCGACGCCGCTGCGTCAGCTGGCAAGCGTAACGGTAGAAGATTCCCGTACTCTGAAAATCAACGTGTTTGATCGTTCAATGTCTCCGGCCGTTGAAAAAGCGATTATGGCGTCCGATCTTGGCCTGAACCCGAACTCTGCGGGTAGCGACATCCGTGTTCCGCTGCCGCCGCTGACGGAAGAACGTCGTAAAGATCTGACCAAAATCGTTCGTGGTGAAGCAGAACAAGCGCGTGTTGCAGTACGTAACGTGCGTCGTGACGCGAACGACAAAGTGAAAGCACTGTTGAAAGATAAAGAGATCAGCGAAGACGACGATCGCCGTTCTCAGGACGATGTACAGAAACTGACTGATGCTGCAATCAAGAAAATTGAAGCGGCGCTGGCAGACAAAGAAGCAGAACTGATGCAGTTCTGATTTCTTGAACGACAAAAACGCCGCTCAGTAGATCCTTGCGGATCGGCTGGCGGCGTTTTGCTTTTTATTCTGTCTCAACTCTGGATGTTTCATGAAGCAACTCACCATTCTGGGCTCGACCGGCTCGATTGGTTGCAGCACGCTGGACGTGGTGCGCCATAATCCCGAACACTTCCGCGTAGTTGCGCTGGTGGCAGGCAAAAATGTCACTCGCATGGTAGAGCAGTGCCTGGAATTCTCTCCCCGCTATGCCGTAATGGACGATGAAGCGAGTGCGAAACTTCTTAAAACGATGCTACAGCAACAGGGTAGCCGCACCGAAGTCTTAAGTGGGCAACAAGCCGCTTGCGATATGGCAGCGCTTGAGGATGTTGATCAGGTGATGGCAGCCATTGTTGGCGCAGCTGGCCTGTTACCTACGCTTGCTGCGATCCGCGCGGGTAAAACCATTTTGCTGGCCAATAAAGAATCACTGGTCACTTGCGGACGTCTGTTTATGGACGCCGTAAAGCAGAGCAAAGCGCAATTGTTACCAGTCGATAGCGAACATAACGCCATTTTTCAGAGTTTACCGCAACCTATCCAGCATAATCTGGGATACGCTGACCTTGAGCAAAATGGCGTGGTGTCCATTTTGCTTACCGGGTCTGGTGGCCCTTTCCGTGAGACGCCATTGCGCGATTTGGCAACAATGACGCCGGATCAAGCCTGCCGTCATCCGAACTGGTCGATGGGGCGTAAAATTTCTGTCGATTCGGCTACCATGATGAACAAAGGTCTGGAATACATTGAAGCGCGTTGGTTGTTTAACGCCAGTGCCAGCCAGATGGAAGTGCTGATTCATCCGCAGTCAGTGATTCACTCAATGGTGCGTTATCAGGACGGCAGTGTTCTGGCGCAGTTGGGTGAACCGGATATGCGTACGCCAATTGCCCACACCATGGCCTGGCCGAATCGCGTGAACTCTGGTGTGAAGCCGCTCGATTTTTGCAAACTCAGTGCGTTGACATTTGCCGCACCGGATTATGATCGCTATCCATGCCTTAAACTGGCAATGGACGCGTTCGAACAAGGCCAGGCTGCGACGACTGCATTGAATGCCGCAAACGAAATCACCGTTGCAGCCTTTCTTGCGCAACAAATCCGCTTTACGGATATCGCCGCGTTGAATTTATCCGTACTGGAAAAAATGGATATGCGCGAACCACAATGCGTGGACGATGTGTTATCTGTTGATACGAACGCGCGTGAAGTCGCCAGAAAAGAGGTGACGCGTCTCGCAAGCTGAGGATAATCCGGCTACAGAGAGTCGTGCTATTTGTTAGCGTAGGGCTTCAGTGATATAGTCTGCGCCATCTGACCATAAGTAGTTGGCTTTATAAGGTCAGGTATGCCGTGGTTTTACACGGCTTTTTTTTGTATAGGCTTCAGTATTCCTGAGTACCGTAAACCCTGTCAGGGAATAAGAAACGCGTGATGTTGTCTGCTACTCAACCACTTAGCGAAAAATTGCCAGTACATGGCTGTCGTCATGTTGCGATCATTATGGACGGCAATGGTCGCTGGGCAAAAAAGCAAGGGAAGATTCGTGCCTTTGGGCATAAAGCCGGGGCAAAATCCGTCCGCCGGGCTGTCTCTTTTGCGGCCAACAACGGTATTGAGGCGTTAACGCTGTATGCCTTTAGTAGTGAAAACTGGAACCGACCAGCGCAGGAAGTCAGTGCGTTAATGGAACTGTTTGTGTGGGCGCTTGATAGCGAAGTAAAGAGTCTGCACCGACATAACGTGCGTCTGCGTATTATTGGCGATACCAGTCGCTTTAACTCGCGTTTGCAAGAACGTATTCGTAAATCGGAAGCGCTAACAGCCGGAAATACCGGTCTAACGCTGAATATTGCGGCGAACTACGGTGGACGTTGGGATATAGTCCAGGGAGTCAGGCAACTGGCTGAAAAGGTGCAGCAAGGAAACCTGCAACCAGATCAGATAGATGAAGAGATGCTAAACCAGCATGTCTGTATGCATGAACTGGCCCCTGTAGATTTAGTAATTAGGACTGGGGGGGAGCATCGCATTAGTAACTTTTTGCTTTGGCAAATTGCCTATGCCGAACTTTACTTTACAGATGTTCTCTGGCCCGATTTCGATGAACAAGACTTTGAAGGGGCGTTAAATGCCTTTGCTAATCGAGAGCGTCGTTTCGGCGGCACCGAGCCCGGTGATGAAACAGCCTGATGGGGGTCGCTTTTGCTGAAGTATCGCCTGATATCTGCTTTTGTGTTAATACCCGTCGTCATCGCGGCGTTGTTTCTGTTGCCGCCGGTGGGGTTCGCCATTGTAACGCTGGTGGTCTGCATGCTGGCAGCGTGGGAATGGGGACAGCTTAGCGGTTTTACCACTCGCTCGCAGCGAGTATGGTTGGCGGTGTTATGTGGGTTATTGTTGGCGCTGATGCTTTTTCTGTTGCCGGAATATCACCGAAATATTCATCAACCGCTGGTTGAAATCTCACTTTGGGCTTCGCTGGGTTGGTGGATTGTCGCGCTATTGCTGGTGCTGTTTTACCCAGGTTCCGCAGCAATCTGGCGTAACTCTAAAACATTGCGCATTATTTTTGGCGTGCTAACCATTGTTCCCTTCTTCTGGGGCATGCTGGCGTTACGGGCCTGGCACTACGACGAGAATCATTACAGTGGCGCAATATGGCTGCTCTATGTCATGATCCTGGTATGGGGCGCTGACTCTGGCGCATATATGTTTGGCAAATTGTTTGGTAAACATAAGCTGGCACCGAAGGTTTCTCCGGGTAAAACCTGGCAAGGCTTTATCGGTGGACTCGCAACTGCAGCGGTAATCTCATGGGGTTATGGCATGTGGGCGAATCTCGACGTCGCTCCCGTCACCTTACTCATTTGCTCTATTGTCGCAGCGTTAGCCTCAGTGCTCGGCGATCTGACCGAGAGTATGTTTAAGCGTGAAGCAGGAATTAAGGACAGCGGTCATTTAATTCCAGGACACGGTGGTATTTTAGATCGTATTGATAGTCTGACGGCTGCGGTACCGGTCTTTGCTTGCTTGTTGTTACTGGTATTCAGGACGCTTTAACGGAAGGTAATATGCTGAGTTTTCTCTGGGATTTGGCTTCGTTCATCGTTGCACTGGGTGTACTTATCACCGTGCATGAATTTGGTCATTTCTGGGTTGCCCGGCGTTGTGGTGTTCGCGTTGAGCGTTTCTCAATAGGTTTTGGCAAGGCGCTCTGGCGCCGAACTGATAAGCTAGGCACCGAATATGTCATCGCCCTGATCCCGTTGGGCGGTTATGTCAAAATGCTGGATGAGCGCGCAGAACCGGTTGTTCCGGAACTCCGCCACCATGCCTTCAATAATAAATCTGTCGGCCAACGTGCGGCGATTATTGCCGCAGGTCCGGTTGCAAACTTCATTTTTGCTATCTTTGCCTACTGGCTGGTTTTTATTATTGGTGTACCTGGCGTACGTCCGGTGGTTGGCGAAATAGCAGCCAATTCGATAGCTGCGGAAGCACAAATTGCACCAGGTACGGAACTAAAAGCCGTAGATGGTATCGAAACGCCTGATTGGGATGCCGTGCGTTTGCAGTTGGTCGATAAAATTGGCGATGAAAGCACCACCATTACGGTGGCGCCATTTGGCAGCGACCAACGACGGGATGTAAAGCTCGATTTACGTCATTGGGCGTTTGAGCCTGATAAAGAAGATCCGGTATCTTCGCTGGGGATTCGTCCTCGTGGCCCGCAAATTGAACCTGTACTGGAAAATGTGCAGCCAAACTCGGCCGCAAGCAAGGCAGGTTTGCAAGCAGGCGACAGGATCGTTAAAGTCGATGGTCAGCCCTTAACGCAGTGGGTGACCTTTGTGATGCTTGTCCGGGATAACCCGGGTAAATCCTTAGCGTTAGAAATCGAAAGACAGGGGAGTCCCTTGTCTTTGACATTAATCCCGGAGAGTAAACCGGGTAATGGTAAGGCGATTGGTTTTGTCGGTATTGAGCCGAAAGTCATTCCTTTGCCAGATGAGTATAAAGTTGTACGCCAGTATGGGCCGTTCAACGCCATCGTCGAAGCCACGGACAAAACGTGGCAGCTGATGAAGCTGACGGTCAGTATGCTGGGAAAATTGATCACCGGTGATGTGAAACTGAACAACCTCAGTGGGCCGATCTCTATCGCCAAGGGGGCTGGGATGACAGCGGAACTCGGGGTTGTTTATTACCTGCCGTTTCTTGCGCTTATTAGCGTGAACTTAGGGATAATTAACCTGTTTCCGTTGCCCGTACTTGACGGGGGGCATCTGCTGTTCCTTGCGATCGAAAAGATCAAGGGCGGACCGGTATCCGAGCGGGTTCAAGACTTTTGTTATCGCATTGGCTCGATTCTGCTGGTGCTGTTAATGGGGCTTGCACTTTTCAATGATTTCTCTCGGTTATGAGAGTTAGTTAGGAAGAACGCATAATAACGATGGCGATGAAAAAGTTGCTCATAGCGTCGCTGCTGTTTAGCAGCGCCACCGTATACGGTGCTGAAGGGTTCGTAGTGAAAGATATTCATTTCGAAGGCCTTCAGCGTGTCGCCGTTGGTGCGGCCCTCCTCAGTATGCCGGTGCGCACAGGCGACACGGTTAATGATGAAGATATCAGTAATACCATTCGCGCTCTGTTTGCTACCGGCAACTTTGAGGATGTTCGCGTCCTTCGTGATGGTGATACCCTTCTGGTTCAGGTAAAAGAACGTCCGACCATTGCCAGCATTACTTTCTCCGGTAACAAATCGGTGAAAGATGACATGCTGAAGCAAAACCTCGAGGCTTCTGGCGTGCGTGTGGGCGAATCCCTCGATCGCACCACCATTGCCGATATCGAGAAAGGTCTGGAAGACTTCTACTACAGCGTCGGTAAATATAGCGCCAGCGTTAAAGCTGTCGTGACCCCGCTGCCGCGCAACCGTGTTGACCTCAAACTGGTGTTCCAGGAAGGTGTATCAGCTGAAATCCAGCAAATTAACATTGTTGGTAACCATGCTTTCACCACCGACGAACTGATCTCTCATTTCCAACTGCGTGACGAAGTGCCGTGGTGGAACGTGGTAGGCGATCGTAAATACCAGAAACAGAAACTGGCAGGCGACCTTGAAACCCTGCGCAGCTACTATCTGGATCGCGGTTATGCTCGTTTCAACATTGACTCTACCCAGGTCAGTCTGACGCCAGATAAAAAAGGTATTTACGTCACGGTGAACATCACCGAAGGCGATCAATACAAGCTTTCTGGCGTTGAAGTGAGCGGTAACCTTGCCGGGCACTCCGCTGAAATTGAGCAGTTGACTAAGATCGAGCCGGGTGAGCTGTATAACGGCACCAAAGTGACCAAAATGGAAGATGACATTAAAAAGCTTCTCGGTCGCTACGGTTATGCCTATCCGCGCGTACAGTCGATGCCTGAAATTAACGATGCTGACAAAACCGTTAAATTACGCGTGAACGTTGATGCGGGTAACCGTTTCTACGTGCGTAAGATCCGTTTTGAAGGTAACGATACCTCGAAAGATGCCGTCCTGCGTCGCGAAATGCGTCAGATGGAAGGTGCATGGCTGGGGAGCGATCTGGTCGATCAGGGTAAGGAGCGTCTGAATCGTCTGGGCTTCTTTGAAACTGTCGATACCGATACCCAACGTGTTCCGGGTAGCCCGGACCAGGTTGATGTAGTCTACAAGGTGAAAGAACGTAACACCGGTAGCTTCAACTTCGGGATTGGTTACGGTACTGAAAGTGGCGTGAGCTTCCAGGCTGGTGTGCAACAGGATAACTGGTTAGGTACGGGTTATGCTGTTGGTATCAACGGGACCAAAAACGATTACCAGACCTATGCTGAACTGTCGGTAACCAACCCGTACTTCACCGTAGATGGCGTAAGCCTCGGTGGTCGTCTCTTCTATAATGACTTCCAGGCAGATGACGCCGACCTGTCCGACTATACCAACAAGAGTTATGGTACAGACGTGACGTTGGGCTTCCCGATCAACGAATATAACTCGCTGCGTGCAGGTCTGGGTTATGTACATAACTCCCTGTCCAACATGCAGCCTCAGGTTGCGATGTGGCGTTATCTGTACTCTATGGGTGAACATCCGAGTACCTCTGATCAGGATAACAGCTTCAAAACGGACGACTTCACGTTCAACTATGGTTGGACCTATAACAAGCTTGATCGTGGTTACTTCCCGACAGATGGTTCACGTGTCAACCTGACCGGTAAAGTGACCATTCCGGGATCGGATAACGAATACTACAAAGTGACGTTAGACACGGCGACTTATGTGCCGATCGATGACGATCACAAATGGGTTGTTCTGGGTCGTACCCGCTGGGGTTATGGTGATGGTTTAGGCGGCAAAGAGATGCCGTTCTACGAGAACTTCTATGCCGGTGGTTCCAGCACCGTGCGTGGCTTCCAGTCCAATACCATTGGTCCGAAAGCAGTTTACTTCCCGCATCAGGCCAGTAATTATGATCCGGACTATGATTACGAATGTGCGACTCAGGACGGCGCGAAAGACCTGTGTAAATCGGATGATGCTGTAGGCGGTAACGCTATGGCGGTTGCCAGCCTCGAGTTCATCACCCCGACGCCGTTCATTAGCGACAAGTATGCTAACTCGGTTCGTACTTCCTTCTTCTGGGATATGGGTACCGTTTGGGATACAAACTGGGATTCCAGCCAATATTCTGGATATCCGGACTATAGTGATCCAAGCAATATCCGTATGTCTGCGGGTATCGCATTACAATGGATGTCCCCATTGGGGCCGTTGGTGTTCTCCTACGCCCAGCCGTTCAAAAAGTACGATGGAGACAAGGCAGAACAGTTCCAGTTTAACATCGGTAAAACCTGGTAAGTGTTCTCCACAAAGGAATGTAGTGGTAGTGTAGCGATGACTTTAGGCGATCAATATAAGATCGCCGGGCCACGCAAAGAACTGCACCCTCCGGTGCAAATGGGATGGTAAGGAGTTTATTGTGAAAAAGTGGTTATTAGCTGCAGGTCTCGGTTTAGCACTGGCAACTTCTGCTCAGGCGGCTGACAAAATTGCAATCGTCAATATGGGCAGCCTGTTCCAGCAGGTAGCGCAGAAAACCGGTGTTTCTAACACGCTGGAAAATGAGTTCAAAGGCCGTGCCAGCGAACTGCAGCGTATGGAAACCGATCTGCAGGCTAAAATGAAAAAGCTGCAGTCCATGAAAGCGGGCAGCGATCGTACCAAACTGGAAAAAGACGTGATGGCTCAGCGCCAGACTTTTGCTCAGAAAGCGCAGGCTTTTGAGCAGGATCGCGCTCGTCGTTCCAACGAAGAACGCGGCAAACTGGTTACTCGTATCCAGACTGCTGTGAAATCCGTTGCCAACAGCCAGGATATCGATCTGGTTGTTGATGCAAACGCCGTTGCTTACAACAGCAGCGATGTAAAAGACATCACTGCTGACGTACTGAAACAGGTTAAATAAGTAATGCCTTCAATTCGACTGGCTGATTTAGCGCAGCAGTTGGATGCAGAACTACACGGTGATGGCGATATCGTCATCACCGGCGTTGCGTCCATGCAATCTGCACAAACAGGTCACATCACGTTCATGGTTAACCCAAAATACCGTGAGCATTTAGGCTTGTGCCAGGCGTCCGCGGTTGTCATGACCCAGGACGATCTTCCTTTCGCGAAAAGTGCCGCGCTGGTAGTGAAGAACCCCTACCTGACTTACGCGCGCATGGCGCAAATTTTAGATACCACGCCGCAGCCCGCGCAGAACATTGCACCCAGTGCGGTGATCGACGCGACGGCGAAGCTGGGTAACAACGTATCGATTGGCGCTAACGCGGTGATTGAGTCCGGCGTTGAACTGGGCGATAACGTGATTATCGGTGCCGGTTGCTTCGTAGGTAAAAACAGCAAAATAGGTGCAGGTTCGCGTCTCTGGGCGAACGTAACCATTTACCATGAGATCCAGATCGGTCAGAATTGCCTGATCCAGTCCGGAACAGTGGTAGGCGCAGACGGCTTTGGTTATGCCAACGATCGGGGTAACTGGGTGAAGATCCCGCAGATTGGTCGCGTAATTATTGGCGATCGCGTGGAGATCGGCGCATGTACTACCATCGATCGCGGCGCGCTGGATGACACTGTTATTGGCAATGGTGTGATCATTGATAACCAGTGCCAGATTGCACATAACGTCGTGATTGGCGACAATACGGCGGTTGCCGGTGGCGTCATTATGGCGGGAAGCCTGAAAATTGGTCGTTACTGCATGATCGGCGGAGCCAGCGTAATCAACGGGCATATGGAAATATGCGACAAAGTGACGGTTACGGGCATGGGTATGGTGATGCGTCCCATCACTGAACCAGGCGTCTATTCCTCAGGCATTCCGCTGCAACCCAACAAAGTCTGGCGCAAAACCGCTGCACTGGTGATGAACATTGATGACATGAGCAAGCGTTTGAAATCGCTTGAGCGCAAGGTTAATCAACAAGACTAACGTTCCATCTTTTGTTCGCCAAACTTTACGGCCTGTCTCATTCTTACGATTGCGGCAGGCCGTGTTATTATTGTCGTTTCTTATATTTTGACAGGAAGAGTATCTTGACTACTAACACTCATACTCTGCAGATTGAAGAGATTTTAGAACTTCTGCCGCACCGTTTCCCGTTCTTACTGGTGGATCGCGTGCTGGATTTTGAAGAAGGTCGTTTTCTGCGCGCAGTAAAAAATGTCTCTGTCAATGAGCCATTCTTCCAGGGCCATTTTCCTGGAAAACCGATTTTCCCGGGTGTGCTTATTCTGGAAGCAATGGCACAGGCAACAGGTATTCTGGCGTTTAAGAGCGTAGGAAAACTGGAACCGGGCGAGCTGTACTACTTCGCCGGTATTGACGAAGCGCGCTTCAAGCGCCCGGTCGTGCCAGGCGATCAAATGATCATGGAAGTCACTTTCGAAAAAACGCGCCGCGGCCTGACCCGTTTTAAAGGGGTTGCTCTGGTCGACGGTAAAGTAGTTTGCGAAGCAACGATGATGTGTGCTCGTAGCCGGGAGGCCTGATACGTGATTGATAAATCCGCCTTTGTGCATCCAACCGCCATTGTGGAAGAGGGCGCATCGATTGCCGCCAATGCTCACATTGGTCCTTTTTGTATCGTTGGACCCCATGTCGAAATTGGTGAGGGTACCGTACTGAAATCTCACGTTGTCGTGAATGGTCATACTAAAATTGGCCGCGACAATGAGATTTATCAGTTCGCCTCCATCGGCGAAGTCAACCAGGATCTTAAATATGCTGGCGAACCGACCCGTGTGGAAATCGGCGATCGTAACCGCATTCGCGAAAGCGTCACCATTCATCGTGGCACAGTCCAGGGCGGTGGATTGACGAAGGTGGGCAGCGACAACTTACTGATGATCAACGCGCACATTGCGCACGATTGTACGGTAGGTAACCGCTGCATCCTCGCCAACAACGCAACGCTGGCGGGTCATGTATCGGTAGACGACTTCGCGATCATCGGCGGCATGACCGCAGTCCATCAGTTCTGCATCATTGGTGCGCACGTGATGGTTGGCGGCTGTTCCGGTGTGGCGCAGGACGTCCCTCCTTATGTCATTGCGCAGGGTAACCACGCAACGCCGTTCGGTGTCAACATCGAAGGGCTGAAGCGCCGCGGATTCAGCCGTGAGGCGATTACCGCTATCCGCAATGCGTATAAGCTGATTTATCGCAGCGGTAAAACGCTCGATGAAGTGAAACCGGAAATTGCCGAACTGGCGGAAACATATCCGGAAGTAAAAGCCTTTACCGATTTCTTTGCACGCTCAACGCGCGGTCTGATTCGTTAATGACTGAACAGCGTCCATTAACGATTGCCCTGGTCGCCGGAGAAACCTCCGGCGATATCCTGGGGGCCGGTTTAATCCGTGCTCTGAAAGAACGTGTGCCCAACGCTCGCTTTGTTGGCGTTGCCGGGCCACGAATGCAGGCCGAAGGCTGCGAAGCCTGGTACGAAATGGAAGAGTTGGCGGTGATGGGCATTGTTGAAGTGCTCGGTCGTCTGCGTCGCTTACTGCATATTCGTGCCGATCTGACAAAGCGTTTTGGCGAACTGAAGCCAGATGTTTTTGTCGGCATTGATGCACCTGACTTCAATATTACCCTCGAAGGTAATCTTAAAAAGCAGGGTATCAAAACCATTCATTACGTCAGTCCGTCCGTCTGGGCGTGGCGACAGAAACGCGTTTTCAAAATAGGCAGAGCCACCGATCTGGTGCTCGCATTTCTGCCTTTCGAAAAAGCGTTTTATGACAAATACAACGTGCCGTGCCGTTTTATCGGTCACACCATGGCTGATGCCATGCCGTTAGATCCAGATAAAAACGCCGCGCGTGATGTGCTGGGGATCCCTCACGATGCTCACTGTCTTGCGTTGCTGCCGGGAAGCCGTGGTGCGGAAGTGGAGATGCTGAGTGCCGATTTCCTGAAAACGGCCCAGCTTTTGCGTCAGACATATCCCGATCTCGAGATCGTGGTGCCGCTGGTGAATGCCAAACGCCGCGAGCAGTTTGAGCGTATCAAAGCTGAAGTCGCACCGGACCTTGCTGTTCATCTGCTGGATGGAATGGGCCGTGAGGCGATGGTCGCCAGTGATGCGGCGCTACTGGCGTCGGGTACGGCAGCCCTGGAGTGCATGCTGGCGAAATGCCCGATGGTGGTGGGATATCGCATGAAGCCTTTTACCTTCTGGCTGGCGAAGAGGCTGGTGAAAACCGAGTATGTCTCGCTACCAAATTTGCTGGCGGGCAGAGAGTTAGTCAAAGAGTTATTGCAGGAAGAGTGTGAGCCGCAAAAACTGGCTGCGGCGCTGTTACCGCTGTTGGCGAATGGGAAAACCAGTCACGCGATGCACGATACCTTCCGTGAACTGCATCAGCAGATCCGCTGCAATGCCGATGAGCAGGCGGCACAAGCCGTTCTGGAGTTAGCACAATGATCGAATTTGTTTATCCGCACACGCAGCTGGTTGCGGGTGTGGATGAAGTCGGACGCGGGCCGTTGGTTGGCGCGGTGGTTACCGCTGCTGTAATCCTTGACCCGGCGCGCCCGATTGCCGGGCTGAATGATTCCAAAAAGCTGAGCGAAAAACGCCGTCTGGCGCTCTGTGAAGAGATCAAAGAGAAAGCGTTAAGCTGGAGTCTGGGCCGCGCGGAACCCCACGAAATCGACGAACTGAACATTCTTCATGCGACCATGCTGGCGATGCAGCGCGCCGTCGCGGGGCTGCATATTGCGCCAGAATATGTGTTGATTGATGGTAACCGCTGCCCAAAATTACCGATGCCTTCGATGGCAGTGGTGAAAGGCGATAGCCGCGTACCGGAAATCAGTGCTGCGTCTATCCTGGCGAAAGTGACGCGCGACGCTGAAATGGCGGCGCTGGATATTGTTTTCCCGCAATATGGTTTTGCCCAGCACAAAGGGTATCCAACCGCTTTTCATCTGGAAAAACTGGCTGAATATGGCGCGACTGAACATCATCGTCGCAGCTTTGGGCCTGTCAAACGCGCACTGGGACTTGCGTCCTGATTCTTGTGTCGAGATTAAGTAAACCGGAATCTGAAGATGTCTGAACCACGTTTCGTACACCTGCGGGTGCACAGCGACTACTCGATGATCGATGGCCTGGCCAAAACCGCGCCGCTGGTAAAAAAGGCGGCGGCGTTGGGTATGCCAGCACTGGCGATCACCGATTTCACCAACCTTTGCGGTCTGGTGAAGTTCTACGGAGCGGGACATGGCGCAGGGATTAAGCCCATCGTCGGGGCAGATTTTAATGTCCAGTGCGACCTGCTGGGTGATGAGTTAACCCACCTGACGGTGCTGGCGGCGAACAATATCGGCTATCAGAATCTGACGTTGCTGATCTCAAAAGCGTATCAGCGCGGGTACGGTGCCGCCGGGCCGATCATCGATCGCGACTGGCTTATCGAATTAAACGAAGGGCTGATCCTCCTTTCCGGCGGGCGCATGGGCGACGTCGGGCGCAGTCTTTTGCGTGGTAACAGCGCGCTGGTAGATGAGTGCGTTGCGTTTTATGAAGAGCACTTCCCGGATCGCTATTTTCTCGAGCTGATCCGAACCGGCAGGCCGGACGAAGAAAGTTATCTGCACGCGGCAGTGGAACTGGCGGAAGCGCGCGGTTTGCCCGTCGTGGCGACCAATGACGTGCGCTTTATCGACAGCAGTGACTTTGACGCGCACGAAATCCGCGTCGCGATCCATGACGGCTTTACTCTCGACGATCCCAAACGCCCGCGTAATTATTCGCCGCAGCAATATATGCGCAGCGAAGAGGAGATGTGCGAGCTGTTTGCCGACATCCCCGAAGCCCTTGCCAACACTGTTGAGATCGCCAAACGCTGTAACGTGACAGTGCGTCTCGGTGAATACTTCCTGCCGCAGTTCCCGACCGGGGACATGAGCACCGAAGATTATCTGGTCAAGCGTGCAAAAGAAGGCCTGGAAGAGCGTCTGGCGTTTTTATTCCCTGACGAGGAAGAACGTCTTAAGCGTCGCCCGGAGTATGACGAGCGTCTGGATACTGAACTTCAGGTTATCAACCAGATGGGTTTCCCGGGTTACTTCCTCATCGTTATGGAATTTATCCAGTGGTCGAAGGATAACGGCGTACCGGTAGGGCCTGGCCGTGGTTCTGGTGCAGGGTCACTGGTGGCTTACGCGTTAAAAATCACCGACCTCGATCCGTTGGAATTTGACCTGCTGTTCGAACGTTTCCTTAACCCGGAACGTGTCTCCATGCCTGACTTCGACGTTGACTTCTGTATGGAAAAACGCGACCAGGTTATCGAACACGTGGCAGATATGTACGGCCGTGATGCGGTATCGCAGATCATCACCTTCGGTACAATGGCGGCAAAAGCGGTGATCCGCGACGTAGGCCGCGTGCTGGGGCATCCGTACGGCTTTGTCGATCGTATCTCGAAACTGATCCCGCCCGATCCGGGGATGACGCTGGCGAAAGCGTTTGAAGCCGAGCCGCAACTGCCGGAAATCTACGAAGCGGACGAAGAAGTTAAGGCGCTGATCGACATGGCGCGCAAACTGGAAGGGGTCACCCGTAACGCTGGTAAGCACGCCGGTGGGGTGGTTATCGCGCCGACCAAAATTACCGATTTTGCGCCGCTTTATTGCGATGAAGAGGGCAAACATCCGGTTACCCAGTTTGATAAAAGCGACGTTGAATACGCCGGGCTGGTGAAGTTCGACTTCCTTGGTTTGCGTACGCTCACCATCATCAACTGGGCGCTGGAGATGATCAACAAGCGGCGGGCGAAGAATGGCGAGCCGCCGCTGGATATCGCCGCGATCCCGCTGGATGACAAGAAAAGTTTCGACATGCTGCAACGCTCGGAAACCACGGCGGTATTCCAGCTTGAATCGCGCGGCATGAAGGACCTGATCAAACGTCTGCAACCTGACTGCTTCGAAGATATGATCGCACTGGTGGCACTGTTCCGCCCCGGCCCGTTGCAATCAGGGATGGTGGATAACTTTATCGACCGTAAACATGGTCGCGAAGAGATCTCCTATCCGGATGTGCAGTGGCAGCATGAAAGCCTGAAACCGGTACTGGAGCCAACCTACGGCATCATCCTGTATCAGGAACAGGTCATGCAGATTGCCCAGGTGCTTTCTGGTTATACCCTCGGTGGCGCGGATATGCTGCGTCGTGCGATGGGTAAGAAGAAGCCGGAAGAGATGGCCAAGCAGCGTTCTGTATTTGCTGAAGGCGCAGAAAAGAACGGGATCAACGCCGAACTGGCGATGAAAATCTTCGACCTGGTGGAGAAATTCGCTGGTTACGGATTTAACAAATCGCACTCTGCGGCCTATGCTTTGGTTTCATATCAAACGTTATGGCTGAAAGCGCACTATCCAGCGGAGTTTATGGCGGCAGTAATGACCGCCGATATGGACAACACCGAGAAGGTGGTAGGCCTGGTGGATGAGTGCTGGCGGATGGGGCTGAAAATCCTACCACCAGATATAAACTCCGGTCTTTACCATTTCCACGTCAACGACGACGGCGAAATCGTGTATGGTATTGGCGCGATCAAAGGGGTAGGTGAAGGTCCGATTGAGGCGATCATTGAAGCCCGTAATAAAGGCGGCTATTTCCGTGAATTGTTTGATCTCTGCGCCCGTACAGACACCAAAAAGTTAAACCGGCGAGTGCTGGAAAAACTGATCATGTCCGGGGCGTTTGACCGTCTTGGGCCACACCGCGCGGCGCTGATGAACTCGCTGGGCGATGCGTTAAAGGCGGCTGATCAACACGCGAAAGCAGAAGCCATCGGTCAGGCCGATATGTTCGGCGTGCTGGCAGAAGAGCCGGAACAAATTGAACAATCCTACGCCAGTTGCCAACCGTGGCCGGAGCAGGTGGTGTTAGATGGGGAACGTGAAACGTTAGGTCTGTACCTGACGGGACACCCTATCAACCAGTATTTAAAAGAGATTGAGCGTTATGTCGGAGGCGTAAGGCTGAAAGACATGCACCCGACAGAACGTGGTAAAGTCACCACGGCTGCGGGGCTCGTTGTTGCTGCGCGGGTTATGGTCACCAAGCGCGGCAATCGTATCGGTATCTGCACGCTGGATGACCGTTCCGGGCGGCTGGAAGTGATGTTGTTTACTGACGCCCTGGATAAATACCAGCAATTGCTGGAAAAAGACCGCATACTTATCGTCAGCGGACAGGTCAGCTTTGATGACTTCAGCGGTGGGCTTAAAATGACCGCTCGCGAAGTGATGGATATTGACGAAGCCCGGGAAAAATATGCTCGCGGGCTTGCTATCTCGCTGACGGACAGGCAAATTGATGACCAGCTTTTAAACCGACTCCGTCAGTCTCTGGAACCCCACCGCTCTGGGACAATTCCAGTACATCTCTACTATCAGAGGGCGGATGCACGCGCGCGGTTGCGTTTTGGCGCGACGTGGCGTGTCTCTCCGAGCGATCGTTTATTAAACGATCTCCGTGGCCTCATTGGTTCGGAGCAGGTGGAACTGGAGTTTGACTAATACAGGAATACTATGAGTCTGAATTTCCTTGATTTTGAACAGCCGATTGCAGAGCTGGAAGCGAAAATCGATTCTCTGACTGCGGTTAGCCGCCAGGATGAGAAACTGGATATTAATATCGATGAAGAAGTGCATCGTCTGCGTGAAAAAAGCGTAGAACTGACGCGTAAAATCTTCGCCGATCTCGGTGCATGGCAGATTGCGCAACTGGCACGCCATCCACAGCGTCCTTATACCCTGGATTACGTTCGCCTGGCCTTTGATGAATTTGACGAACTGGCTGGCGACCGCGCGTATGCAGACGATAAAGCTATCGTCGGTGGTATCGCCCGTCTCGATGGTCGTCCGGTGATGATCATTGGTCATCAAAAAGGTCGTGAAACCAAAGAAAAAATTCGCCGTAACTTTGGTATGCCAGCGCCAGAAGGTTACCGCAAAGCACTGCGTCTGATGCAAATGGCTGAACGCTTTAAGATGCCAATCATCACCTTTATCGACACCCCGGGGGCTTATCCGGGCGTGGGCGCAGAAGAACGCGGTCAGTCTGAAGCCATTGCACGCAACCTGCGTGAAATGTCTCGCCTTAGCGTACCGACTATCTGCACCGTTATCGGTGAAGGTGGTTCTGGCGGCGCGCTGGCGATTGGCGTGGGCGATAAAGTGAATATGCTGCAATACAGCACCTATTCTGTTATCTCGCCGGAAGGTTGTGCGTCCATTCTGTGGAAGAGCGCCGACAAAGCGCCGCTGGCGGCTGAAGCGATGGGGATCATCGCTCCGCGTTTGAAAGAACTGAAACTGATCGACTCCATCATCCCGGAACCGCTGGGTGGTGCTCACCGTAACCCGGAAGCGATGGCGGCGTCTCTGAAAGCGCAGCTGCTGGCGGATCTGGCCGATCTCGACGTGTTAAGCACTGAAGATTTAAAAAATCGTCGTTATCAGCGCCTGATGAGCTACGGCTACGCGTAATCAGCAAATGTTCTGAAAAGGGTCACTTCGGTGGCCCTTTTTTATCGCCATGGTTTGAGCGGGCTATGATTAAGGAAGGATTTTCCAGGAGGAACACATGAATATCATTGCCATTATGGGACCGCATGGCGTCTTTTATAAAGATGAGCCCATCAAAGAACTGGAGTCGGCGCTGGTGGCGCAAGGTTTTCAGATTATCTGGCCACAAAACAGCGTTGATTTGCTGAAATTTATCGAACACAACTCACGAATATGCGGCGTGATTTTTGACTGGGATGAATACAGTCTCGATTTATGTAGCGATATCAATCAACTTAATGAATATCTCCCGCTTTATGCCTTCATCAATACTCACTCGACGATGGATGTCAGCGTGCAGGATATGCGGATGGCGCTCTGGTTCTTTGAATATGCGTTGGGGCAGGCAGAAGATATCGCCATTCGTATTCGTCAGTACACCAACGAATATCTCGATAACATTACCCCGCCGTTCACGAAAGCCTTGTTTACCTATGTTAAAGAGCGGAAGTACACCTTTTGTACGCCGGGGCATATGGGTGGCACCGCGTATCAGAAAAGCCCGGTAGGCTGTCTGTTTTATGATTTTTTCGGCGGGAATACCCTCAAGGCGGACGTCTCTATTTCGGTAACCGAGCTAGGTTCGTTGCTCGACCACACCGGGCCACATCTGGAAGCGGAAGAGTACATCGCACGGACTTTCGGCGCGGAACAGAGTTATATCGTCACCAACGGAACATCGACGTCGAACAAAATTGTGGGTATGTACGCCGCGCCATCCGGCAGTACGCTGTTAATTGACCGCAATTGTCATAAATCGCTGGCGCATCTGTTGATGATGAACGATGTAGTGCCGGTCTGGCTAAAACCAACACGTAATGCGTTGGGGATTCTGGGCGGGATCCCGCGACGAGAATTTACCCGCGACAGTATCGAAGAGAAAGTCGCTGCTACCACGCAGGCACAATGGCCGGTTCATGCGGTGATCACCAACTCAACCTATGATGGCTTGCTCTACAACACCGACTGGATCAAACAGACGCTGGATGTCCCCTCGATCCACTTCGATTCCGCCTGGGTCCCGTATACTCATTTTCATCCGATCTATCAGGGCAAAAGTGGTATGAGTGGCGATCGGATGGCAGGAAAAGTTTTCTTCGAAACGCAATCAACCCACAAAATGCTGGCGGCGTTGTCGCAGGCATCACTGATCCACATTAAAGGTGAGTACGACGAAGAGGCGTTTAATGAAGCCTTTATGATGCATACCACCACCTCGCCCAGTTATCCCATTGTTGCTTCGGTTGAGACAGCGGCGGCGATGCTGCGTGGTAATCCGGGCAAACGGCTGATTAACCGTTCAGTAGAACGAGCGCTGCATTTTCGCAAAGAGGTCCAGCGGCTGCGGGAAGAGTCTGACGGCTGGTTTTTCGATATCTGGCAACCGCCGCAGGTGGATGAAGCCGAATGCTGGCCCGTTGCGCCTGGCGAACAGTGGCACGGCTTTAACGATGCGGATGCCGATCATATGTTTCTCGATCCGGTTAAAGTCACTATTTTGACACCGGGGATGGACGAGCAGGGCAATATGAGCGATGAGGGGATCCCGGCGGCGCTGGTGGCAAAATTCCTCGACGAACGTGGGATCGTAGTAGAGAAAACCGGCCCTTATAACCTGCTGTTTCTCTTTAGTATTGGCATCGATAAAACCAAAGCAATGGGATTATTGCGTGGGTTGACGGAATTTAAGCGCTCTTACGATCTCAACCTGCGGATCAAAAATATGCTGCCCGATCTCTATGCAGAAGATCCCGATTTTTATCGCAATATGCGTATTCAGGATCTCGCGCAAGGGATCCATGAGCTGATTCGTAAACACGATCTTCCCGGTTTGATGTTGCGGGCATTTGATACTTTGCCGGAGATGATCATGACGCCACATCAGGCCTGGCAACGACAGATTAAAGGTGAAGTAGAAACCATTGCGCTGGAACAACTGGTCGGTAGAGTATCGGCAAATATGATCCTGCCTTATCCGCCTGGCGTACCGCTACTGATGCCAGGAGAAATGCTGACCGAGGAGAGCCGCACGGTACTCGATTTTCTGCTGATGCTCTGTTCGGTGGGTCAGCGCTACCCCGGCTTTGAAACGGATATTCACGGCGCGAAACAGGACGAAGATGGCGTTTACCGCGTACGAGTCCTAAAAATGGCGGGATAACTTGCCAGAGCGGCTTCCGGGCGAGTAACGTGCTGTTAACAAATAAAGGAGACGTTATGCTGGGTTTAAAACAAGTTCATCATATTGCGATTATTGCGACGGATTATGCGGTGAGCAAAGCTTTCTACTGCGATATTCTCGGTTTCACGCTGCAAAGCGAAGTCTATCGCGAAGCGCGCGATTCGTGGAAAGGGGATTTGGCGCTTAATGGGCAATATGTGATTGAGCTTTTCTCATTTCCGTTCCCGCCGGAGCGCCCCAGCCGACCGGAAGCTTGCGGCCTGCGTCATCTGGCTTTTAGCGTTGATGATATCGATGCGGCAGTGGCGCATCTTGAAAGCCATAACGTGAAATGTGAAGCCATACGTGTCGACCCGTATACGCAAAAACGCTTCACGTTCTTTAACGATCCTGACGGGCTGCCGCTGGAACTGTATGAGCAGTAAGGCTTGTCATCGCCACATTTGCCCGGTAACGTGCCGGGCATTGCTACTGTAAAATCGCACCATCATGACACTCACGCTCAATAGACAACTTCTCATCTCACGCCAGATTCTGGTGGCCTTTAGCGGCGGGCTTGACTCCACCGTTCTGCTGCATCAGTTGGTGCAGTGGCGGACGGAAAATCCGGGCGTCACCCTGCGCGCTATTCATGTGCATCACGGTTTAAGTGCCAACGCTGATGCTTGGGTGAAACATTGTGAAAATATCTGCCAGCAGTGGCAGGTGCCGCTGGTGGTTGAGCGTGTGCAACTTGCGCAAGAGGGGCTAGGTATTGAGGCGCAGGCGCGGCAGGCACGTTATCAGGCATTTGCTCGTACCCTGTTACCTGGTGAAGTGCTGGTTACAGCGCAACATCTCGACGATCAATGTGAAACGTTTCTGCTGGCGTTAAAACGTGGTAGCGGCCCTGCAGGGCTTTCGGCTATGGCGGAAGTCTCGGAGTTTGCCGGAACGCGGCTGATCCGCCCGTTGCTCGCCCGCACACGGGGAGAACTGGAGCAGTGGGCGTTGGCGCATGGTTTACGTTGGATTGAAGACGAAAGTAATCAGGACGACTCATACGATCGTAACTTCCTGCGCCTGCGCGTAGTGCCGTTATTGCAGCAGCGTTGGCCGCATTTTGCCGAAGCAACGGCCCGCAGCGCTGCACTTTGTGCTGAGCAAGAGAGCCTGCTGGATGAACTGCTGGCAGATGATTTAGCACACTGTCAAACGCCGCAGGGGACGCTGCAGATTGCGCCAATGCTGGCGATGAGTGATGCCCGTCGCGCGGCGATTATCCGCCGCTGGCTGGCAGGGCAGAATGCACCGATGCCTTCCCGCGACGCGTTGGTGAGGATCTGGCAGGAAGTGGCGCTGGCGCGAGAAGATGCTTCCCCCTGTTTACGTTTGGGTGCGTTTGAAATCCGCCGCTATCAGTCGCAACTGTGGTGGATTAAATCCGTCACTGGGCAAAGCGAAACCATTGTGCCGTGGCAGACGTGGCTACAACCGCTGGAATTACCGGCGGCGCTGGGAAGTGTACAACTTACTGCGGGAGGCGATATTCGCCCTCCGCGTGCAGACGAAGCGGTCAGCGTGCGTTTCAAAGCGCCAGGATTGCTGCATATTGTCGGCCGCAACGGCGGACGTAAGCTAAAGAAAATCTGGCAGGAACTGGGCGTACCGCCGTGGCTGCGTGACACCACGCCACTGCTGTTTTATGGCGAAACGCTGATTGCAGCGGCAGAGGTATTTGTGACGCAAGAAGGTGTGGCCGAAGGTGAGAATGGCGTAAGTTTTGTCTGGAAGAAAACGCTTAGTTAAGTGAAAGCCGGATAAGACGCTTCAAACGTCGCATCCGGCGAAAGTCAATCAGGACTCGCTCACCACCACCGTACCAATTTCCGGGTGGCTAAAGCTGGTAATTTTATCCAGGCGTAGCTCGCGGGTTTCGCCAGCAGCTTCAACGACCAGATATTCCACATTTTTGCGGGAGACTAAATCGCTGGCCTTCCCCTGCAGTTTTTCGCCATCTTTCAGCTCAAGTGTCAGCATTAAATGATGCTGGCAGGCGAGCTCAAGATTATCGTAATCATCACAATTGATTGGTTGATACGTATCATTCATTGACATAATCGCTCACCAGTAAGTTTGCCGCAGCGTATGCTGCTTTTTCCCTGACAGCCTCAGAAAGGGCATCGTCGGCAGCCATTTCATTCAGCACTTTCAAAACGCAGCCCAGCGCGTCCGGAACGTATCCTAAGTCTCCGCTGGCGATTTCCGCGTACCGCTTGCGTATTAACTCACAATATTTTTCCACATGCCCTCCTGTCAGCACTCTGACTTAACCGTGGATGCAAGTCTAAGCCTACGAAGATAAACTCTGTTTCGCAAGGTGACTATACCACACTCATTTCTGCAATATCAGCGCCGCAACTGCATGTATTCCGTTACAATGGCCTCCTGATTCGAAAGGAGTTTTCTTATGGCGCTTAAAGCGACAATTTATAAAGCGACGGTTAATGTGGCCGATCTCGACCGCAACCAGTTTCTCGATGCCTCTCTGACGCTGGCGCGCCATCCTTCAGAAACCCAGGAGCGCATGATGCTGCGCCTGCTGGCGTGGCTGAAATATGCTGATGAACGTCTGCAATTTACCCGAGGTTTGTGTGCCGATGATGAGCCGGAAGCGTGGCTGCGTAATGATCATCTGGGCATTGATTTGTGGATTGAACTGGGGCTGCCGGATGAGCGGCGGATTAAGAAAGCCTGCACCCAGGCCGCAGAAGTGGCGCTGTTTGCCTATAATAGTCGGGCGGCGCAAATCTGGTGGCAGCAAAATCAGAGCAAATGTGCGCAGTTTGCCAATCTTTCTGTCTGGTATCTGGACGACGAGCAACTGGCAAAAGTGAGCGCCTTTGCCGATCGTACCATGACGCTGCAGGCAACGATTCAGGATGGGGTGATTTGGTTATCGGATGATAAGAATAATCTGGAAGTAAATTTAATCGCCTGGCAACAACCTTCATGATTATGATTTCCCGACATGTTGCTATCCCCGATGGCGAGTTTGAGATCACTGCTATTCGTGCACAGGGCGCGGGCGGACAGCATGTTAATAAGACCTCAACGGCTATTCATCTGCGTTTTGACATTCGAGCGTCCAGCCTGCCAGAGTATTACAAAGAGCGCCTGCTCGCTGCCAGCCATCATCTGATTAGCAGCGATGGAGTGATAGTCATCAAGGCACAGGAATACCGCAGCCAGGAACTGAACCGCGAAGCGGCGCTGGCTCGGCTGGTGGCAGTGATTAAAGAATTAACAACAGAACAAAAAAACCGGCGACCGACACGACCTACCCGCGCATCAAAAGAGCGCAGGCTGGTATCGAAAGCACAAAAATCAAGCGTGAAGGCGTTGCGCGGCAAAGTGCGCGGCGGTCGGGAATAAAAAGAAGGAATGGATGGTGAAAAAAGCGATAGTGACAGCGATGGCTGTAATCAGCCTCTTTACTCTGATGGGATGTAATAATCGAGCCGAAGTCGATACGCTTTCTCCGGCGCAGGCCGCTGAACTGAAGCCGATGCCGCAAAGCTGGCGCGGCGTGCTGCCGTGTGCTGATTGCGAAGGTATCGAAACCTCTCTGTTCCTCGAAAAAGATGGAACCTGGGTGATGAATGAGCGTTATCTGGGCGCGCGTGAAGAGCCTTCCTCTTTCGCCTCCTACGGTACATGGGCGCGAACCGCTGACAAACTGGTATTAACCGACAGTAAAGGTGAAAAGTCATATTATCGGGCGAAAGGAGATGCGTTGGAGATGCTCGATCGTGAAGGCAATCCGATCGAATCGCAGTTCAACTATACACTGGAACCGGCAAAATCCAGCCTGCCAGTGACGCCGATGACTCTACGCGGCATGTATTTTTATATGGCTGATGCGGCAACCTTTACTGATTGTGCGACCGGAAAACGTTTCATGGTAGCGAATAACGCTGAGCTGGAACGGGGCTATTTGGCTGCCCGCGGCAACAGCGAGAAACCAGTGTTACTGTCAGTAGAAGGTCACTTTACGCTTGAGGCTAATCCGGATACTGGTGCGCCGACCAAAGTATTTGCGCCCGATACGGCAGGTAAATTTTACCCGCACCAGGATTGCAGTAGTTTGGGGCAGTAAGCCATCGTGAGACAGAAACAAACGAAAAATTGCCTGATGCGCAGCGCTTATCAGGCCTACAGCCAATAATGCAACATTTTGTATTAGCACGATTTTGTAGGCCGGGTAAGGCGCTCACGCCTCATCCGGTATTTTGTGGACGAGGCTGGCTTTTATCACTGAGTCAACCCAACGAAGCGACCCGCTTTGATATAAATCCCTGGCTTCAAGTGCCCAATATACTCTAATTGCGTTTCTGGCTTAAACGCAGAGACATCGCCAGTACGCATATGCATCAGATCGGCAGGGCTAATCCAGCCAGACTGTGCCAGCGTAAGCGGATGTCCGGCTTTGGCAAATGCATCAGTGACAAATTCCGAACAAAACCACGACTTTTTGTCTCCTTCGCTCACACTGCTTAACTGCGCTTTCGCCAGGCCGCTGACGCACTGTTGGCGAAAATCCTCGGAGAACGGATTCAGTGAGCACATCTGGCGAGTCACCATAAATGGAATAAATTCGACAATGCCGCGATAGTTATAACCGCTATCTTTGATTTTATTGGCAAACGCGGTAATTTCTGTGGCTTGTTGCGGGGTAAGATCCGGGACTCGTAAGACGAAAAGCTTATCACTATGCTTCATCGCTTTTTTAAGGGAAACAATCTGGACGCCATCTCCTGTCGCTTCTGCAACGTTATTATCTCCCAAAAAGATTGCAACGTGGCTCACTGAGGAAGTGCTGAAGACGCGGATACCAAATGAGGTTACCCCGAGGCTTGAGGAGAACAGTAAATCGCCGGGTTTGAGATCAGGTTCTGTTATTTCTTTTATTGATTGTTCGGTGAAAGAGCTTTGATGCTGGAATTTGACTGCCCATGTTTTTGCCTCGGTATCTACCGCTGTGGCTGATGAGTCTGGCTGGCTGATATCAACGGTACAGGCCGAAAGTGAAAGAAAGCAGGGGAGAAGCAGGCGGCAATGCGCCTTTGGTTTATCCATTTTATACAATCCATGTAAAAAAGGGTCCTGAAATTCAGGACCCTTTCTGGCATCAGCCTTTAATCTGTTTCACCAGATAATCGACGATGTCACCGGTCTTAATTAACTGTTTCTCACCGTTACGACGGTATTTGTATTCGATATCGTCGTTGTCGAGGTTACGGTCACCCAACACGATAGTGTGCGGAATACCGATCAGTTCCATATCAGCAAACATCACGCCCGGACGTTCTTTGCGATCATCCAGCAGCACTTCGATACCCTGTGCGCGCAGTTCGCTATACAGTTTCTCAGCCAGCTCCTGTACGCGGAAGGATTTGTGCATATTCATCGGCAGAATCGCCACCTGGAAAGGTGCGATAGCGTCAGGCCATACGATGCCGCGTTCGTCGTAGTTCTGTTCAATTGCCGCCGCTACTACGCGCGTTACGCCAATACCGTAGCAACCCATAGTCAGGATCTGATTACGGCCATCTTCACCCTGAACGGAGGCTTTAAGTGCTTCGGAGTACTTAGTACCCAGCTGGAAGATGTGACCGACTTCGATACCACGTTTGATCAGCAGCGTACCCTGGCCATCCGGGCTTGGATCGCCAGCCACTACGTTACGGATATCCGCAACTTCCGGGGTTGCGACATCGCGATCCCAGTTGATACCGAAGTAGTGTTTGCCATCGATGTTAGCACCAGCAGCAAAATCACTCATCGCCGCAACAGTACGGTCAATTACTACCGGAATCGGCATGTTTACCGGACCCAGTGAACCCGGACCGGCTTTAACCACCGCACGAATTTCTTCTTCAGTCGCGAAAGTCAGCGGGCTTGCAACCTGCGGCAGTTTTTCTGCTTTAACTTCGTTCAGCTCGTGGTCACCACGCACCAGCAGCGCAACCAGCGGGAAGCTACTGCCTTCAACCGCTTTAACCAGCAGAGTCTTCACCGTTTTCTCAATCGGCAGATTGAACTGTTCAACCAGTTCCGCGATGGTTTTCGCGTTCGGCGTATCAACCAGCGTCATTTCCTGGGTAGCAGCAGCGCGCGGTTCTTTCGGCGCGATAGCTTCTGCCAGCTCAATGTTCGCTGCATAGTCAGAGGTGTCGGAGAAGACCACATCGTCTTCACCGCTCTGCGCCAGCACCTGGAATTCGTGAGAGGCGCTACCGCCGATAGAACCGGTGTCGGCCTGTACGGCGCGGAAATCCAGCCCCATGCGGCTGAAGATTTTGCTGTAGGCCGCATACATTGCATCGTAGGTTTCCTGCAGGGATTCCTGAGAGGTATGGAAAGAGTAAGCATCTTTCATCAGGAATTCGCGGGAACGCATGACGCCGAAACGCGGGCGCACTTCATCACGGAACTTGGTCTGGATCTGATAGAAGTTCAGCGGCAGCTGTTTGTAAGAGCTCAGCTCGTTACGAATCAGGTCGGTAATCACTTCTTCATGAGTTGGGCCAAGTACGAACGGACGGTCACCACGGTCAGCAATACGCAGCAATTCCGGGCCATACTGTTCCCAACGACCACTCTCTTGCCACAGTTCAGATGGCTGAACCACCGGCATTAACACCTCGATCGCACCGGCGTTGTTCATCTCTTCACGCACGATGTTTTCGACTTTTTTCAGAACGCGCACGCCGGTCGGCAGCCAGGTGTATAACCCGGAGGCCAGCTTGCGGATCATCCCGGCGCGCAACATCAGCTGATGGCTGATCACCTCGGCGTCGGCAGGTGTCTCCTTAAGAGTGGAGAGCAGGTATTGGCTAGTACGCATGTTGTTACGGTTCCAGTTGGAAGGTAGAGCAGGCTCAAGGCGAGCCTGGGACAAAAAAAGTGATTTAGTTTACCAGTGCAAAAGAAATGTCAAAAGAGAAGGGCGCGAATTTAACGCGGTTCCAGCGCAAAGACTTCAAAACCAGCGTCGGTGACGCGCCAGCGAACGTTAAAATTATGCAGCCAGACGGCATAGGTTTTGCCCGTTTCCTCACCTTTACGATAGGCTGGACGCGGGTCCTGCGCCAGTACTTCGCGGATAAACAGCGTTAACTGCGGATAGCGCTTCTCCAATGTCAAAAGCTGCTTTTCGACCTCTAAGGTAAAACTCACCGCCATCTCTGCCGCTGGTGCACTTTGCGCATAGCTGGCACTGGCATCAGGAAGCGATTCGGCAAAGGGAAGATACGGTTTGATATCTACCACCGGCGTACCATCGACCAGATCCAGACTGCCGAGCTTCAGAATCACGCTATCTTTATGACAAATAACTTCCTTCAGCTCTACCAGCGACATACCAATCGGGTTAGGGCGGAAAGTAGAGCGTGTGGCGAAAACGCCCATTCTGGCGTTACCGCCGAGGCGCGGTGGACGCACAGTCGGACGCCAGCCGCCTTCCATTGTTTGATGAAAGACAAAAAGGATCCATAAATGGCTAAACGCTTCCAGGCCGCGAACGGCGTCGGCCTGGTTGTAGGGAGCAATGAGATGCAGTTCACCGTTGGCGCTTTTTACCAGACCTGGCTGGCGCGGAACGGCGAATTTTTCTTTATAGGGCGAGCGAATAACGCCTATTTGCTCGAACTGGAAACTGCTCATTTCGCCGTAATGTTAAGCGCAGAACCGATACATACAGCCTGACGATAGCAGCCTGGCGTACCGCTGGTAACTTCGCAGCTATGCAGTAATACCGCATTGGCTTTCATTTTAGAGGCATTGATTTGCATCCGCTTACGCGCGGTTGGAATGCTCGGCGGAGAGTCCTGATTAGAGGCCTGGCAAGAATCGCCACTGACTTCACCGAGATCGCGGAATGGTTTGCCGACTAATTCTTCTGCATTGGTATAAATTCGGACCGGCGCGGCGCGCGGTGCTTTCGGTTTTGCAGGCTCCGCTTTCGGCTGGGGTGCAGTGCTTTGAACGGGTTCGACAGGGGATCTGCTTAACATGGAACAGCCGCTTAGCATGAGTGCTACTAAACAGATCGGTAAAGCACGCATAGTATTTCCTCAATGTATGATCAAAACGTCAATATTGAATCAGGAGCTTGTAAAAATGACAAGACGGGCAAGCGCCCGTCCTGAATGATATTACAAATTGTGGAAACAGCCTAAAAATTACCAGCCTTTAACAGCGCCACCGTTAAACACTTTGTTCGCTGCTTCGTAAACTTCGTCAGACTGATAAGCCTGGACGAATTTCTTCACATTCTCTGCGTCTTTGTTATCTTCACGCGTCACGATCAGGTTTACGTACGGAGACTCTTTATCTTCGACAAAGATACCGTCTTTCGCCGGAGTCAGGCCAATCTGGCTGGCATAGGTGGTGTTGATAACCGCCAGAGCGATTTGCGCATCGTCCAGAGAGCGCGGCAGCTGCGGTGCTTCCAGCTCAACAATTTTCAGGTTTTTTGGGTTCTCAACAACATCAAGAACTGTTGGCAACAGGCCAACGCCATCTTTCAGTTTGATCAAGCCCACTTTTTGCAGCAGCAGCAGTGAACGACCAAGGTTAGTCGGGTCGTTTGGCACGGCAACCTGCGAACCATCCTGCAGTTCATCCAGCGATTTGATTTTCTTGGAGTAACCGGCAATCGGATACACAAACGTGTTGCCTACTGCGACCAGTTTGTAGCCACGATCTTTCAGTTGCTGATCAAGGTACGGTTTATGCTGGAAGGCGTTGGCGTCGATATCGCCTTTGCTCAATGCTTCGTTTGGCAGAACATAGTCGTTGAAGGTGACCAGCTCAACGTCCAGGCCATATTTGTCTTTCGCGACTTTCTGCGCGACTTCTGCAACCTGCTGTTCGGCACCAACAATCACGCCGACTTTAATGTGGTTTGGATCTTTTTCATCCTGACCGCAGCCTACCAGTGCCAGTGATCCAATCAGGGCTCCCACTGCCGCAAAGGTTTTGAATTTGAACGCCATACCTTATTCCTTCTTCAATTATTTATGTTGTGTTGAACGTTATTTGCGAGTGACAGCCCGGACGATGCGGTCGCCTGCGAACTGAATTAAATAAACCAGAATGACCAGCAATACCAGTACCGTATTCATCACCGTCGCGTTGTAACCGATGTAGCCATACTGATAGCCAATCTGACCCAAACCACCGGCACCGACTGCGCCACCCATTGCGGAATAACCGACCAGAGTAATCAGGGTGATAGTTGCTGCATTCACCAGACCTGGCAACGCCTCCGGTAACAGCACTTTGCGCACGATCTGCATCGGCGTAGCACCCATTGCGCGGGAAGCTTCAATTAACCCGGTTGGGATCTCCAGCAGAGCGTTCTCGACCATACGGGCAATAAACGGTGCTGCACCAACGGTTAACGGAACAATCGCTGCCTGCAAACCAATCGATGTACCGACAATAACGCGAGTAAACGGAATCATCCATACCAGCAAGATAATGAACGGGATGGATCGGAAAATGTTCACAATCGCAGAAACGGTACGATACAGCTTCGCGTTAGCAATAATTTGCCCCGGACGCGTGACATAAAGCAGAACGCCAACCGGCAGACCAATCACAAAGCCAAAAAAACCGGATACGAAGGTCATTGCCAGCGTTTCCCATACGCCACGAACCAGCAGCCACATCATCGGCTCAGACATAACCCAGTACCTCTACTTTTACATGGTGTTCCTGCAGCCAGGCAATGGCGGCTTGCGTATCTTGTTGTGTGCCGTGCATTTCAGTCAGCATGATGCCGAACTTAACGCCACCGGCGTAATCCATCTGCGCGCTAATAATGTTGTTATTGACGTTGAAACGACGCGCGGTTTCAGAAAGCAGCGGGGCATCGACCGATTGACCGGTAAACTCCAGACGCAGCATCGGCACGCAGTCAGTGAATGGCTCCGCTTGCAGACGTTCCTGGTAATCTTCCGGGATATCCAGATGCAGGGTCGACTGAATAAACTTCTGCGCTAGCGGCGTTTTCGGATGCGAGAACACTTCACTTACCGTGTCCTGCTCGATCAACTCGCCATTACTGATCACCGCCACGCAATCACAAATGCGCTTCACAACGTCCATTTCGTGGGTGATCAACAGAATCGTCAAACCCAGACGACGATTGATGTCTTTCAGCAGTTCGAGAATAGAACGTGTTGTTGCCGGGTCCAGCGCGCTGGTGGCCTCATCACACAGCAATACTTTGGGATTGCTGGCTAACGCACGGGCAATCGCCACACGTTGTTTCTGCCCACCGGAAAGGTTAGACGGGTAACTATCATGCTTATCGCCAAGACCAACCAATGACAGTAATTCTGTCACGCGACGTTTAATCTCGTCTTTCGGCGTGTTGTCCAGCTCCAGCGGCAGTGCCACGTTGCCAAAAACAGTGCGCGAAGAGAGCAGGTTAAAATGCTGGAAAATCATACCAATCTGGCGGCGAGCTTTGGTCAACTCGGATTCTGACAGCGTGGTCAGTTCCTGACCATCGACCAGCACACTACCCTCGGTTGGGCGCTCCAGCAGGTTTACACAACGGATAAGCGTACTTTTACCCGCGCCTGAGGCACCGATAACGCCATAAATTTGTCCAGCTGGCACATGCAGGCTGACGTTGTTCAACGCCTGGATGGTGCGGGTGCCCTGGTGGAACACTTTGGTGATATTCGAAAGTTTTATCATTGATTATTTATTATCGTCATTAAGTTAGTCGTGGCATTTCGAATGCCTGAAACGGTCAAAGCCGTCAATGAAATGGATGTTAAGGCATCCAGACGTCTAAATCAATCAGGTTTATGCGAAGAGCACTTTCTTGCAGGTCGAAACATGCGATACTAGCGTCACATGCCTTATTAAGGAGCTATAAAAGGTGGCGAAGAGCGTACCCGCAATTTTTCTTGACCGTGATGGCACCATTAATGTCGATCACGGCTATGTCCATGAGATCGACAACTTTGAATTTATCGACGGTGTTATTGACGCCATGCGCGAGCTAAAAAAAATGGGCTTTGCGCTGGTGGTAGTAACCAACCAGTCTGGCATTGCTCGCGGTAAATTTACTGAAGCACAGTTTGAAACGCTGACCGAGTGGATGGACTGGTCGCTGGCGGACCGCGATGTCGATCTGGATGGTATCTATTATTGCCCGCATCATCCGCAGGGTAGTGTTGAAGAGTTTCGCCAGGTCTGCGACTGCCGCAAACCACATCCGGGGATGCTTTTGTCAGCACGCGATTATTTGCATATTGATATGGCCGCTTCTTATATGGTGGGCGATAAATTAGAAGATATGCAGGCAGCGGCTGCGGCGAACGTGGGAACAAAAGTGCTGGTGCGTACGGGAAAACCTATTACGCCTGAAGCAGAAAACGCGGCGGATTGGGTGTTAAATAGCCTGGCAGACCTGCCGCAAGCGATAAAAAAGCAGCAAAAACCGGCGTAATGATTAAAAGATGAGCGGTTGAAATAAAAATGCATTTTTCCGCTTGTCTTCCTGAAACGACTCCCTATAATGCGCCTCCATCGACACGGCGGATGTGAATCACTTCACACAAACAGCCGGTTCGGTTGAAGAGAAAAATCCTGAAATTCAGGGTTGACTCTGAAAGAGGAAAGCGTAATATACGCCACCTCGCGACAGTGAGCTGAAAGCCGCGTCGCAACTGCTCTTTAACAATTTATCAGACAATCTGTGTGGGCACTCGAAGATACGGATTCTTAACGTCGCAAGACGAAAAA